>NZ_JBQWSN020000022.1:0-54975 GCF_052598215.2 Thauera sp. ZXT1-4 | reverse complement strand
GAAAGTAGGTCATCGTCAGACTAACCCAACTACACAACGCCCTGATGAACATAAAATCATCAGGGCGTTCGTGCGTCTAAAAACAACAAAAAGCATAAAACACCCGTGACCGCAAACACGGGTGTCTTGCGTCTACTCACCGATACTCAGTCGCGTTTCGGAACGAGCATTTCGGCTTCCCCTTCAAGAACTACGCTGCCACGCACGGTGCATACCGTCGAGAAGATCGCCCGGCGCTTCTCAGCTTTGAGCTCCTTAACCGTCACGCAGGCAACGACGGTATCGCCAACTTTCACCGGCGCCTTGAACTTGAGTGTCTGGGAGAGATAGATGCAGCCCGGGCCGGGGAGACGGGTGCCGAAAACGGCCGAAATCAGGCCGGCTGAAAGCATGCCGTGTGCGATGCGCCCACCGAACATGGTGCTGGCGGCGAACTCTTCGTCGAGATGAACGGGGTTGGTATCACCCGAAACGCCCGCAAACATCAGGATGTCGGCTTCACTGACCGTACGGGAAACCGAGGCGCTCATGCCGAGGTGGAGTTCCTCGAACGCATGTCCATACACGGCTGTGAAATCTCTGGTGGAATCACTCATGGTTTGCTCCTGGCAACTGACTGGAATGCTCCGACCCTACAGGGTCGTTGCACGAAAATCAATCGTGCATGCTGCGCTGCCGCATCACGGTGTAAGAATGCAGTAGGATTGTGCCTGTGCGCAGGGGTGCAAGCGTCCATTCTGGGCCGGGGTGTGATGCCCTTCACATCCATTGAGGAAGGCATTGTCTAGAGTGAATTCGTTGTGCCTCGAAAGAACGCGGGGCGATCAATTCTCCGGCGGGACGTAGTTCCGGTCCTGCTGTACCGAAGCCAGGGGTAGTCCATGTTGAAGGTATTCAGTCACTACTTGCCGACGCATGCGCTGCAGCAGGTGTTGTTCGATGCCGCGGTCCTTTTTTCCGTGGTCCTTTGTGCTATCGCAGTCCTCGGTTCGCACGAAGGACTTGAATGGGTGGCGTGCGTGCCCTCGGCGCTCACCTTCGCAGCACTGATGGTGGGGATGAACGCTGCGATGGGGCTGTACCGGCCCTTCTATGAGCGGTCCCGCCGTCAGGCCGCAGTGCGCGTGCTGCTTTCGCTCGTGGTAAGCATCCCCGTTGCGTATTTCGTGTTCCGAGTGCTCCCGTGGGCAGAGATGGCTCCGCTTGCACTGCAGTGGAGCATACTGGTGTCGTTGGGTGTGCTGCTACTTGCGCGCGGGGTGTTCAATCAACGACAGGCCGCGGGTATGTTCATTCCGCGGGTATTGATCGTCGGAACCGGGCGTGACGCGCGCCAGGTACATCTGGATCTGACTCGGCCGCTTCAGCGCAGCGTTGAAGTGGTCGGTTTCCTCCCCGTCAGTGGCAATGAGCGAATCGAAGTCGAACCCAGGCTGATGCTTCCTCCCGGCAACTTGATGGACGTCGCCAGAAAACTGCGGGTGGACGAAGTCATCGTTGCGGTTCGGGAACGGCGGGGGGGCGTGCTGTCACTGCGCGAGCTTCTCGACTGCAAGCTTGCCGGGTTGCGGATTCGGGATCTTTCGTCGTTCTTCGAATGCGTCCAGGGGCAGATTCGCCTCGACTCCCTGCGTGCAAGCTGGCTGATCTATGGAGACGGGTTCCGCCAGGGGTGGTTGCGCACTTTCGTGAAGAGGTGCTTCGATCTTGTGGTGGCCATGCTGCTCCTGCTGGTTTTCATGCCGATCATGATCGTTACGGCGGTCCTTATCCTGCTCGAAGACGGTGCGCCGATCTTCTACGCCCAGGAGCGGGTCGGTCTGGGCGGGCGAGTCTTCCGGGTGGTCAAGTTCCGCAGCATGCGCCGAGATGCCGAGAGGGATGGCAAGCCTCGCTGGGCGAGCGCTAACGATGATCGTGTAACGCGGATCGGGAAGGTGATCCGCAAGCTGCGCATTGATGAGTTGCCGCAGCTGTTCAACGTGCTGCGCGGGGACATGAGTCTGGTGGGGCCGCGACCCGAACGGCCGTTCTTTGTCGAGCAGTTGACGGAGCAGATTCCCTTCTATGCGGTTCGTCATTGCGTGAAACCAGGGGTAACGGGGTGGGCGCAGGTACGCTACCAGTACGGGGCTTCGGTCGATGATGCAGCGGAGAAGCTGCAGTACGACCTTTACTACGTAAAGAACCACACCCTGGTTCTCGATACACTGGTGCTGTTCGAAACTGTGCGTGTGGTGCTTACGGGAGAAGGGGCGCACTGAGCGTGCCGTGTCCGGTGAGGCAGTGCCAGGGTTCGGAGGCAGGGGTGTGCGTGTGCAAGCTTAAGGCGGAGCGGATGAATGCTTGAAGTCGCAGCCTGGAGTTACGGAGTCGCTGCGGTCGCCTATCTGGCTTTCGGGCTATACATTTTCTTTGCCTGGCGTGGGGCGCTGCCGGGCGGGGTGCTGTTTGCGGCGGTGACGCTGTCGGCGCTCTGGAGCGGGCTTTCCGCTCTGGGTGTGACCGGTTCAGGAATGAGCGTTTCGCTGGCGGCAAGCGTTGCGGACGTGCTACGGATCGGTGCTTGGTATGCCTTCCTGATCGTGCTCGCCCGTCCCTTGTGGGGGGGGCGACTGCGCTGGCCTGCGCAACTGGCCGTGCTGACGGTACTGATTCAGTTCGCCGCGCTCATTGCCGAGCTCTATCTGGGCGGTGCTGCCCTGGCGATTCGTCCGCTGCTGGCCGCCTGGCTGGGTCATGCCATTGTTGGCCTGATGCTCGTCGAGCAACTCTACAGGAACGTGCCCCCCGCCTCGCGCTGGGGTATCAAGCCGCTATGTCTTGCGCTTGCGGCCGGCTATACCTTCGAGCTCTACCTGTTTGCGGATGCGGCCCTTTTCTCTCGTATCGATGAAGATGTCTGGGCTGTGCGCGGGCTTGCTCATGCGCTGGTGATTCCACTTATCGCGCTCTCGGGTGCGCGTAGCCCCTCGTGGACATTGCGCATGTCCGTCTCCAGAGAGGTGGTGTTTCACTCCACCGCGCTCGCGGGAGCGGGCCTCTATCTGCTTGTGATCGCCGGCGCAGCCTACTACGTGCGTTATTTTGGCGGTGACTGGGGCCGTGCCCTGCAACTCGCGCTGCTGTTTGCCGGATTGGTGCTGCTCGGTGCGCTGCTGTTCTCAGGGGCGCTGCGGGCGAAGCTGCGTGTGCTGATCAACAAGCATCTCTTTCCCTATCGCTACGATTACCGCAACGAGTGGTTGCGCTTCACGCAGGCGCTGGCGTCCGCAGACAAGAGTCTGGACCTCGGGCAGACGGTCATCAAGGCGCTGTCGGATCTTGTCGAGAGCCCGGGGGGGGCGCTGTGGCTTGCCAACGGGCGGGGTGCGTTTGCCCTGCATTCGCGTTTCAATCATCCGGATGTGGATGCCTTCGAACCTGCTGATTCGGCTTTCTGCCGCTTCATGGATGAACGAGGCTGGGTGGTCGATCTGGGCGAGTATGCCGAGCGCCCGGAGCGGTACGAAGGGATGGTGTTGCCGGGCTGGCTGTGCCGTTTGGAAGAGGCCTGGGCGGTGATTCCGCTGCAGACGCCGGATGGATTGATCGGCTTCGTGGTGCTGAGTTCGCCACGCACCCCGTTCGAGATCGACTGGGAGGTGCTGGATCTACTGAAAACCGCGCAGCGCCAGGCAGCAGGTTACCTCGATCGCATGCTCTCGGCAGAAGCACTGCTCGAGGCACGCAAGTTCGACTCGTTCAACCGCATGTCGGCCTTCGTCGTGCACGACCTGAAGAACCTTGTCGCACAACTCTCCCTGATGCTGCGCAACGCCGAGCGCCATCGAGCCAATCCCGAATTCCAGCAGGACATGCTTGAGACCGTCGCGCATGTGGAGTCGCGCATGCGCGGATTGATGACGCAGTTGCAGGAGAAGCGCTCGATCGATCCGCCGCGCGCGGTCGATCTGTGCACCCTGCTGCGCACCGTATGCGAGCGGCGGCGCAGCCAGCGGCCTGCGGTCGAGCTCGCACTGAACGAGGCGCATGGCATTGAGGTCGCGGCGCACCCGGAACGGCTGGAAAGAATCATTGGTCATGTCGTGCAAAATGCACTCGACGCAACGCCCGAGGATGGTAAGGTTTCATTGAGTGTTTATCACGCGACGCCAGGTTGCGCGAGTCTGGTCGTTGAAGATACCGGCTGCGGTATGACGCGTGCGTTCATTCGCGAACGCCTGTCGCGCCCATTCGAGACGACCAAGGCGAGCGGCATGGGCATCGGCGTGTTCGAGACCCGGCAGTACCTTGAGGAAATTGGCGGGAGTCTGCGCTACGACAGCGAGCCTGGGCGCGGTACGCGGGTGACGATCGAGTTGCCGGTGGTCCAGCGCGAACGTCAACGTTCGGAAATTACAGGAATACAGTGAATACGACGCCCGACAAGCAGCGCACGCTCCTGATCGTGGAGGACGATCCGGCGCTGCAAAAGCAGATGCGATGGGCTTTCGACGCCTGCGATACGGTTGTTGCCGACGACCGGGAAAGCGCCATTGTACAGTTGCGCAAGCACGAGCCGGCCGTGGTTACCATGGATCTGGGACTACCCCCAGCCCCGGACGACGTGACTGAGGGCTTCAAACTTCTCCGCGAGATCCTCACTTTGGCGCCCGACACCAAGGTCATCGTGCTGACCGGCCAGCATGATCGCGAGAACGCGGTCAGAGCGGTCGGGCTGGGTGCATACGACTTTTTCGCCAAGCCCTTCGAGCCCGAGTTGCTCAATCTGACGATTGATCGCGCCTTCCGCATGCACGACCTGCAGATGGAGAACGCCCGGCTTGCGGCGCTCGCAGGTAGCCCGATGTCGGGGCTGCTCACGCGCGACCCGGGCATGCTCAAGGTCTGCCGCACGATCGAGCGCCTGGCCTCCGCGTCGGTCACGGTCGCCTTGCTGGGGGAGAGCGGAACCGGCAAGGAGATCCTTGCCCGTGGGTTGCACGCTCTGTCGCCGCGTTCGCAGGAGCGCTTCGTGGCGATCAACTGTGCGGCAATCCCGGACACCTTGCTCGAGAGCGAACTGTTCGGTTACGAAAAGGGAGCCTTCACCGGTGCAGTAAAGCAGACTCCGGGCAAGATCGAGACTGCGCACAAGGGAACGCTCTTCCTCGACGAGATCGGAGATCTACCCCTGGCGCTGCAGGCCAAGTTGCTGCGCTTCCTGCAGGAGCGCGTCATCGAGCGCATCGGCGGCCGTGATGAGATTCCGGTCGATGTCCGTATCGTCTGTGCCACCCACCGCGACCTGAAAACACAGATCCAGGCGGGGGTTTTCCGCGAGGATTTGTATTATCGTCTGGCGGAGATCGTGATCGAGATTCCGCCGCTGCGTGCGCGTGACGGTGACGCTGCCCTGCTCGCGCACGCATTCGTGCAGCGCTATGCGCGCGAGAACGGGCGGCGCCCGCCGGTGCTGGGTGAGGATGCCCTCTCCGCCATCGAGGCATACAGATGGCCGGGCAACGTCCGTGAGCTTGAAAACTGCATGAAGCGTGCGGTGATCATGGCCGACGGCGACTGCATCGGTGCGGTGGATCTCGGTCTTGGTGCCGCCGACGAGGATCTGTCCCACCTGAACCTGCGTCATGTCCGGGATGAGGCGGAGCGGACCGCGGTGCTCAAGGTCATCGCCCGCACCAACGGCAACATTGCGCGGGCTGCCGAGATCCTCGGCGTCAGCCGCCCCTCTTTGTACGATCTGCTCGGCCGCTTCGGCCTGAAGAAGGAGAATGGTTCGTGAGCTCGAGAAAACCCATACTGCGCCCGATCGCCTGGTCCGGGCGTGCCCGCGGCGCTGCTGCGATCGCGTTCTCCGCGCTACTTCTCGCGGGCTGCGGCCAGAGTCCCGACGAGATGTTGGCCTCGGCCAAGACCTACCTGGACAAGAAGGATCTTGCTGCGGCGAGCATTCAGTTGAAGAACGCCCTGCAGGAAAATGGAAGCCTTGCCGAGGCGCGCTTCCTGCTTGGCAGAATCCATTTGGAGCAGGGAGATGTGCTCGGGGCGGTCAAGGAACTGCAGCGAGCGCAGGAGCTCGGTTACGCCAGGGACGAAACCGCGCCGCTGCTTGCCCGGGCACTGGCGGATGCGGGGGAGTTCGACAAGTTGCTCGAGCAGTTCGCTGACCTGCGTGTCGGCAATGCTCAGGCCCAGGCGTCGATCCTCGCGGCGGTCGGTGATGCCCACCTCGCCAAGGGCAACCTCGAGAAGGCGCGCGCGGCGTTCTTGGATGCGCTGGTGGCCAATGACAATGATGCCAGGGCGCGGATCGGGCTGACGCGGGTCCATCTCGTCTCCGGCGACCTGGAAGCCGCGGAGCGTGAAGCTCGCCTGGGTGTTGAACGCCACCCCGAGCTGGCTATCGCGCATGCCTCCCTCGCAGACGCCCGGCTGATGCGGGGTGAGCCTGTCCAGGCGCTGGATGCGATGCGTGAGGCGGTTCGTCTGGCGCCGAAGAACGTCAGTTACCACAATGCCTACGTAATGCAGCTGCTGCGTTCGGGCAAGGCCGACGAGGCTGGCAAGGCGCTTGAGGCGATGCAGGCGGCGGCGCCCAATCACCCGCTCACGCGCTACATCAAGGCCGTGATCGACTTTCGTGATGGCCGGCTTGCCGAAGCACGAGACAACCTGACGCTAGTGCTCAAGGATGCGCCCAACCACCTGCCTGCAGAACTGCTTGCAGGGGCGGTACTCGTGCGGCTGAACGAGCACGCGCTTGGGCGCACCCATCTGGGGCGCGTGCTCGAACGTGCCCCGCGTGACGTCTTCGCGCGGCAGTCTCTGGTTGTTTCGCATCTCGCCACCGGCGAGGCGCAGCGTGCCCTCGAACTGCTCGAGCCGCTGTTGCAGATGGCCGAGCCCGATGCTCGCCAGCTCGGACTGGCGGGGCAGGTGTTCCTCGCCAACGGGGATTTCGAACGTGCGGAGGCCTACTTCGACCGCGCCGCCCAGGCCGCGCCCGAAGATCCGCGTGCGCGCGTACGGCTCGGTATCACCCGCATGGCGACCGGCGATGCCGAAGCCGCCTTTGCCGACCTGGAGAATGCTGCGCAGATGGACGAAAGCGGGATCCAGGCCGATCTCGCGATCGTGATGGGGCATTTGCGCCGCGGCGAAGCAGACAAGGCGCTCGAGGCGCAGGCGCAACTCGAACGCAAGCAGCCCGACAATCCACTGGTGCACAATCTTCGTGGTGGGTTGATGCTCGCCAAGCGTGATGTGCCAGCTGCCCGGGAAGCGTTCGAAAAGGCGCTTGCGATCAAGGGGGACTACCTTGCCGCCGCCGTCAATCTGGCGCGTCTCGACCTCGCCGAACAGCAGAGCGAACAGGCGATCGCGCGCATCAAGACGGTTGCCGACCAGAACCCCCAGAACGTGGAGGCCCTCCTCACGCTGGCGGAGATTCAGCGCGCAACCGGGGCGAAGCCCGCCGAGGTGCTCGCCTCGCTCGAGCGCGCCGAGGCCGCGTCGCCCGGAGCGGTCGCGCCCAACCTCGCCATCGTTCGCCACCACCTCGGCCAGGGTGACTTTCCGCGTGCGCTGCAACTTGCGCAGAAGGTCGCAGCGGCCCATGGCAACGACGCCCGGGTGGTCGAGATTCTTGCCCGCGCCCAACTGGCCTCGGGTGACAGCCAGCAGGCGATCTCGGCACTGAATCGCCTCGGCAGCCTGCTGCCACGTTCACCCCAGCCGCACATCATGCTGGCCGATGTGCAGCGCTCGCTCAAGGACAACAGTGCCGCGGAGCAGGCCTTGCGTCGTGCGCTGTCGATCGCGCCGGATGCGACCGAGGCCCAGCAGCGGCTGATCGCGCTGCTTGTCGAGCGTGGTGACCGCGATGGCGCGCTCAAGCTCGCGCGCGAGGCACAGTTGCGCCAGGCCGAACGCCCCGCAGGCTACCTGCTCGAGGGTGAGATCCATGCCAATGGCGGCAAGTGGAACGAAGCCGCGGAGGCGTATCGCAAGGCGCTGGAGGCCAACGGCGGCGGACCGGCTGCGGTGCGCCTGCATGGCGCCCTGTTGCGCGCGGAACGCCGGACCGAGGCGGATCGCGCAGCCGCTGCGTGGCTGGAGAAGCAACCGGATGATCTGATTGTTCGTGGCTACCTTTCGGAAATCGCGTTGTCAGAGGGGCGTCATGCCGATGCGATGACGCTGCTCTCGCGCATGCACGAGATGGTCCCCCAGAATGCACTGATCCTGAACAATCTGGCGTGGACCGCCAAGGAGATGAAGGACCCGAAGGCGCTCGAGTACGGCGAGCAAGCCTTGCGCCTCGCCCCCGACAACCCCGCCATCCTCGACACCGTGGGCATGATCCAGGTGGAAGGCGGCGATATCGAGAAGGGCCTGGTGAACCTGCAGCGAGCGGTTACGCTCGGCCCCGACCTGCTGCCGCTTCAGCTCAACCTGGCGCGCGCACTCGCGATCGCTGGGCGCAAGGATGAGGCGCGCGCAATGCTCGAAGCACTGCTTCCGCGCCTCAAGGAAGGGACCTCACTGCACCGCGAGGCGCTTGCGGTGCAGGGCACGCTTTGAACGAACCGCATCTCCAAACTCACAAGGAACACGCTACATGACCACCATCGCCGTCGTCGGGCTCGGTTACGTCGGACTCCCGCTCGCCGTGGAGTTCGGCAAGAAGTACCGCACCCTCGGCTTCGACCTGTCTGCCGAGAAGGTTGCAGCCTACCGCGAATTCTGCGACCCGACCGGCGAGGTCGCGTCCGAGGATCTGCGTGCCGCCACGCAACTCAGCTGTCACACCGACCCGGCCGTGCTCGCCGAGGCCGACTTCGTCGTCGTGGCCGTACCGACGCCGGTCGATGCCGCGCATCAGCCGGATTTCACACCCTTGGTGAAGTCTTCGGAGACGGTGGGTAAGCACCTCAAGCACGGCGCAGTCGTGGTGTACGAATCCACCGTCTATCCGGGCGCTACCGAGGAGGTCTGCATCCCCATCCTCGAGCGACAGTCCGGCATGAAGTGGAAGGAGGGTTTCTTCGTCGGCTATTCGCCCGAGCGCATCAACCCGGGCGACAAGGAGCGCACCGTTACCAAGATTCTCAAGGTGGTCTCGGGCGACACCCCCGCAACGCTGGCGAGGGTGCAGGAGGTCTATGGCTCGGTGATCACCGCAGGTGTGTATCCGGCCAGCTCGATCAAGGTCGCCGAGGCTGCCAAGGTGATCGAGAACACTCAGCGCGACCTCAACATTGCGCTGATGAACGAACTCGCGGTGATCTTCCACAAGATCGGCATCGACACGCTCGAGGTGCTCAAGGCGGCGGGTACCAAGTGGAATTTTCTCCCTTTCCGCCCTGGCCTGGTGGGTGGGCACTGCATCGGGGTCGATCCCTACTACCTCACGCACAAGGCCGACATGCTCGGCTATCACCCCGAAGTCATACTCGCCGGTCGGCGCATCAATGACGGCATGGGCAAATACGTGGCCGAGCAGACGGTCAAGCAGATGATCGTTGCCGGCTCCAGCATCAAGGGTGCGAAGGTTGTGGTGCTGGGCCTGACCTTCAAGGAGAACTGCCCCGATCTGCGCAACAGCAAGGTGATCGACGTCATTCACGAATTGCAGAGCTACGGCTGCGAGGTGATCGTGCACGACGCGGTGGCATCGTCCGCTGAGGCCGAGCACGAGTACGGCGTGTCGCTGTGTGACTGGGACGCACTGCCGGCGGCCGATGCGATCGTGGCTGCGGTTGCACATCGGGAGTATGTCGAGATGCCACTCGAGCGCCTGCTCACCAAACTTGCCCCGGGCGGCGTTTTCGCCGACGTGAAGTCCAGCTACGATCCGGCCGCTCTTGCGGCAAAGGGCGCGCGGGTCTGGCGTCTTTGACCTCGGCATGCCATAAAGAAGCATGGAGAAGAGCAAGCGTAAAGCCTCGTTTCGAACCGTGCTTCGCCCGTGGCGTCTTGGCGCAGGCATTCGCCTGGCGCTTGCGGTGGGCTTGTCGTTCGCCCCGGGCCTTGCCGCCCCCGTGTTCGCTGCAGGCAAGGATGCTGTCGCGCGTGTCCTTGCCGAGCAGGCGTCCTATCTCATCGCCGAAGCAATCGGCTACGAGCATGGCGAGGGTGTCCCGCGTGACCAGCCTTATGCAGCGCGGCTGTATTGCGAAGCGGCGCGTTTGGGCAATGTGCAGGCCATGTACGCGCTGGGCTGGATGTATGCCAACGGTCGCGGGGTCGAGCGCGACGATGCGCACGCGGCGTCGTTGTTTTCGATGGCGGCCGAGAGGGGCGACGAGCACGCGGCACGGATGCTGCGCTACACCGGCGGCGCGGAAGGGGCTGCGAGATCGCCGGCCTGTCTCAAGACGCCTTCTTCCATCCTCGCGGAACGCTGGCCGGTCGCGGCGCTTATCGCCCGTCTGCCTGCGGAGCGCCAGCAGGTGGCCCAACTGCTCGCTGAACTTGCGCCTGCTTACGGGGTGTTGCCGCAATTTGCGCTCGCGGTCGGGCTGACCGAGTCAGCGCTCAACCCGCAAGCCCGGTCGCCCAAGAACGCGATGGGGGTGATGCAACTGATTCCCGCCACCGCCGAGCGCTTCAATGTCACGCGTCCCTACGATCCCGAGCAGAACATCCGCGGTGGCTTGGCCTATCTACGCTGGCTGCTGGCGTACTTCGAGGGGGATATTGCGCTTGCCGCGGCTGGGTACAACGCGGGCGAGGGCACGGTGGACCGCTACCGCGGCGTGCCGCCGTACCGTGAAACCCAGGCGTATGTCGAACGCATTCTTCGCCACGTCGGGCACGACCATCACCCCTTTGACGGTAGCGTGGTGGCACCCAGCCCGATGCTGCGCAAACTTCGCCTCGCCAGCCAGGAGGAGCACGAAACGTGAGCCCTGAACGCCGGGCAGAAGCCCCGTCGGCGCCGCGCCGGCGCACCCTCGTCGCTGCGTTTGCGCTGTCCGTGCTGGCGACATTTCCGATCACATCTCGCGCGGGCTTGGTGGACACCGTTCCCCGCATCAAACCCTCCGTGGTTGCGGTGGGGACGTATCAGCGCACGCGCAGTCCTGCTTTCCAGTTCCGGGGCACCGGTTTTGTCGTCGGCAACGGTCTGCTGATTGCGACCAATGCCCATGTGCTCCCGGAAAGCCTCGAAAGCGACAAGATGGAGACACTCGTCATCGTCACCGCGGGTGACGCTGACGAGGGAAGGGTGCGGGCGGCCAGCGTCGTTGCCACCGAGCGCGAGCGCGACCTCGCCGTACTCCGTCTCCTGGGCGGCGCACCGCTGCCTGCGCTGCGTCTGTCTTCAGGCGCGCGTGTTCAAGAGGGGCAGGAGGTTGCATTCACCGGATTTCCGATTGGCAACGTGCTCGGCATGACGCCGGTCACGCATCGCGGTATCGTCGCCGCAATTACCCCGATCGCCATTCCCCAGGCCAACTCCCGCGCACTTAACCCGGCGCTGATCCGGCGCCTTGCGAACGATCCCTTCCGCGTGTACCAGCTTGACGCGACCGCCTACCCAGGCAATAGCGGCAGCCCGCTCTACGATCCCGAGACGGGCGTGGTGATTGGCGTGCTCAACATGGTGTTCGTCAAATCGACCAAGGAGAACGTACTGTCAGATCCCTCGGGTATCAGCTACGCGATTCCGGTCGAGTATCTTCAGCGTCTGCTGTCGGGCGTCCAGTAGTCCCCACCCGCGTCCGCCTTGTGTTCAGCTTGCGTCAAGGATGGCTTTGGCCAACTCGGCCGGCGAGGTCGCGGCGCGCCAGTGCGGGGCCAGTTCGTGGCTGCCCAGGCTTCCGTACCCCCAGGTGGCGGCGATGAAGGGCAGGCCGTTGGCGTCGGCCGATTCGCCATCCTCGCTGCGGTCGCCCACATACACGGCCTGCTCGCGCGTGATGCCGCGGTCTGCCAGCAGGCGGGCAATCATCGTGGCCTTGTCCGGCAGGCGGGGGGGGAACAGATCGAGCGCATACACCGCCGCAAAATGCCGCGCCCAGCCGAGGTGCTCAAGGATCAGCTGCGTGGGGTGCAGGCGCTTGTTGGTCGCGATCGCAAGCGTGCATCCACCGGCCACCAGCGCCTGAAGCAACTCGCCTACGCCCGCGTAGGCCGCGGTTTGAAGGTAGCCGGTGCTGTCGTAGCTCGCCTTGAACGCGCCTGCGAGCGCATCGATCACGCCCGGGTCTTCGGTCCCGGCCAGCATCTGCAGCGTCTCGAGCAGCGGCGGGCCTACGATCGAGGCGTCGATGGAGGTCACCGGTTCGCGCGCCGTAGCGCTGAACGCGTCGCGATAGCTTGCGAGGATGGCCGGCGCAGAATCAACGAGCGTGCCGTCCAGGTCGAAGAGCACGTGGGCGTAATGCGGCATGGGCGGGTCACCGAGGTCGGCCGCGCAAAGTCGCGCAAGCTTGAGCAAGTGGTCCCGCCACCAGGAATCGAACCTGGATCTGGCGCTTAGGAGGCGCCCGTTCTATCCATTGAACTATGGCGAGACTCAGGGGCGGCATTCTAGCCGTTCGGAGGCCTCAGACCAAGCCCGGTGTAGGGAGTTGTAGGGAGCCCGGCTGCCAACAGCCAGGCTCCCCGTGCCTGGTTGATCAGGCCTCCGCTCGAGTTCGGCAGTGCTCAGCGGGTGTCCTGCGATGACGCTGTGGCGGGCTCGTCCGAGCGGGGTGGGAACAGGAAGGCGTGCGGCGTACGCAGGAGGCGGCGCAGCAGCAGGCCGCCCAACGCACGGCTCTGGGCGAAGGTGATGCGGCGCGCGCGCATTGCCACGCTCAGCGTGAGCAGGAAGCTGACCAGCAGGTTGGTGAGACCGATCAGCAGCACGCCAGAGAACGCCAGCAGCACCGTCCCGAGCGGAATGGAGAAGTCCAGCGCGGCGCTTGCATAGCCCAGGTAGGCCGACGAAAAGGCGATGTGGCGAATATCGATCGGCAGGCCGAACAGGACCCCGAGCGCGGTGGCGCCGCCGAGCAGGAAGCCGAAGAAGAAATTCCCCGCGAGCGCGCCGATGTGCTCCTCGACGTACTCGGCCAGTTGCGCCTGGCGTTGTTCGCCGAGCAGCCGTCGCAGGCTGCGCAGCTGGCGCAGGCGTTGCGGGACGCGGTTGTAGGCGGAGAGGTTGTCGTAGTAGGCGGCGATCAGGCCCGACATGAACAGGCACACGCCGGCGATCGCTGCGTAGAAGAGGGCGCCACCGCGCGGGTCGATCTCCTGCAGCAGCACCTCGGCCTTGTCCGGCGATACGAAATGGTCGCCGGTGGCGAGGTGGATGAGGAGCCCGACGCCGATCGCCACCGGGATCGCCACGCCGATGTTGCCCAGGATGGCGCCGGTCTGGCTGCGGATGGTACGCACGATGAGGTCGGCGAGCGCCTCCAGGTCGCGCGTCTTGCCCTTCGCCTCACCGATCGAGGCGGCGATCGCATTGGCGGTCATCGCCGGCTGCTTGGTCGCCACCGTGCCGCCGAGCATGTGGATGAGCATGAAACCCAGGCCGTAGTTCAGGCAGAACGACAGCAGTTCGTTGAGCGGCGCCATGCCCTGACCACCGAGTACGATCTTGTTCGCCGCCATGAAGGCGATGATCAGCCCGCCGAGCGCAGCGGAGGCGAGCAGGCCGAAATACTCGCGCCGGGTTGAGGTGATGTAGTGCTCGCCGGTCCGGCTCGCGCTCTCCGTCATGCGCAGGGACAACAGCTCCACGTTCTGCCCCCAGTAGTCCGAGAGCACGTTCTTGCGGCATTCGGCGCGAACCAGGGTCTTGAACAGGCGAACGATGCGTGGTGCAGCATCCTCGACCACCCGCCGCGTGCGAAGCTCGCCGAGCAGCTCGATCAGGTCGTGGATGCGCTCAAGATGCTGGCGCAGACGTTCCAGCTTGAAAGTGAGGGTGAGGCTGGTGCCGATGCGCATCGCACGTTTGCGCACGCGCTGCAGGATCTCGTCGCACTGGTGCAGCATCACGGTGAGGTGCTTGTCGTCGGCGATCAGCGCCCCGGGGGTGGTCCACCACTTCTTGTAGTGTTCGATGTATGAGAGCAGCTCCGCGTTCTGCGCGAGGAAGGGTGACTCATGCTCCTCAAGATTGGGGTCGATGCGTACCAGCTCGCGGTCCAGTCCGATTGCCGAGACGTGGAAGGACAGCACGCGCAGCGACTCGAGAATCTCCTCCACCGCGTTGGGCAGCGGGCTGGCATCCTCCTCGAACATCGGTGTCTGGTGGCCTACCAGCAGATGCAGCAAGGCCTGCCAGTCCTCGTCCGGGATGGCGTTCACCCAGATCTCGTCGTCGACGCGGTGGAAGGCCGCAGAGATGAAGTCCTTCAAATAGCTTGTGTCAATGATCTCGGGCAGCAGCCGCCCGCCCACGCGGCGGAAGGTCTCGGAGAAGAAGCCCGTCGAAGGCAGCAGGCCCGAGGAGACGTACATCGTGACCTGCTTGTGCTCATCGAACAGGCGCAGCAGTGCGCCGCGCAGGTTGGCGAGCAGGTCGGAGCGGCGCGCGAGCAGGTGGCTCAACGCGCGCAGGTTCTCCGCAGCCTTGTCAGCCTGTGCGGCTTGCGGCGGACGCAGCTTGTTGATCAGCGATGCCCACAGGGCAGCCTGATCCTGGTCGGAGCGACCAAAACGTTCGAGAAGTCGTTCCATGATCCCTTTCGTGTCGATTCTGCCGGCCCGGAGCGCTGGGCGGGCAGGGGGTCCCGGTCGGTACACGCGCTCTGCGCCCGGCCCTTTCGGCGATGCATTATGCGGCATTCCGCACCAGCGCCTTGGCGGGGGCTAGAATTCAGCCTTTCCCATCACCCTGTAGCCGTCGCTGCACACCCACGATGCCCCTGCTTTCGGTCGAGAATGCCTGCCTTGCCTTCGGTCACGTCGATCTGCTCGATCACGTGAGCTTCCAGCTCGATCTCGGCGAGCGCGTTGCGCTCATCGGGCGCAACGGCTCGGGCAAATCCAGCCTGCTGCGTGCGCTTGCCGGGCAGGCGGCGCTGGATGATGGCACAGTCTGGCGGCAGGCTGAAATGGTCACCGCCTATGTCCCGCAGGAGCCGGACTTCCAGTTGGAACGCGACGTGTTCGCGACCATCGCCGACGGCCTGGGTGCAGCGGCGCAGCTACTGGTTGACTACCACGCAGCGATGCTCGCGGTGGCCGAACACGCCACGGCTGAGGCGATGGCCCGGCTCGATGCCCTGCAGCATGCGGTCGAGTCGGCCGAGGCATGGCGCCTGAACCAGCGCGTCGAACAGGTCGTGGCGCGTCTGGGACTCGATCCGACGGCATTGGTTTCCAGCCTCTCGGGCGGCGGCGTCAAGCGTGTAGCCCTGGCGCGCGCCCTGGTCGCCGAGCCGGATCTGCTGCTGCTCGACGAGCCGACCAACCATCTCGACCTCGACGGCATCCTGTGGCTCGAAGAGCTGATCCGTGATTTTCGTGGCGCGGTCATCGTCATCACCCACGACCGCGTCTTTCTCGATCACGTCGCCACCCGCATCATCGAGCTCGACCGCGGCCATCTGGCGAGCTACGCAGGGCGCTTCTCCGAATACCAGCGCCGCAAGGCCGAGGAGCTGGAGGCCGAGGAGAAAGCGGCTGCCCGCTTCGACAAGTTCCTCGCGCAGGAAGAGGTCTGGATTCGCAAGGGGGTCGAGGCTCGCCGCACCCGCAACGAGGGGCGCGTGCGCAGGCTCGAGTCCCTGCGCCGTGCGCGCGCTGCTCGCCGCGACCGCCTCGGCGACGTCAGCCTCACGGTCGACACCGGCGACAAGAGCGGTCAGATGGTGGCCGAGCTCACCCATGTCACCAAGCGCTACGGCGACAAGGTGGTGGTGCGCGACTTTTCAACCCGTATCCTGCGCGGCGATCGCATTGGCTTCATCGGTCCGAACGGCGCCGGCAAGACCACGCTGTTGAAGCTGATCCTGGGCGAAATCGAGCCCGACGAGGGCACGGTCCGCCGCGGTACCCGGCAGACGGTGGCGTATTTTGACCAGCTGCGCGCCCAACTCGACCCCGAGCTGCCGCTCACCGAGGTCATCAGCCCGGGCTCGGACTACGTCGAGATCGGGGGCGAGAAGAAGCACGTCATAGGCTATCTGGGCGACTTCCTGTTTGCGCCGCAGCGCGCGCGTTCGCCCGTCAAGTCGCTGTCCGGTGGCGAGCGCAACCGCTTGCTGCTGGCGCGCCTGTTCGCACGCCCGGCCAACGTGCTGGTACTCGACGAGCCGACCAACGACCTCGACATCGAAACCCTGGATCTGCTCGAAGAGCTGCTCGCCGGATACGACGGTACGCTCTTCCTCGTCAGCCACGACCGAGCCTTCCTCGACAACGTTGTGACGCAGGTGATCGCCGCCGAAGGCGACGGGCGCTGGGGCGAGTACGCGGGCGGCTACGAGGACTGGCAGCGTGTGCAGGCGCGCCGCGCCGAAGATGCAGCCGGCCGTGAGGCGGCAGCGCGCGAATCCGCGAAGCGTAGTGCGCCGGCGGTCGATAGGTCGCGCGTGACCGACACGCGTAGCGCAAGCCGGCCGGCCAAGCTCTCCTTCAACGACAAGCGTGAACTGGAGGCGCTGCCAGACCGCATCGCCGCGCTCGAGGACGAGCAGACCGCGCTCCATGCACGCATGGCCGACCCGGCGCTGTACCAGGGCGCTCCGCAGGAAGTCGCGCAGATCAAGGCCCGGCTCGAGGCGCTCGAGGCTGAGATCGAGGCCGCGATGCTGCGTTGGGAAGCGCTTGAATCGCGCGCCGAGGGCTGACGCAGCCGCACGGGATCGGCACGCTGCGGGAGGCCCCGCTCGCGGGATGGCGTCTGTCCAGAGGCGGACGTGCGCGCGCATGCAGCCGTTCAACCTGCGGCGTTCGCGAGCGCGCGCCCACGGGGTGTCGCGGGTGAACGTTCGCGGCAAGATGATGGACTTCAGATCACGCCAATCTGCACGAACCAGGCCCCGGCACCTGCCGCACCGACGAACACCGCGGCGTGGTATGCGGCCAGCCAGCGGTAGTTGCGGCCGATCTCTTCCGGGTCGCGGTCGGAAATCAGGAACAGGCGGCGCCCGTCCGGGCGATGCACCACGTGCAGATCGGGTGCGGCCAGGGCCTCCGTCTGCATCCGTCGCACCTCGCGCCTGGCCTGCGCGCGGGCCAGCTCCCATTCGCGGATGTCGATCTCGCCATTGCCATCGAGGTCGAAGCGGGCCAGCAACTCGGGGTGGTTCAGCTTCCACTGTGCGAGCAATTCCCTGACCTGCGCGGCGCTATCGGTCGCGACATCGGCGCTGCCCAGGGTGGCGAAGTCGCCCAGCACATAGATGCGGTCGTGGCGGATCAGGGACCACTGGCGGTAGCGCAGGTCGCCGTTGCGGAAAACGTCGCAGCGGCGCACCAGCATCTCGGCGCCGTCCGGGTCCACCACGCACTGGCCGCTACCGTCGTCGAGCAAAAAGGACGCGTCGCTGGTTTCCGTGCCGGTCACACGCCATTTGCCGTCCGACTGTCGGCGCTCGGTGACCAGCCGGTACCACAGCAGCGGCAGGCCGTTCACCGGGGAGAGCAGCGGCATGCCGTCCAGCGGCTGACCACGGCCCTGCAGTTCGGTGTAGCCCTGGGCGGCAGACGCAATGCGTGCGGTCGGTGTGTCGGCGATCAGGCGCGCATGGCGCAGGGCGCGCACCCAGCCGAGCAGGCCGGTGCCCAGCAGCAGTGCGATCGCAACCGCCGTGCCTGCCCCTTCGCTGAAGCGCAAGGCGAGGGCGACGGCCGCGAGCTGGATTGCGGGCAGCGCGAGGTCGGTGCGCACATGGCGCAGATGCACGAGCATGGCTCAGGCCGACGTGTGGCGATAGGCAGAGGGTGCCGCCAGGTCAGGCGCGGAACAGGGCCTTCAGGTCGACGTCGGCCTTTTCCTCGGTGCTGAACTGCAGCAGCGGCTGCTCGCTGTAGGCGAACAGGCGGGCGATGATCAGATCCGGGAATTGCTCGATGCGGACATTGTGCAGATTCACCGACTCGTTGTACCACTCACGCCGGTCAGCGATCCCGTTCTCCAGTGCGGTGATGCGTGTCTGCAACTGCATGAAATGCTCGTTGGCCTTGAGCTCGGGGTAGGCCTCGGCCACCGCGAAGATCTGCCCGAGTCCGGCACGCAGCAGGTTCTCGGCGGCACCCAGCGCGGGTACGTCGTGCGCCTCGCGCGCCTTCGCCACACGTGCGCGTGCTTCGGTTACCCGTGCCAGTGTTTCCTGCTCGAACTGCTTGTACTGGCGGCAAACCTCGACCAGTTTTGGCAGCTCGTCGTGGCGCTGCTTGAGCAGCACGTCGATGTTGGCCCAGGCCTTGGAGAGGTTGTGCTTGAGCTGCACCAGGCCGTTGTAGACCACGATGCCGTACACCAGGGCAAGGACGATGAGGCCGAGAAAGACTGCAGTGCCGATGCTCATATGGGACTCCTGTTCGTTCGGGCTGCATCATATACTCCCGTCCTTGCCACAAGCGTTACGCATGCCACAGTCGCACTCAATAAAGGGTGCCAGATAACGGAAAACTGCAGCCTTGACCCCCGATTCCTCCTCATTTCTGCGCAGGCCCGCCGTGGTGCTCGTCTGTGGCGCGCTGATCCTTACGCTGGCCATGGGGGTGCGCCACACGGGCGGACTGTTCCTGCAGCCGATGACGCTCGACCAAGGCTGGTCGCGCGAGCTGTTCTCCTTCTCGATTGCGCTGCAGAACCTGCTGTGGGGCCTGTTCCAACCCTTCGCCGGGGCCTTCGCCGACCGCCACGGTGCGGGCCGCACATTGGTCGGCGGTGCGCTGCTCTATATCCTCGGGCTGGTGGTGATGGCCCATGCCGACACCGCGCTCGGACTCAACGTGGGCGCGGGCTTGCTGGTTGGCATGGGCCTGTCGGGCACCACCTTCAGCGTGGTGCTGGGCGTGGTCGGTCGCATGGCGGCGCCGGAGAAACGCAGCATGGCCCTCGGCCTTGCTTCCGCCGGAGGCAGCTTCGGCCAGTTCGCGGTGCTGCCGGTGGGGCAGGGGCTGATCAGCATGGTCGGCTGGCAGGATGCCCTGCTGTGGCTCGCACTCGGCATTGCGCTGATCATTCCGCTTGCCGCGGCCGTGACCGGCACCAGCGAGCGTGGCGGCGGTGTGGAGCAGTCGCTGCGCCAGGCGCTCGGCGAGGCGATGCGCACGCCCAGCTTTCATTACCTGTTCTGGAGCTTCTTCGTGTGCGGCTTCCAGACCGCCTTCATCATGCTGCACCTGCCCGCATTCGTGGTCGATAGCGGCATGTCGGCCAACATCGGCATGACTGCGGTGGCGCTGATCGGTCTGTTCAACATCTTCGGCTCCTTCCTGTCGGGCTGGCTGGGCGGCTGTTACAGCAAGAAGGGGCTGCTCGCGGGCATCTATGCGCTGCGTATCGTGGCGATCCTTGCGCTGCTGCTGTTTCCGCTCTCGCAGCTCACGCTCTATCTGTTCGCGGCGGTGATGGGGTTGCTGTGGCTGGGCACGGTGCCGCTGACCAGCGGCCTGGTCGGGCATATCTTCGGTCTGCGCTACATGGGCATGCTGTACGGCATCGTCTTCCTCGGCCATCAGATCGGCGGCTTTCTCGGCGCCTGGCTGGGCGGGCGGATCTTCGACCTGAGCGGCTCCTATCTGATGGCCTGGTGGCTGTCGATTGCGCTGTCGGTGATGGCGGCCGCGCTGTCGCTGCCGGTGCGTGAAGCGCCGCTGCTGCGAACGGCGGCACGCTGATGCACGCGTGGCTGCGGATCGTGCTGATTGCGCTTGCTGCGCTGGTGCTGGGGGTGATTTTCGCCGCCTATCAGCATCCCGCACTGCTGCTGGATTTCGGCAGCCTGCTCCTGATGTGCGGCTGACCCCGCGCGGGCTCAGCCGCCAGCGGGTGGCGCGAGCAGGCGCTCGAGCGCCTCTTCGGGCGCGCCGAGGCGGGTGAGGAGGGTTTCGGGTCCCAGATGAAGCAGATCCTCGAGTGCGGCGAGGTCATCAGGCAGTGCTGGATCATCCCAGCCATGGGCGAGGTGGCGCGTGAAGTCGGCCGCCAGCCGGATCGTGCGTACGCGCGGGTTCTGCTGCTCGCGGTCGTCCAGCAGGGCCACCAGCAACTGCGGCATGTGCCAGGCGCGAACCAGCGCGAGCTGCAGTTCGGCAGCGGTGACGCCGAACACGGCGCGCTGGGCCTCGGCCGATCGCAACCCGGGCTGTGCCTGCTGGCGGCGCAGGACCTCCAGGCTCATCGTGGGCGCGTGAATCCAGGTGACGATCTCGGTGGTGTCGTGCAGCAGCGCCGCGACGGTGATCTCCTGCACGTCGAGGTCGCGGCGCAGCACGGCAAAGTCGCGCGCGTACTCGGCCGCCCTGCGCGCCCTTCCGATGACCCGAAGCACGCCCACGAGTGCTCTGGGGTGCGCGGCGAGCGCGTCCTCGACCGTGGGCAGTTCGTCGAAGGCCTTGAAGAAGGGCTCCACGCCCATCATCATTACTGCACGTTCGATGGTCGTGATGTCGTGGTTCTGCGACGCTCGGCGATGACGTTCGAGGTACGAGAGCAGTCGCAGCGTCATCAAGGGGTCGGTCAGCACGATGCCCGAGAGTTTGCGGGCATTGATCGATTCGCCGCTGTCTCTCAATGTCTCGAGCGCACGTACTGTATGGCGGAGCACCGGCAGCGAGGTCGCGGAGAACGCGTCCACATACGCGGAGACCGACGAAAGGGGAGAATGCAGCAAAGGCATACGGGCCTCGTGGTGCGGCATGGGGTGTGTACGGGTCAGATTACGGCAGTCTGAACGCTCTTCTTGAGCGCGTCACGTGCTGAATTCACGATGCGGCGGGGCGGCCGCGAGTTGTGGCTATAATTATGCATGACGCGGCGCATGCGCTGACGGATACAGGACGAGGAGACTACCGGATGAGCCCCTTCAAGGCCTTCCAGATCGATGAGGGCACCAGGCGCGCGCTTGCTGGCCAGGGCGGCTGTGTACCGGGTCGCGGAGCCTGAGGCGAACACGGGCATGGAGGGGGAGATGAACGAAGACGGCAAGCTGCCCCGCATCCTCGTCGTGGACGATTCGCGCATGGTTCGTGCGACCATCGTCAAGCACATTCGTGGCCGCTTCGAGGTGCGTGAAGAAGCCGATGGCGAGGCGGGGTGGCAGACGCTGCTCGTAGACCCCGACATCGAACTCGTACTGACCGATATCGGCATGCCCAGGCTGGACGGCTATGGCCTGCTCGAGCGCATCCGCGCTTCCAGGGTGTCGCGTGTGCGCGACCTGCCGGTCGTCATCATCTCGGGCGACGAGGACGAATCCGCCCGCGAGCGTGCGCTGACGCTGGGTGCCAATGGATTCATCGCCAAGGGTACGGGCAGCGTCGAACTCATCGCCACGCTCTCGTCGCTCGTTCGCCTTGCCAAGGCGCAAAGCGAGCTTGAGCGCAACCGCGCGGCGCATGCAGATCAGGGCGCGGCTGCCGTAGTGGATACGGAAACCGGGTTGGCGAGCCCGGCGTATCTCAAGCAGCGTGCGGTGCAGGGGGTGGCCGAAGCCCGGCGTCAGGGGGGCGACATCAGCGCCATGGTGGTGCGAGTCGATCAGTTCGATGCGCTCGAGCAGCGCTATGGTGAGCAAGTGGCGCAACTCGTGCTGCGCAAGCTCGGCAAGATGCTCGCCGGGCGCATCCGTACGGAAGATACGCTTTCCCAGCATTCCGCCTCCGAGTTCGTATTGCTGTCGCCCGGTATCGACCGGATATCGAGCTGCGCCTTTGCCCTGCGTGTGCGAAGCAGCGTGGAACGGCTCGTCATGGTGTACCGCGAGGAACGTATCCGCGTCACCCTGAGCATCGGAGTGGCCAACGCGATGAGCGATGGGCGCGAGGTGGTCAGCGAACTGCTGGCGCTGGCGCTCGAACGTGCAGCCCAGGCCCGCGCTCATGGCGGCAACCGGGTGGTGGGCCGGGACGGAGAGGTCGACCCGGACGAGGTTGAGCGCATGCTCGGGCGTGCGCCCAGCATCGACCACGTTTTACGGCAGTTGCGCGCAGGTGAGCGCGAAGAGGTCGCGGCGCAATTGCCGCAGATCGTCGGTGCCCTGATGCCGCTGCTCGAATTGCTAGAATCAAGGCTTCATGCCGGCATACCGCTCGCCCGACTCGGCGAGTTCCATGACAAGAGCGGATCCGGCAAGGACGAGGGTGGGTTTACGCGCACCGTCGTCTGATAAAGGTGTGTTGGCCTGCATTGCGGCGCTATCCCGGCGCTGCACTGCGGGTCTCACGTCAATTGCGTTCCAGAAACATTGAAGGGAGAGGAATCAATGAGCAACTACCCGCAGTTTCACCGCCGTTCCATCGAAGACCGTGACGGATTCTGGGCCGAGCAGGCCCAACTCGTGCATTGGAACAAGCCCGCAGAGCAGATCTGCGACTTTTCCAAGCCGCCGTTCGTCAAGTGGTTCAAGGGCGGCGAAACCAACCTGTGTTACAACGCGGTCGACCGCCACGCCGCCGCGCGCCCGAACGACCGCGCGCTGGTGTACATCTCGACCGAGACCAACGAGGAGAAGGTCTACTCCTTCGCTGAGCTGCAGCGCGAAGTCGAGCGCATGGCGGCGATCTACCAGGAACTCGGCGTCAAGCGCGGCGACCGCGTGCTGATCTACATGCCGATGATCGCCGAGGCAGCCTTCGCGATGCTGGCGTGCGCGCGGATCGGCGCGATCCACTCGGTGGTGTTCGGCGGCTTTGCGGCGGGCTCGCTTGCCACGCGCATCGACGACGCCAAGCCGGTGCTGATGGTCAGTTCGGACGCCGGCATGCGCAACGGCAAGCCGGTCCCCTACAAGCACCTGGTGGACGAGGCCTGCAAGCTGGCCGAGTTTCCGCCCGCCAAGGTGCTGATCGTTGACCGCGGCCTGGACAAGGGCTTTCCGCGTGTTGAGGGCCGCGACGTCGACTATGCCGAGCTGCGCGCCAAGCACATGGACGCCCAGGTGCCGGTGACGTGGGTCGAATCCTCCGAGCCGAGCTACATCCTCTACACCTCCGGCACCACAGGCAAGCCCAAGGGCGTGCAGCGCGACACCGGCGGCTACACCGTGGCCCTGGCCGCGTCCATGAAGCACATCTTCACTGGCGGCGCAGGCGAGACCATGTTCTCGACCTCGGACATCGGCTGGGTGGTCGGCCACAGCTACATCATCTACGGCCCGCTGGTCGCCGGCATGGCCACGATCATGTACGAAGGCACGCCGTTGCGCCCCGACGCCGGCATCTGGTGGCAGATCGTCGAAAAGTACAAGGTCAGCGTGATGTTCTCCGCACCCACCGCGGTGCGCGTACTGAAGAAGCAGGACCCGGCCTTCCTCAAGAAGTACGACCTGTCCTCGCTCAAGCACCTGTTCCTGGCTGGCGAGCCGCTCGACGAGACGAGCCACAAGTGGATCATGGACGAGCTGGGCATCCCGGTCATCGACAACTACTGGCAGACCGAGACCGGCTGGCCGATGCTCGCCATCTGCCGCGGTATCGAGGACAGCCCGATCAAGCTTGGTTCGCCCGCCTTCCCGGTGTACGGCTACGACCTGCGCATCTTCCGTGAGGACGGCAGCGAGTGCGGCGCCAACGAGAAGGGCATCGTCGGCATCCTGCCGCCGCTGCCGCCCGGCTGCCTGTCGACCGTGTGGGGCCAGGACGAGCGCTTCGTCAGCACCTACTTCAGCCTGTTCTCCGACCCGGTGGTGTATTCCTCGTCCGACTGGGGGATCAAGGACGACAAGGGCTACTTCACCATCCTCGGCCGCATGGATGATGTCATCAACGTTGCCGGCCACCGTCTCGGCACGCGCGAGATCGAGGAGGCGGTGCAGACCCACCCGGCGATCGCCGAGGTGGCGGTGGTGGGCGTGGCGGACGAGCTCAAGGGGCAGATGCCCATGGCCTTTGCGGTGGTCAAGGATGCCAGCACGGTCGACACGGCCGAGAAGCGCGCCGCGCTGGAGAAAGAGGTCATGAAGAAGGTGGACGAGAGCCTGGGGGCGATCGCGCGTCCGGCCCGTGTGCACTTCATCGGCGGTCTGCCCAAGACGCGCTCCGGCAAGATGCTGCGCCGCTCCATCCAGGCCCTGGCCGAGGGGCGCGACGCCGGCGATCTGACGACGATCGACGATCCGAGCACGCTCGAGCAGATCCGGGAAGCGCTCAAGGGCTGAGACTCTGGGGCGGCATTACCCACGCACGAAAAGGCCCGCGTCTAGCGGGCCTTCTTCTGAGAACAGCGTCCCGGCCCCGGGGACGCTGGCCTTGTCGGGTGCGGATTTGTTGCTGGGGGGTTGCCGCTATCGCGCATGACGGATCGCGGCAAGGCGCGTGTGCCGCGCGCGTTGAAGGAAGCCTGCTTTGAGGCAGCGCTCAGTCGGGCGCTGCCTCAAAGCTTTTTTCGACCTCAGCGTGCACTTCCCGCCACAGCGGCTTCATCAGCGTGCGCATGTTGGCGATCACGTCCTGCACGTCGATCATCGAGGGTACGCGCGTGCCGCGGTGCTCGATCGGCCCGCCGATGCGGGTGATGCGCACGCCGAGCCGGGCAAAGTGGGCGGCGAGGCGCGGTTCGGTAAGAACGAACAGGGTGTCCACGCCCTGGCGGGCGGCGATGGCGATGCTGCCCATGTACAGGCTGACCGGAATGTACGGGAAGCGCGGTTGCTGTGCGGTGCCGAAGTCCTCGTCGCCGACGTCGTTGATCTCCTGCCGCTCTTCACCCTTGCGTCGCCGGTAGGCTCTGCGCACCGCGAGCCTGGAGACTTCGGCGATGCGTTCGCGCGGAAGTCTGGAAGGATCGATGATGCTGCGATCAAGCACCTCCGCGCACACGTGCTCGAAGGGCAGGAGGCTGTCGCGGTCGTCCGGGTTGGTCATCACCACCCGCGCGCAGCCCACTGGCCGGAACGGCTCGCCCACCGTGCGCAGCAGGCAGTGCAGGCTGTGCACGTCGAATGCGTCGGTCTCGCGCCTGTCGTCCCGGACCGGCTCGAAGCCGAGGTCTTCGCAGTAGACCTCGTGCCGGATGCGGTACACCTCATCGTGCAGGCTTTCGCCGAGCGCGGCGTCAATGCGGAAGTACTTGCGGAAGCCGTGTCCGAGGTTCAGATTTTCGAGAAATGACAACATAGTCTCCGTGACCTGGAAGGGGTGGCGAACCACCCGTCATTCGCGCGTCCTGAGCGCGCCGATGATGCTGAGCCTGGACAGCCGCCATGCCGGGTAGAGCGCTGCGACGACCGTGGCGGAGAGGCCGATCAGCCAGGATTCGGCCACCACCGAGGGTACGATCCGTATGAATGCATCGTAGCCCAGGTCTGCGTTCGGCGGTGGTGGCATCGGGATGCCCACGCCCGAAATCAGCATCGCCAGCCCCACCCCCAGCAGCGTGCCCCCGGTCGCACCGACGAAGCCCAGCGCTGCGGACTCGCCGATGATCAGCGAGGCCACGGTGCGGGTGCTGTTGCCCAGCGCGCGCATGGTGCCGAACTCCCATGAACGCTCCACCAGGCTCATGTTGACCGTGTTGATCACGCTCAGGCACACCATCAGCAGGACCATCCCCTTCAGGAAGCCGAACTGCTGGCGATACAACTCCACCGTCTTGCCATAGAAGTCGTTGAGCGCCATCCAGTCGCGCACGGAAAGCCCCTGCGCGGCCAAGAGCGGGCGCAGGGTGTCGACCACCGTTTGTGTGCTTGCGGTGTCGTGCAGCGCGAGCACGAGCCGGCTGACACCCGTGGTGGCGAGCAGATCCTGTGCGTCCGGCAAGGCGATGCGCACCGCGCGCGCATCGAAGTCCTTCGAGAAGGTCTGGAACACCCCGACCACCTCGATATCCAGCGTGTTCATTGCGCCATCGATGGTGCTCACCAGCAGCGTGGCCTGGTCGCCGGGCGCGAGCCGCAGCGCGCTCGCCACGCCTTCGCCGATCATTGCGCCGAAGCGGTCATCGTCTCGCAGCGTGCGCCCCGCGACCAGGTGAAGATGGGTGCCGAGCGCGTTCTCGCGGCCGGGCTCAACGCCCTCGGCCAGGATCGGGTAGTCGGTCCGGCCATTGTTGAGCAAGCCCGAAAAGGCGATCCGGCCCATGACGTCCTTGACCTGCGGCAGCGCACCGACCTGTTTGCGCAGGGCTGCGTGCTCCTCGATCAGGTATTGCTCCGGGGTGCGGGAGCCGTGGGTGAAGACCGCCTCCTGGCCGATCTGCACGTGTCCGCTCTGGGAGTGGATCAGCGCCTCGCCCAACTGCACGAAGATGTCACGCACGAAACCGCCGGACAGGATCAGCCCGCACACGCCGAACATGATCGCGGCCAGCGTGATCAGGGTGCGCACGCGGTTGCGCAGCAGGTTGCGCAGTGCCAGCCGGGAAAGATTGTGCATGGCGTGCCTCCTCACTGGCGGGCGCGCAGGGCGTCCACGATTTCGAGCCGCGAAGCTCGCCACGACGGGTAGAGGCTCGCTGCCAGTGTCGTCACCAGCGCGATGCCGGCTGCGGTCAGCAGCGAGCGGGCCGAAAGCAGGATGCCCGCATCGTAGCCCCAGCTCATGCCTGGCCCCGGAGGCATGGGTATCCCCACCGCGCTCACGAGTGTTGCCAGCAGCACGCCGACCACCAGGCCGATGGAGATGCCGACCAGCCCCAGAATCAGCCCCTCGAGCAGAAACTGGGTGCGGATGCCGCTGCGCCGGATGCCGAGCGCCATCAGGGTGCCGATTTCGCCCACACGTTCCATGACCATCATGGTCATGGTGTTCGAGATCGACAGCACGATGATCACGGCAATGATCACGTAGATCACGCCGACCTGCTTGGCGAACAGCGCCGCGGTCTTGTTGTAGAAGTCGGCCAGCTCGGTCCAGGGCACGACCTGCACCTCGGTCGCGGGCAGGCTGCGCGAGAGCTGGTCGAGCGCGGCCGGTACGGAGCCGACATCGTCCAGATACACCAGCCGGAGGTGCTCGCCCTCGGTTCGCATCAGCTCCCGCGCCAGCCCGATCGGCACACGCAGCGCCGCATCGTCGTAGGCCTGCGAGATAGACTCGAAGATGCCCACCACCTGTGCCTCCACGGCGCTGATGCCACCGCTCTCGGTGTTGGCGATCAGCACCAGCGAAGCGCCGATCTCCAGTCCCAGGTTCTGCGCCAATCCACGCCCCACGACTGCAGTGTTCGGTTCGCCCGGCGCCAGGTTGCGCCCCTGCGGAAAGCGCAGCCCCGATTGCATGCCTGCTTCCGCCTGCGGATCGACCCCCTCGCCGATGAAGGACAGCGTGACTTCACCCGAACTCGCCAGCCCCGCGAGCAGCAGGCGCGGCGCAGTGAACCGGTAGCCCTTCACCGCCTGCAGTGCAGCATGCTCGGCCTCGCCCTGCGGCGGCAGCAGATAGGCGTAGGGGTCGGCGCGGCCGTTCTCCAGAAAGCCGGGCTTCATCAGCTGCAGATGCCCGAGCTGGGACTCGATCGTGTTGTCGCGTCCGAAGCGCAGGTTCCAGTCGATGAACCCCGCTGCCAGCACCATGGCGACTACGCCGAAGGCAATTGCCGTAAGGGCGGCGCGGCTGCGGTGGATCTGGCGGGTGATGTTGCGCCAGGCGGATTGCAAGGATGAGGTAATCAAGGTTCTCAAGGGAGAATGATTCGCTTCTGGAGTCTAGCGACAATTATCTGCCTGGCCTATCGTCTGTGGACAAAAAAGCCGCACCACGTGGGGTGCGGCTTTCTGCCAAGCTGAAACTGCGACTTATTTCCTGCGGCGCGTCACACCCAAGCCCAGAAGGCCCAGCCCGACGAGTGCGAGGGAGAAAGGCTCCGGAACGTTGAAGCGAACGCTGGAGTCGAGCGTCGTCTGCCGCGCGAAGACGGTACCGTACTGTTCCGTCGTGAATGCAGCCAGCTGTTGCTCTTCAGGAATGGGCGGATTCACGTTGGTGTCCAACGAGAAAGTGATCCGTTGATCAATGTTCGCGAGGAACAGATCACCCCAGGAGGTGCCGCCACCGGACGGTTCGCCGCTCGCCCAGTTCCAGAAATCTTTGACGAATGTATCGCCGAGCTCATCCGAATCGCCGTCCTGGTCGAAATCGAAGCTCACTAGACCGAAAAGGTCCAGGTTTGCTGCATTCAGAGCCGAACCGTCGATATCGACGCGGAGCACTTGCTTGCCATTATTCGCGTCAGCAGAGGTGTAGAAAATATCGAAGTAGCCGGTGCTGAAGCTCGGGCCGACCCCTGTAAGGGTGCCTTCCAGGTAATAATCGAACACCAGCCCCCAGCCGTTTTGCTGTCGGAAGCCCTCGATGTCGTTGCCGGGCGCCGCATTGTCGATGTCAAGGGGGTTCAGCGAGTCGATATTCCGCTGGCCAACGGTGGCTGCGTCGCTGAAGGATACCTGTCCGGTCGGCGTGGCGATGTTGTTGTAGGTGCCGCTCGTGATCCCGTAGCCGTTCAGGACGCTCTGGATGTTCGTGTCGATGATCGTCGAGCCGGCAGTCAGGCCGGTGTAGATCGATGTCGCCAAGGTGCCAGTGATTCCCAGTTCGTAGAACGAGTGAGTCACCCCGTCACCGAAAGCGTTGTTGCCGGTGTTGATCTGAACGCACTGATAGTCTGCGAGTGGATCTCCGGTGGAAGGGCACGACGGCGCGGCGTTTGCAGTGCCAGCAACAAGAGTGCTTGCTGCAAGGGCGATTAGGGTCTTGTTCATGTGTGTCTCCCGGTGAGGAAGTGGTGATCGTTCGGCAGTTTTTGAAAAGCACGAACCGTGCCACTCGCGTTCCATCCTTTTCTTTTTGCGTAAGGTGCTGAAATATAGGTAATTGTTAGGTGGATGCAAATTGGCGCTTACGAGTTCGATAGGTCGGTGTAAAAAAAACCGACACTCTCAGCGCGTAGCGATTTCAGCATCTGCGGGCGCAAATGCGCATAATGCGTCCGAGAAACTCAACATTCGGGTGCTGCAATGAATGCTGGCTTCAGTTCCCTTTCTGCCTTCTCGCGAAACATCGGCTGGGTCTCGTCTGCTGAGCAGCTTGCGCTCGGCGGCGCTCGCATCGCCATCGCTGGCCTGGGCGGGGTTGGGGGCGCGCATCTGCTGACGCTTGCGCGGCTGGGGATCGGCGCCTTTCATGTCTCGGACTTCGATCGTTTCGAGGTGCACAACTTCAACCGCCAGGCGGGCGCGTTCATGTCCACGCTCGATCAGCCCAAGGTCGAGGTGCTGGCGCGCATGGCGGCGGACATCAACCCCGAGGCGGACATCCGGACCTTTCCGGCGGGCGTCACCCAGGACAACGTGGACGCCTTTCTCGATGGGGTGGATGTCTATGTGGACGGGATCGACTTCTTCGCCATGGATGCGCGGCGCATGCTCTTTCACGCCTGTGCGGAGCGGGGCATTCCGGCGCTGACGGCGGCGCCGCTGGGTATTGGCGTGGCGCTGCTGTACTTCAAGCCGGGCGGGATGAGCTTCGAGGAGTATTTCTGCCTCGAGGGGCAGAGCCGGCAGGAACAGTTTGCGCGCCTGATGGCGGGGCTCTCGCCGGCGATGCTGCAGCGGACCTATCTGGTGGCGCCGGAAGCAGTGAACTTTGGCGAGCAGCGCGGGCCGTCCACCGGGATGGCCTGCGAACTGTGCGCGGGGGTGATGGGGACGGCGGTGCTCAAGGTGTTGTTGAAGCGCGGACTGCTGCGGCCGGCGCCCTGGGGCATGCACTTCGATGCCTACCGGCAGAAGCTGCGCTTCACCTGGCGTCCACTCGGCAATCGCAATCCGTTGCAGAAGCTACTGCTGGCCTTCATCCGACCGCGCCTGCACATGAAGTGAGGCGCAACGAAAAAGCCGCTCCGGAGAGCGGCTTTTTTGGGCCCGTTTTGTGGCTCGCGCGCCGGGTCTGAACGACCCGGTTGCGCCTCAGGAGGCCTTGCGACGACGCAGGCTGGCGCCAACGCCCAGCAGACCCATACCAAGCAGTGCAAGCGTGCCAGGCTCGGGCACCGGCAGCGGGCGGGCGCTGATCGCGAAACCGAAGCGCTCGGTGGTGAGACCGCCTTCAGCAGTGCGGAAGCCGAAGCAGCCATTGGACAGGCCGAGTGCCGAGCACTCACCGTTCGTCAGGTTGCCGATGCCGATGCTGTCAACCGATCCATCCGAGTTCAGTGACAGCACGCTGACGAAGTACGTGAAGCCATCGTAGTTGAAGAACTGGTTCACGATGCTCAGGTTCTGATAGCCGAAGAGGTCGGGACAGCCACCCGGGTACGCTGCTGCAGGAGTGCCGTCGGCGCAGAGTCCGCCAATACCGCCTGCGTTCGGTGTTTCGCTGAACTTGAACACGAACTGCAGATCCGGACCTCGCTCGGTCGGGCCGCCGCTCGGCAGAACCGGCGTCAGGCTGAGTGTGTCCAGGATCGTTGCACCGGTGAGGGTGGCGAGGGTTGAACTCAGTGGGTTGTTCCAGTGCGAGATCGAAATGCCCTTCGCGATTTCGCTGCCCGCCAGTGTTCCGTCTTCGTCGGTGGTGACCTCACCGGTGGCCGGGCCGCCGCCGGTGAGGGTTTCCGGGCTCTCGCTGAAGTCGCCGATGGTCAGCGCGCTGCGCGTTCCGTCGGTGAAACTGCCACCCGCCGTGCCCCAGGAGAGCTCCGATGCAAGTTCGGTGGTCGTGCCGCCACCGCTATCCCAGGTCGCAGAGCCCGCCACGAAGACCGCATTGGTCGAGTAGGACCACTGCGTCACCATCGCGGCGCTCGCGCTGCCGGCGAAGGCGCCCAATGCGGCGACCAGAGCGATGGCCATCGGCTTCATCGTGCGTTTGGTGATTGTGTTCGCTTTCATTTTCCTTCTCCTTCGCGGAACGGATGCCTGTGCAATCCTTGCGAAGGACAAAGCATTTCGCGTGCCAGGGTCTTCTTGTGCTCGCTCGATTTCTTTTTTCTTTTCTGGATATAAAGCGTAAGGCTATGAAAGTAATAGGAAAAAAGATGCAATAAGCAAGAGGGGCATTGCTCTGATGACGTCTGTGTTTCTGATTTTCGGCGTCGAAATCGGGTGATTGTCAAAAATTCCGACACTCCGAGCGGGGCAAGAGGGCGCGGCTCACACCATGTTGTCGCGGTGGATCAGCTCGGGCTCGTCGATGTAGCCGAGGAGCTTTTCGATCTCGGCGGTGGGCTTGCGTGCGATACGGCGGCATTCCGAAGCCGAGTAGTTCACCAGTCCGCGTGCCACCTCCTCGCCGGTGAGGGTGCGGCAGGCGACCGCCGCGCCGCGCTTGAAGTCGCCGCGCACCTCGATGACGCCGACCGGGAGCAGGCTCTTGCCGCCCTTGAGCGCGGCGACGGCGCCATCATCGATGACGAGGTCACCTGCCAGCTGCAGGTGGTCCGCGATCCACTGCTTGCGCGCCTGCAGTGGCGTGCTGCTGGCGTAGAGCAGGGTGCCCAGCGCCTCGCCCGCGGCCAGGCGCAGCAGCGGGTCACTCTCGCGACCGCTGGCGATGCAGGTGTGCGCGCCGCTGCGGGCGGCGCGCTGGGCGGCGCGGATCTTGGTGATCATGCCGCCGCGGCTGATGCCGGTGCCGGCGCCACCGGCCATGGCCTCGTACTGGCGGTCTTCGGCGCGGCCTTCGTGGATGAGCGTGGCGGCGGGGTCGCGGCGCGGGTCGGCGGTGTACAGGCCTTGCTGGTCGGTGAGGATGATCAATGCATCCGCTTCGATCAGGTTGGCGACCAGGGCGCCGAGGGTGTCGTTGTCACCGAACTTGATCTCGTCGGTGACCACGGTGTCGTTCTCGTTGATGATCGGCACTACGCCGAGCTGCAGCAGGGTGGTGAGGGTGCTGCGGGCGTTGAGGTAGCGGGTGCGGTCGGCGAGGTCCTCGTGGGTGAGGAGGATCTGCGCGGTCTGCAGGCCATGGCAGGTGAAGGCTTTCTCGTAGGCTTCGACCAGGCCCATCTGGCCGACGGCGGCGGCAGCCTGCAGCTTGTTCATCTCATGCGGACGCTTGGCCCAGCCCAGACGCTGCATGCCGGCGGCGATCGCGCCCGAGGACACCAGCGCCACTTCGCGGCCTTCGGCGCGCAGCGCGGCGATCTGGCGCGCCCAGGCGTCGAGCGCGTCCTTGTCGAGGCCGGCACCATTGTTGGTGACGAGGGCGGAGCCGACCTTGACGACGAGGCGGCGGGCGTTGCGGATCTTGGTTCTCATCTTTGCAATGGGCCTGGGGCAAAGGTGGAGGGGTTGAGTGGGTGGGAGTCAGTCCTTGCGCGGCGGGTGTTCCGGCAGGGTGTCTTCGTCGTCGCGGGGGGCGTCGCTGTCTCCGCTCTCGCCTTCGCCGTCCTCGGCGTATGCCTCTTCCTCGTAAGCTGCATCGGCAGCGAGGCGCGCGGCCTCCAGCGCGGCGAGGCGGGCGGCTTCGGTGGCCTGGCGTTCGGCGCGCTCGGTTTCGATGCGGGCACGTTCGGCGTCGAGGAAGTCCTGGACCGCAAAGATCAGCGTCTGTGTCCCTTCGCCCTTCATGGCGGAGATCTCGAAGTGGCGCTCGACGGGACCATAGGCGTCGAGGAAGGCCTGGATGCGTTCGGCGCGCTCCTCCTCGGGGATCAGGTCGAGCTTGTTCAGCACCAGCCAGCGGGGCTTGGCGTAGAGCTCGTCGTCGTACTTGCGCAACTCTTCGGCGATGGCCTTGGCGTCGGCGACCGGATCGGCCTCCGGGTCGAAGGGGGCGAGGTCGACAAGGTGCAGCAGCACGTGAGTGCGCTGCAGGTGGCGCAGGAACTGGTGTCCCAGGCCGGCACCTTCGGCTGCGCCTTCGATGAGGCCCGGGATGTCGGCGATCACGAAGCTGCGCGCCTCGGTGGTGCGCACCACGCCGAGGTTGGGTGCAAGCGTGGTGAAGGGGTAGTCGGCGACCTTCGGCTTGGCTGCGGACACGCTGCGGATGAAGGTCGACTTTCCTGCGTTGGGCATGCCGAGCAGACCGACGTCGGCCAGTACCTTGAGCTCCAGGTGCAGGTTGCGGTACTCGCCTTCCTGGCCCATGGTCTTCTTCCGCGGGGCGCGGTTGACGCTGGACTTGAAGTGGATGTTGCCCAGGCCGCCACGGCCGCCACGTGCGATCAGCACCGTCTTGCCGTCTTCGTCGAGGTCGGCGATCAGTTCGTCGGTCTCGAGGTCCTTGATCACGGTACCGACCGGGAAGCGCAGCGTGATGTCGTCGCCGCCCTTGCCGTAGCAGTCGCGGCTGCCGCCGTTCTCGCCACGCTCGGCGCGGAAGCTGCGCGTGTAGCGGTAGTCGATCAGGGTGTTGAGGTTGCGGTCAGCCACGGCGTACACGCTGCCGCCACGCCCGCCGTCGCCACCACTGGGGCCGCCCTTGGGGATGAACTTCTCGCGGCGGAAGGTGGCCGCGCCGTTGCCGCCGTCTCCGGCGTAGACTTCGATGCGGGCTTCGTCAAAAAACTTCATGCCTGATCAACCTCTTCGTGGCGCGCACCGCAAAGCGCGCGCCGGAAACAAAAAAGCCCTACCGCAAGGATAGGGCTTTCGTACTGCAGTGCGATCGAACGCGCGCGATCAGGCCGCTTCCGGCACGATGATCACGGTGCGGCGACGCGAGGGGCCCTTGACCGCGAACTGGACGACGCCGTCCTTGAGTGCGAACAGGGTGTGGTCCTTGCCGATGCCGACGTTGTCGCCCGGGTGGTATTCGGTACCGCGCTGGCGAACGATGATGTTGCCTGCGAGCACGAACTGGCCACCGTAGCGCTTGACGCCGAGGCGTTTCGATTCCGAGTCGCGGCCGTTACGCGAACTGCCGCCAGCTTTTTTGTGTGCCATGTCGGATTACCTCCTGCGCCTTAGGCCGAGATCGCTTCGATGCGAAGCTCGGTGTAGTTCTGACGATGCCCCTGATGCTTCTGGTAGTGCTTGCGACGGCGCATCTTGAAAATCTTGATCTTGTCGTGACGGCCGTGGGATACCACGGTCGCCTTGACGGTAGCCCCGGCAACCACCGGCGTGCCGATCTTGACGGCGTCGCCTTCACCGACCATGAAGACCTGGTCGATGGTGATTTCGGAACCCACGTCGGCCGGTATCTGTTCTACCTTGATCTTTTCGCCAGCGGCAACGCGATACTGCTTGCCACCGGTTTTTATCACCGCGTACATGGTGTTGCTCCAGTTGATGGGTCTGCGAAGAATCGCGCACTCTAGCGGGGGCGGCGGAGAAAGTCAATGCCGATCAGCGGCTTGTGCGTTATTCCGCTTCTGCCTGACGCGGTGTGAGTTCGGGCAGCAGCGCGTCCAGCGCATGGTGTTCGGTGCGGTAACTCGCCTGCGCCTGGATGCGCGCCCACACGCCGTCGCGCTCCATGGCGTCGATCACCTGCTTCTTCAGCCCGCAGAAGGCGATCTTCTGGCCCTGGGCGTTGAAGCGCTCGATCAGGCCGGCCAGGGTGTGAAGGCCGGTGGCGTCGATGTCGTTGATGCCGGCGGCCGACACCAGCACGATGCGGACGCTGTCCTGCGCGCGCGCGGCGCCGAGCATCGCATCCTCGAAGGTGGCAGCGGTGACGAAGCTGAGCGGGCTGTCGAAGCGCAGGATCACCAGTTCGGGATGAGGGTGGGCGAGCCCGAAGCGCTCGCGGTCGCGGTAGGTGCCGTCCGCGTGCAGACCGAGCAGGGCGGCGCGTGGGCGCATGCCGCGATAGACCAACAGCCCGAGCGACAGCATGAGGCCGGTGAAGATGCCGTTCTGGATGTTGGGCGCGAAGGCCAGCGTGGCGACGAAGGTGACGGCGGCGGCCGCGCCGTCATCCTTGCTTGCACGCCAGGCCCGCCGCAGCACCCCGGCGTCGAGCAGGCCAGCCACCGCCTGCAGGATGACTGCGGCGAGCACCGGCTTGGGCAGGTGCCACAGCAACGGGGTGAGGTACAGCAGCGCGAGCAGCACCAGGCCAGCCGTGATCAGCGAGGAAAGCCCCGTGCGGGCCTCATTCACATAATTGAGCGCGGAGCGTGAGAAGGATGCGCTGACGGGCATGCCGCCCGTGAAGGCGGCGGACATCTTCGCCAGCCCCTGGCCGATCAGCTCCTGGTCCTGTTGCCAGGCCTGCCGGGTGCGCCCTGAAATCAGTTTGGCGCTGGAGGCCGCCTCCATGAAGCTGACCATCGCGATGACGAAGGCGGCTGGCAGGATCGCGATCACGAGGTCGAGGCGCATCGGCGGCAGACTGAGTTCGGGCAGCCCGCGCGGGATCTCGCCGACCACGGCCCCGCCGCTGGCTGAGAAACCGGTCCATGCCGACAGCACGGTGGCCGCGGCGACCACCAGTGGCACGCCAGGCAGGCGCGGCCACAGCCGCTTGAGCGCGACCAGCGCCGCCAGGCTGCCCAGGCCGAAGCCCAGGGACGGCAGGTGCGGCGCCGCGAGCCCGCCCAGGGCGTGTGCGAAATCCAGCACCAGGTGCTGCGAGTAGGGCATGGCCAGGCCGAGCAGAGGCGGAACCTGGGTGAGGCAGATGATCAGCGCCGCGGCGTTTACGAAGCCCATCAGCACCGGCACCGAGAGCAGGTTCAGCAGCCAGCCGAGGCGCATCAGCCCGAGCGCGAGCTGGATAAGCCCCGAGAGCAGGGCGAGCAGCAGCGCGAGCCCGAGCAGATCGCCCCCGGCAAGCCCGGACAGCGGCAGGATGCTGGCGGCGACCATGAGGCTGGTAAGGGCTACCGGGCCGGTGGAGAGCTGGCCGCAGGAGCCGAACAGCGCCGCGATCACCGCGGGGACGAGCGCCGCATACAGACCGATGTGCGGCGGCAGGCCGGCGAGCTTGGCGTAGGCCAGCGCCTGCGGAATCATCACCAGCGCCACCGTCACCCCCGCGACCAGGTCGCCACGCACGCCGGCGGCACGCCATTGCGCGGGCCAGGACAGGAAGGGGAGCAGGCGCTGGAGTGTGGGCATCTGGGCGGATGTGGGCGATCACCCGGTTGCGGGCGAATTGTTCGCTGCGGCGTTGGCCGTGGGCGGGGGTGCCATGGTAACGAGAACGCGGGCACGATCAAACTGCGGATGCAGTGCCTGAGGTGCATTCACACGAAGGGCGCGCGCATAATGCGGCGGCGCTTCAGATGGTCCGGAGTCCCGTCCCGATGGCAACACGCCGCATCCCCCCGATACAGTGCCTGCTCACCTTCGAGGCGGTGGCGCGCTTGCGCAGCGCCAGCCGTGCAGCGGAGGAGCTGTGCGTGACGGTGAGTGCAGTCAGTCATCGGCTCCGCCAGCTTGAGACCCACCTCGGCGTGCGCCTGTTCAGCCGCGGCGATTTCACCCTCACCCACGAGGGCGAAACCTATCTGCAGCATGTGGACACCGCGCTCGCGGCGCTGCAGCAGATGCCGGGCGAGCGTGCGGCGGTCGGGCCGCGCCGCCTGCGGGTGGCGGTCACGCCTTCCTTCTGCCGCCAGTTCCTGATGCCCAAACTCGAACTGTTCCGTCGCAGTTATCCCGACATCGAGCTCACGCTGCACGTCTCGATTCCCTTGCGCGACGTCACCGCTGAAGCAGCCGACCTCGAGATCCGTTACGGTTTGGGGGGTTACACGGACGTGGAGCACCGGCTGATCCTGCGCGATGTGGTGACCCCGGCGTGCAGCCCCGCCTTCCTCGACGAGTTCGGCCCTTTCGACGGCTTCGAGCACGAAGCAGAGTGCGCCCGCGTACGGCTGATCCGCAGCCCGCTCGAACCGTGGGGGAACTGGTATGCGCATTGCAGGCTCGCGCTCACCGAGCCGCTGAATGGGGCGCAGTTCAACGACCTGGGGCTGGCCTACGACGCAGCGGCGAGCGGCTTCGGCGTGGTCCTGGTGCGGCACAAGCTGGGCGCAGCCTGGTTCGACAGTGGCCGGCTGCTCAATCTTTCGGAGCGCCCGATGCGTTCGCCCTTCGGTCACTACATCTGCTGGGCGCCGGGAGCACTCGAGCGCTGGGAGTGCGCCGCCTTCGTCGACTGGCTGCAGGGCGTGCTGCCCTGATACAAGGTCGGGCGTGGCGAAGTTTCTTCAACGCCCCGGCAAAAATGCATCAAGCCGTGGCGTTTGCCCGGCGCCTATACTTGCGCGACGTGGCGGGCGAAGGGATCCGCCGCAGGCCCAAGGCGAGGACCGGAGACGATGAATACCGAAGCTGAAGTGCTGGCGTTCGGCGAGACCGAGCGCGACTTTTCCAGCGTGGACAAGGCGCGCGTGATCGAGGCGCTCAGCCGCGTGCTGCCGCCCGGCACGCTGATATACGACGCCGAGGACCTGCGCCCCTACGAGTGCGACGGTCTGGCAGCGTATCGGGCGTTGCCGCTGGTGGTGGCCTTGCCCACCACCGAAGAGCAGGTGGTCGCGGTGCTGCGCATCTGCTTCGAGCTGGGCGTGCCGGTGGTGGCGCGCGGCGCAGGCACCGGGCTGTCGGGCGGTGCGCTGCCCCATACCCGGGGTGTCCTGCTGTCGCTGGCACGCTTCAACCGCATCCTGAAGCTCGATCCGCTCGCTCGCACCGCCATCGTGCAGCCGGGCGTGCGCAACCTCGCCATCTCCGAGGCCGCCGCCCCGCACGGCCTGTACTACGCGCCCGACCCTTCCTCTCAGATCGCCTGCTCGATCGGTGGCAACGTGGCCGAGAACGCTGGCGGCGTACATTGCCTCAAGTACGGACTGACGGTGCACAACCTCCTGCGCGTGCGCGGTGTGACCATCGAGGGCGAGATCGTCGAGATCGGCTCGGGGGCGCTCGATTCGCCCGGTTACGACCTACTCGCGCTGGTGACCGGCTCGGAGGGCATGCTGCTGGTGCTTACCGAGGTCACGGTCAGGCTGGTGCCCAAGCCGCAGCTTGCGCAGTGCGTGCTCGCGGCCTTCGACGATGTCGTGCGTGCGGGCGATGCAGTGGCGAAGATCATCGCCGCCGGCATCATCCCCGCCGGGCTGGAGATGATGGACCAGCCTGCCACCGCGGCGGTGGAGGAGTTCGTGCGTGCCGGCTACCCGCTGGATGCCAAGGCGATCCTGCTGTGCGAGGCCGACGGCACGCCGGAGGAGGTCGCCGAGGAGATCGGCCGCGTGCGCGCGGTGCTGGAAGGTAGCGGCGCCACCGAGATCCGCGTCTCGCGTGACGAGGCCGAGCGGCTGCGCTTCTGGGCCGGCCGCAAGGCGGCGTTCCCTGCGGCGGGGCGCATTTCCCCCGACTACTACTGCATGGATGGCACCATCCCGCGCAAGCGCCTCGGTGAGATGCTGACCGCGATCCAGGAGATGGAGGGGCGCTACGGCCTGCGCTGCATGAACGTCTTCCACGCCGGGGATGGCAACCTGCACCCGCTGATCCTGTTCGACGCCAACCAGCCGGACGAACTGGAGCGCGCCGAAGCCTTCGGCGCCGAGATCCTCGAACTGTCGGTGGCGCTGGGCGGCACCATCACCGGCGAGCACGGCGTGGGGCTGGAGAAGATCAACCAGATGTGCGCGCAGTTCACCACTGCCGAGGTGCGCCAGTTCTTCCGCGTCAAGGCCGCGTTCGATCCGCCCGGGCTGCTCAACCCCGGCAAGGCGATCCCCACGCTCAACCGTTGCGCGGAGTACGGCCGCATGAAGGTGAGCAAGGGCCACGTGCCCTATCCGGACATCCCGCGCTTCTGAGCAGGAAGGACACGATGACGACGATCGAGAAGGAATGGGCCGAACGCGTGCGTGCGGCGGCTGCGGCAAGAACCCCGCTCTGCCTGCGTGGCGGTGGGAGCAAGGATTTCTACGGCCGCACGCCGGTGGGCGAGCCGTTCGACCTGCGCGCCAATGCGGGCGTAGTGGCGCATGAGCCGACCGAACTGGTGGTGATCGTGCGGGGTGGGACACCCCTGGCCGAGCTCGAAGCGGCGTTGGCCGCGCGCGGGCAGTATCTGCCCTTCGAGCCGCCGCACTTCGGTGCCGGCGCGACGGTGGCGGGGTGCGTAGCGGCAGGTCTGTCCGGCCCGCGGCGCGCGAACATGGGTGCGGTGCGCGACTTCATGCTGGGCGTGAAGCTCATGGATGGCCGCGGCGAGGTCATGAAGTTCGGTGGCCAGGTCATGAAGAACGTGGCCGGCTACGACATTTCGCGTCTGGTTGCGGGCAGCCTGGGCACGCTCGGCATCCTGCTCGAGGTGTCGCTGAAGGTGCTGCCCCGTCCGGTGGCCGAGGCGACGCTGCGCTTCGAACTCGATGAGCCGACGGCGTTGCGCCGGGTGAACGAGTGGGGCGGCCAGCCATTGCCGGTGTCGGCCAGCCTGTGGCACGGGGGCGCGCTTCACCTGCGCCTGTCGGGGGCCGAGGCGGCCGTACGCGCGGCGATCGAGCGCTTGGGCGGCGAGCAACTCGCACCAACCGATGCCGCGGCGCTGTGGGATGGGGTGTGCGAGCACGCGGCGGCGCCCTTCGTGCTCGGCCCCGGCGAGGTGTTGTGGCGGGTGTCGCTGCCGAGTACGGCGCCGGCGCTGGCGCTGCCGGGCCGGCAGGTGGTGGAGTGGGGCGGCGCGCTGCGCTGGGTGGTGGCTGAAGGCGATGGGGCTTCGGCGCATGGTGCACGCATCCGGACACGTGCCGCGGAGCTGGGCGGTCATGCGGCCGCCTTCCGCGGAGGCGATCGCGGCGGCGAGGTCTTTCAGCCGCTGTCCGCGCCGCTTGCAAGCATTCACCGCAGGCTCAAGCAGGCCTTCGACCCCGCGGGTATTTTCAACCCGGGCCGCCTTTATCCGGAGTTCTGATCCATGCAGACCCAACTCGCCGATTTCATCCGCGATACCCCGGAGGGGCGCGAAGCCGAAGAGATCCTGCGCAAGTGCGTGCATTGTGGCTTTTGCACCGCCACCTGTCCGACCTACCAGTTGCTGGGCGACGAACTCGACGGCCCACGCGGGCGCATTTACCTGATCAAGCAGGTGCTTGAAGGTGCTGAGCCGACCGAGAAGACCCGCCTGCACCTCGACCGCTGCCTGACCTGCCGCGCCTGTGAAACGACCTGCCCGTCGGGGGTGCACTACAGCCGCCTGCTCGACATCGGCCGCCACGTCGTGGAGGCGCGCGTGCCGCGCAAGGGCGCGGACGCGCTCATACGCCGTGCGCTGCGCACGCTGGTGCCGCGGCCCGGGCTGTTCGGGGCGGCGATGAAGGCCGGTCAGTCGGTGCGCGGCCTGCTGCCGAAGACGCTGCAGGCCAAGGTGCCCGAGGCGCGTGCGGCGGGAATGTGGCCGGCGCCGCGGCATGCGCGCCGGGTGATTGCGCTCGCGGGCTGCGTGCAGCCGTCGATGGCGCCTTCGATCAATGCGGCGGCGGCGCGCGTGCTCGATGCGGTGGGCATCTCCATGGTCGAGGCGGACGGTGCGGGCTGCTGCGGTGCGGTGCGTTTTCACCTCAACGACCAGGCGGGCGGCTGTGAGGACGCGCGCCGCAACATCGACGCCTGGTGGCCCGCGATCGAGGCCGGCAGCGTCGAGGCCATCGTGATGACGGCGTCGGGCTGCGGCGTGCAGGTCAAGGACTACGGCCACATGCTGCAGCACGATCCGGCCTACGCAGAGAAGGCGAAGCGGGTGGCTGCGCTTACGCTCGACATCGGCGAGGTGGTGGCGGCCGAGGCGGTCAGCCTGGAGGCTGCGCTGGCAGCGCACGCCCAGCCGCGCGAGAAGCTGGCCTGGCATGCCCCCTGCACGCTGCAGCACGGACTGCGCATCCGCGGCACGGTGGAGGCCCTGCTCACGGTTGCAGGCTTCGACCTGACGCCGGTGCGCGACGCACACCTGTGCTGCGGTTCGGCGGGCACCTACTCGATGCTGCAGCCGGAGCTTTCGGGTCGCTTGCGTGCGAACAAGCTCGACTGCCTGCTCGAGGGCGGGGCGGGCAGCATCGCTTCGGCCAACATCGGTTGCATCACCCACTTGCAGGCGGGCACGCAGACGCCGGTGCGGCACTGGGTCGAGCTGCTCGATGCTCGCCTGCGCGGCATGTACGCGTAAGCCTTGCGAGGCGCCGAGCGGGGCAGGGTGTGACATTTGTCACGGCTTGCGCCGCTCGGCGTGTTTCCATTCCGGGGATTGCGCTCCGGAGTGGGCAGGCGGTTGCTATCATCGGCCGATCCTGACCCTGCGGTGCGCAACTCGCCACCGAGTCCATCTCCAATGTCCTTTACCGCCGAAACCTGTGTCGCCATGCATATCGGCGACCGCAAGGAACAGCAGGACCGCGTTGCGCTGTTCGGCCATCCCAAGCGCTCCGGGTTGGTGATGGCCGTGCTCGCGGACGGCATGGGCGGGCACAGCGGCGGGGCGATGGCGGCCGAGCAGGTGCTGATCCGCGCCCGGCAGAATTTCGAAACCTACGCGCCCCTGCACGAGACGCCGCGAGAGCTGCTCGGCAGCGTGATCGACGAGGCCCATGTCGTCATCAAGCTGACGCGCTTCACCAGCGAGCAGGACCCGCACAGCACGGCGGTGGTGTTCCTGCTGCAGCAGGGCAAGGCCTACTGGGCGCATTGTGGCGACTCGCGCATGTATCACTTCCGCGGAGCGCATACGGTGTCACGCACGCGAGATCACTCGCTGGTCGGCGAGCTCGTGCGCAAGGGCCGCATCGGTGAGGAGGAGGCGCAGAACCATCCGCAGCGCAACGTGCTGCTGTCCTGCCTGGGCAGTGAACGCGAGCCGCGCATCGAGTATGGTTGCGAGGAGTCGCCCGTAGCGGGGGACTGCTTCCTGCTGTGCTCGGATGGGCTGTGGGGGCATTTCTCCGATTCCGAGCTGGCGACCACGCTGCAGGCGCTGCCGCCGCGCAGCGCCGCGGAGCGCCTGATCGCGACTGCCCGTGAGCGCTCGGGCGGGATCGGCGACAACATCTCGCTCGCGGTCATCAAGCTCGTACCCCCCGCCTGACGCCAGGCCGATGGCCCGCCCGCGGCGGCGTGTGGCTGGTGCGCGGCTTGCGCCCTCCCCGAATGACGGTAATATCGGTCCTGTGTCGGCCCCGATGCGCTTTGCGCGGGGCAGGGGGATCAGAACAAATCAAGATGCGGCCGACGCATTCGACTCAGTTCCGTCTTTAAAGCCCTATTGGAAGGAGTACGCCCATGCCTCTGGTCATCGGAGTGCCAACGGAGACACGCTCCGGCGAACGACGCCTGTCGGTCGTTCCGGATGTAGTCAAGAAGTACCTGGGACTTGGTGCCCGGGTTGTCATGCAGAAGGAGGCGGGCAAGGCGGCCCACTTCCGGGATGCGGATTTTGCCGACGTGACGTTCGTCGACAGCGCGGCGGAGGTGGCCGCTGCGGCCGACGTGCTGTTCTGTGTGCAGGCGCCCGACGCGCAGGTGCTCGCAGCGCTGAAGCCGGGCAGCGTGCTGTGCGGAATGCTGCAGCCGTGGGCGAGCGCCGAGCGCGTGCAGCAGCTGGTCGACGGCCAGATCACCGCGTTCGCGCTGGAGTTGCTGCCGCGCATCTCGCGTGCGCAGAGCATGGACATCCTGTCCAGCCAGGGCGCGGTTGCCGGCTACGAGTGCGCGCTGATCGCGGCCGACCACTCGCCCAAGTTCTTCCCCATGCTGACCTACGCGGCCGGCTCCATCCGTCCGGCCAAGGTGCTGGTGATCGGCGCCGGGGTGGCTGGCCTGCAGGCCATTGCCACCGCGCGCCGCATCGGCGCCATGGTCGAGGCCTACGACGTGCGCCCCGAGACGCGCGAGCAGATCGAATCGCTCGGGGCCAAGTTCGTCGACACCGGGGTGTCGGCGGCGGGCAGTGGTGGCTACGCACGCGAGCTCACCGAGGAAGAGAAGGCCAAGCAGGCCGAGCGCCTGGCCAAGGCGGTGGCGCAGTGCGATGCGCTGATCACCACCGCGGCCATCCCGGGCAGGCAGGCGCCGAAGATCATCACCGCCGACATGATCGCGCGCATGAAGCCGGGCGCGGTGGTCGTGGACATGGCCGCCGAGACCGGGGGCAACGTCGAGGGCACGGTCGCGGGCGAGAAGGTGTGGATCAACGACGTGCTCGTGATCGGCCCGACCAACATCGCCAGCCGCATGCCGGTGCATGCCTCGGAGATGATCGCCAAGAATCTGTTCAACTTCATCTCGCCCTTCATCCAGGACGGTGCGCTCGCGCTCGACTGGGAGGACGAGGTCATGGCCGGAAGCTGCCTGACGCACGCGGGCGAGCTTCGCCACGCCGGCGTCAAGCAGGCGCTCGGACTGTAAGGAGGATCGCGTCATGGATGGTTTTACCGCGCTGTACATTTTTGCGCTGGCCGCGTTCACCGGTTACGAGGTGATCTCGCGCGTGCCGGTGATCCTGCACACCCCGCTGATGTCGGGTTCGAACTTCGTGCATGGTGTGGTGCTGATCGGCGCCATGGTGGCGCTCGGCCATGCCGACCCGGAGAGTCCGCTGCAGTTGCTGATCGGCTTTTTCGCGGTGTTCCTCGGTGCGGCCAACGCGGCCGGTGGCTACATCGTCACCGAGCGCATGCTGGGCATGTTCAAGGCCGGTGGCCGCAAGCAGGGGGGTGAGCAATGAGCGGGAACTGGTTCGTGAGCATGGCGTACTTCATCGCCGCCGTCGTGTTCATCTTCGGCCTGAAGGCCATGGCCTCGCCGGTGACGGCCCGCAAGGGGGTGGTCTGGGCGGGGTACGCGATGATCGGCGCCACGGTGGCGACCTTCTTCATGCCCGACCTGCACAACGTCGGCCTGATGGTGCTGGCGATCGTGCTCGGGGGCGGTGCTGCCTGGTACAGCGGCAAGGTGGTCAAGATGACCGACATGCCGCAGATGGTCGCGATCTACAACGGCATGGGCGGTGGTGCCGCGGCGGGCATTGCGGCGATCGAGCTGGTGCGCGGAGTGCCGCACGACAGCGTCACCTCCACGCTGCTCGCGTTGGGTGCGGTGATCGGTGCGGTGGCGTTCTCGGGCTCGTGCGTGGCGTTTGCCAAGCTGCAGGGGCTGATGAACAAGGCGATCCGTCTGCCGGGGCAGAACAACATCAACTTCCTGCTCTCGGTCATCACCATCGGCATCGGCCTCACGGTGGCGTACTCGGCACATCCGGGCGGCTTCGAGATCTTCCTGTTCTTTGCGCTCGCGCTCGCGCTCGGCGTGGTGCTGGTGATGCCGATCGGCGGCGCCGACATGCCGGTGGTGATCTCGCTGCTGAACGCCTTCACGGGCCTGGCGGTGGGCTTCAAGGGCTTCGTGATCGGGAATCCGGCGCTGATCGTGGCGGGCATCGTGGTGGGCGCCTCGGGCATGCTGCTCACCCAGCTCATGGCCAAGGCGATGAACCGCCCGATCAGGAACATCATCTTCGCCCCCATCACGGGTGCCGCGGCCGAAGGTGGCGAGACGGTCGAGGGCACGATGCGCGAGCTCTCGGCGATGGATGCGGCGGCGCTGATGCGCTACGGGCAGAAGGTCATCATCGTGCCGGGCTACGGCATGGCGGTGGCCGGTGCCCAGCACAAGGTGTGGGAGATGGCGCAGCTGCTCGAAGAGGGCGGTGTCGAGGTGAGCTTCGCGATCCACCCGGTCGCGGGCCGCATGCCGGGCCACATGAACGTGCTGCTGGCCGAAGCGGGCGTGCCCTACGACAAGATCTTCGACCTCGACGAGATCAACAACGACTTCGCGCAGGCCGACGTGGCCCTGGTGATCGGCGCCAACGACGTGGTGAACCCGGTCGCGCGCACCGACAAGTCGAGCCCGATCTACGGCATGCCGATCCTCAATGCGGACATGGCGCAGAACGTCATCGTGGTCAAGCGCGGCAAGGGGGCGGGCTACTCGGGCATCGAGAATGCGCTGTTCTACAAGGACAACTGCCGCATGCTCTACGGCAGCGCGCAGGAAGCGATCGGCGAGGTCATCCAGCACGTGAAGTCGATGGAAGCATGATTTCCCCCCCGCTGCCGGCCGCTGGGCCGGCAGATTCGACTCAAGTCGGAAGCGCATCGGGCCGTGAACGGAAGCAGTCTGTTTCCGGGAGCGGCCCGATGCTTTTCGTGCGCGCACTGTCTGGCGTGGTGCTGGCATTCACGCTCGCCATGGCGGAGGCCCAGATGCCGCAGGTCGTGCCGGGCGCTGCGCCTGCACAGGCGGCGGGCGTGGCCGCAGCACCGGCTCCGGGTGCCAGGACGGTGCCGGAGTGGCGCAGGACCGATGGCTATCCCTTCCCGGCGCGTGCAGACGTCACGCGACGCCTGCAGTTCGTGGCGCAGGCGATGCAGCTGCGCGAGTATTGCGCGGACGCTACGGTGGCCAATGATTTCGTGCGTGCGCAGTTGCAGCGCTTCAGCAGCATGACCGGGCGTGAAGAGAATTGCCGGACCCTGCTCGACTACTGAGCGTGCCGTCCGCCGGGGAGCGCGAAGTACCGGGCATCGACCGGCGGCCCGAACAGCGGGCCCTGCTGCAGATGACAGCCAAGCGCCACGAGGAAGGCCTGCTGCCCCGGATCCTCCACGCCGCGTGCATGAACCTCGAGGCCGAGGGCGCCCGCCATTGCGCCGATCGCCTCGACCGTCGCCTCGCTGTCCTCATCCTTGCCGACGCCACGAATGATCCCGGGGTCCAGCTTCAGCGCGTGCACCGCCGAGCGGCGCAGCCGGGGAACGGAGGATAGCCCAGCGCCGAAGCCGTCGATCGCCAGGCGAACGCCGATGGATCGCAGTTCGCGCAGGGTTTCCGAGATGCGCGGGTTGTCCAGCTCGAGCACCTGTTCGGGGAGGTCGAGCTCCAGCAGGCGGGGTGCGAGGCCGGATGCCTGCAGGGTCGTGCGCACCTCTTCGGTGAGGCCGGGCGCCAGCAGGCGCTCGATGGAGAGATTCACCGTCACCCGGATACCCGTACTGCTGGCAGGCCAGCGATGTGCGGCCCGGCATGCGCTCGACAGCGCCCAGGTGTCCAACGCGATGCGCAGGTCGGGGTTGCCGATGGTGTCGTCGAAACGCTGGAAGGGCAGCAGCCCGCGTTCGGGATGCTGCCAGCGCAGCAGGGCTTCGCCGCCGAAGAGCTTCCCCGTGCGCGCATCGACCAGGGGCTGGAACTGCAGCACCAGCTCATCGTGCGCGAGTGCCTCCGTGAGGCCCTTTTCCAGCCATTCGAGGTCGAACCCGGCGTCCAGCGGATTCAGATAGGCGCCGCTGCGTGCACCGCCGACACGGCGCGCATGCACCAGCGTGCCGCGCGCCTGGCGCATGCGCTGATCGAGTTCCTGCGGGCTGTGCGAGGCCTCAGGCGCCGCGTGCGCGTGCGGCGCGGCGAGGACGATCGCATGCAGCCCGGGGCGCAGTCTGGGTGCGGCAATGAAGTTCAGCGTGTGCGCTTGCCCATCCGGGCGGGCGAAGGCGATCGTGCCGCGCCGCTCGCCCTCGATCAGGAGTCGCCGCCGTGCCTCGAGAAACGCCGCTTCGGAGGGGAACAGCGCAGCGAGCGGGCGGGCGACGACCTCGCGGTAGTCACGCCCGAGCAGGCGGCAGGCGGCGCTGTTGGCGTCGAGCACGAGATCGTCGCCGGTGATCAGGAGGCCTTCGTCGATCAGCTCGAGCAACGCGAGATATACGCCGGCCTCTGCGCCCTCGGAGAGGTCCGGTAGAAAGGGTTCGATGCTCGCGCCGGGCACACCCTGCGCGGGCAGGGCAGCGGGTGCAAGCGGGTTGGGGCGGCGTCCGGGGAGGGTCACGGCTGGGCTGGGCAATGAAGTCGAGAGGCCGGCCGTGGTTCGGCCGGTGCGCGGTGAGGGAAGCTTAATCCTTTGCGCTCCGTGCCCGTGGGCGGAATAGGCGGCGTGCTGCCGCCTATTTCCGGCCCAGACCGCCGAGCAGGACCGCGATCGGGCGCTGCCCGCGGCGCGCGGGTTCGGGCTGTGCGCCCGCGGCCAGGCCCGCCATGCCGGCCTCGGCGGAAACAACGACCGGTGGCTGGGCCGGTTCGTAGGGTTTGCTGAAGTCGAACCCGTCTGCGGCCACGTGGCCACGGCCGCCGCGGCGCTGTCGTGCGCGCGCCTCGCCGGGGGCGCCGTCCTGCCGGCCTTTGCCCTCGCTGACCGGCGCCGCTCTCGTCGCACGCGTGGACCTCTCGGGGGCTGCAGTGTCCTGGTCGACGCTGGAACGGCGGTGGCGGCCGGCGCGGCCGCCGGCCTCGAAGAACTCGGGCTCCGGATCGAAGCCGGGGACGAGTTCCTGCGGGATCTCGAGCTTGATCAGCTTCTGGATGTCCGCGAGGCGGTGCTTTTCCTCCGCGCACACAAGCGAGATCGCGTTGCCCTGGTGGCCGGCGCGGCCGGTGCGGCCGATGCGGTGTACGTAGTCTTCTGCCGTATGCGGGAGTTCGAAGTTGATGACGTAGGGCAGCTCATCGATATCGATGCCGCGTGCCGCCACGTCGGTCGCGACCAGCACGCGCAGCTTGCCGCTCTTGAAGGCTTCGAGTGTCTCGGTGCGCTGCTGCTGGCCCTTGTCGCCATGGATGGCATCGGCGGAGACGCCGTGGCGCTCGAGAAAGTGCGCAAGGCGGCCGCAGGCGAGCTTGGTATCGACGAACACCAGCGCCTGAGTGTCGGGCTTGTGGCGCAGCAGGTGGGCGAGCAGGTTGCGCTTCATGCCCGAGGACACCGGATGCACGACGTGGGTGATCGTTTCCGACACCATGTTGCGGCGCGCGACCTCGATCAGCTGCGGGTTCTTCAGCATCTGGTCGGCGAGCTTCTTGATCTCGTCGGAGAAGGTGGCCGAGAACAGCAGGCTCTGGCGGTTGGCGGGCAGCAGGGCGAGGATGCGCTTGATGTCGGGGATGAAGCCCATGTCCAGCATGCGGTCGGCTTCGTCCAGGACCAGCACTTCGACCTGGGACAGGTTGATGGATTTCTGCTCGACGTGGTCGAGCAGCCGTCCCGGGGTGGCGATGACGACCTCGATGCCGCGGCGCAGCTCGGCTTGCTGGGGGCGGATGTCAACGCCGCCATAGACGCACACCGAGCGCAGTGGCAGGTGCTTGCTGTAGGTCTTGACCGACTCGTATACCTGCATCGCGAGTTCGCGTGTGGGGGCGAGGATCAGCGCGCGGGTCTGGTGCCGGGCAGGAGAGGTGCTGGTGCTGGCGTGGCGCGCGATGCGATGCAGCAGCGGCAGCGTGAAGCCGGCCGTCTTGCCGGTGCCGGTCTGAGCGCCGCCCATGACGTCGTGGCCGGCGATGACGGTGGGGATGGCCTGGCGCTGGATCGGCGTGGGCTCGGTGTAGCCAGCGTCCGTGACGGCCTGAAGCAGTTCGGGAATGAGGCCGAGATCGGCAAAGCTCATGGGTACCTTCGGGGCGTGGGCGATCGCAAATGCTTCGCCGTTGTGATAAAGCGCGGATTATACACGCGGCAAAAAACCTTTACCCGCCAAGGGGTTTGCCAGTTTCCCGGAAGAGGCGGGCCGGGGCGGGTGAGCTCGCGCTCAGCGCTTGAGGGTGAGGAAGGCGGTGACTTCCTCGCGGTCGTGGTACAGGTGCTTGATGCGCAGGTCGAAGGGGCCGACGCTGGCGAGGCGCTTGCGGATCAACTCGCGGCACTGTTCGACCGCCTCTAGGCGGCGCTTCATCGGTAGCTTGAGGTTGAAAATCGTGTAGCGGCAGCGGCCGGTGGCGACCCATTCGGCCATCAGCGAGGCGATGCGCGAGGGTTGCTCGACCATGTCGCATACCATCCAGTCCACCGGGCGCGGCGGGCGCCAGGTGAAGCCGTCGGCGCGCAGGTGCTCGACCATCTCGGTGGCCATGACGGTGTCGCGCAGCGGGCCGTTGTCGATCGCGGTCACGCGCAGCCCGCGATGCACCAGCTGCCAGGTCCAGCCGCCGGGCGCTGCGCCCAGGTCTACCGCGCGCTGGCCGGCGCGCAGGATGCTGTCGCGTTCGCTGTCGTCGAGCAGGGTCATGAAGGCCTCGGCGAGCTTCATCGTCGATCGGCTCGGTGCGTTCGACGGCATGCGCAGGCGCGGCACGCCCATCGCCCACGTCGAGCACTGCCCCGGCTGGCCGGCGGCCAGCCATGCGGTGGTGGCGCTGGTGAACATCACATGCAGCACGGGCAGGCCAGTGCGGCTGGTGCGCAGGCAGCCCGATTTCTCCAGCGCCTGCGTGAGCGGTTCGGTGAAGCGCTTGCAGAAGCCGGAGCGCTGCTTGGCTTCGTCGGTGTCGGGGGTGTCCAGCACGACGCCGGAGAAGCGCTGGCCACTTGCCTTGACCGCCGCGATGATCGGCGTGGCGCGGTCGCGTTCGGGCAGGTCGTCGATGCGTGCGAACCAGGGCAGGAGTTGGCGCGCGAATACCGAGCGACGCCAGTCCGTGGCGGTGCCGAAATCTCCCAGCGGGGTGGGCTCAAAGGTTTCGAACACTGCGTAGGCGGCATCGGGATCGGCGCGGACGTATCCGATCAGGCCCGCTTCGGCAGCGAGATCGTCGAGCTCGCCGGCGAGCTCCTTCTCGAAGCCGGCGCGGCAATAGCCGATGAGGCCGGCGCAGTGCAGGCCGGAGGCGGGGGTGTGCTGGTTCATGATGGGGGCGCCTGAACGCGGCGGACTGATTGGATGTGGCCGGCCTTGCCGGAGTGCCAGGCTGGCAGTTCCGGATGATAAGCCGCCGCGGGCGCGATGGCGAGGATAGGGGCGTGCGGGATACGGGCGTGCAGGATGCAGGCGGACATCCTGCAGGGGTGCGTCGGCTGGCTCAGCCGGCGTCTGCGGGCGGGGGCGTCTTCACGGGCGTGCCGTCCGGGAGCAGGCGTGAGGGCACGACCTCGAGCTTGTGTTCCATCATGTAGTCGTTCATGTCGCGCCATCCGGCGAAGATCGCGGCCTTGTCGGCGCTGCCGTTGAGCGCATAGCAGTCTTCCAGGGACCGTCCTGCGTGCCTGCATGCGCTGCCGATGGCGCGGCCCTCGGCTTCGGCACGGGCTGCGTCCCGTGATGGATTGGGCAGTTCGAGCAATTCGGCGACCTGATCGCAACCCGACAGCAGAGGCAGCAGGGCGAACAGGAGGACGCGCAGGAAGGCGGGAGCGGGGGGGCGCGAAGTGGAGCGGCGCATGGCGGGCAGGCTCGGAGACGGAGTCTTGGTCTTATCGACGCGTGAGGCTGGATTCTGAAGCACTTTTACAATTCGTGGTGTAGCGGAGAACTATAATTCGGCGCGTTACCGGGCCGTCGGCCCGGCGCTTGTGCAGGCTAGTCAAACTCATGCTCAACCTCCGTATCAGGGCTGTATTCGCGGGGCTCGCGGCGGGGCTCGCGGTCATCGCACCCCAGGCTTTCGCTACCGCAGCGCCGCAGCAGATCGAACTCTTTCACCGTTTGCCCGCTTCCAAGGCGGCAGCGCTCGAGGCGCTTGTCGAGCGCTTCAATGCGCAGGCCAAGGGATATCGGGTCGTGGTCCGTTCCGGGGAATGGAAATCCAGTGCGGCGCATATGCTGATCCTCGAGGGGGATGACGAGGAGTCGTTCGTTGCGGGCAAGCCCCGCTTCAAACCGCTGCACGAACTGATGAAGCAGAATGGCCGGGCGCTGCAGACCCTGCGCCCGCCGGCGATGATGACGCGCACACCGGTCGACGCGAAGGGGCGGTTGCTCGCCCTGCCAATCGGTCTGTCTACGCCCGTGCTGTACCTGAACCGTGATGCGCTGCGTCGCGCCGGCATGAACCCGGAGACCACCCGCATCGACACCTGGCAGGCGTTGCAGGACACGCTCGGTCGCCTGGCCGACACCGGCCATGCCTGCCCTTACACGGTGGCCGAGCCCGGGCGGGTGATGGTCGAGAATCTCAGCGCCTGGCACAACGAGCCGGTGGCGATGCAGCAGGGCAAGCAGGTCGTGCCACGCTTCAACGGGATGTTCCAGGTCAAGCACGTGGCGATGATGGCGAGTTGGACGCGTGCGCGCTACCTCCATGTGTTCGACCAGCAGGCGGAAGCCGAGCGCCGCTTTGGCGAGGGCGAATGCGCGGTAATCGCGGCGCCGTCCGCGAGCTGGGTTGATTTTCGCCGTACCGGCAAGGTCGACGTCGGGGTGGCCCGACTGCCTTACCATGACGACTTCCCTGGCGCGCCGCAGAATACCGTGGCAGACGGCCCGGCATTGTGGGTGTCGGCCGGGAAGAAGGCTGCCGAGTACAAGGGGGTAGCGAACTTCGTCAGCTTCTGGCTCGAGCCTGCCAATCAGGTCGCCTGGCAGCGCGGCACCGGGTATCTGCCGCTGAATCGTGCCGGGCTGCTCGCATCGCGCAGCGAACTGCTTGGAGACGACCTCGAGAATGTGCAGGTCGCGGTCGACCAGCTCGGTAACAAGCCCCCGACACCACAGTCTTCGGCGCAACCGGTGGTAGAGCGGCAGAAGGTCCGCCGCATCCTGGACGAGGAACTGGCCGGCGTGTGGGCCGATGAGAAGGCAGCCAAGGAGGCGCTGGACAATGCCGTCACGCGCGCGTTGAAGGAGTAGTCGCACGGCTGCGCATCCTCCACGAGTGCGGGTACTGGCAAGGCTGCGGCCGGCTTGACGCCGGGCGCGGCCGCCCCATACCATCGCCGCTTTTCCAGCGAGCGTCACCGCCTTGTCAGTCAAGCAGCTTTTCGCGCCGATCGCCGCCGACATGCAGGCGGTGGATGCGGTCATCCGCCTTCGGCTGCATTCGGACGTGGCGCTGATCCGCACGGTCGCCGAGTACATCGTGCAAAGCGGCGGCAAGCGACTCCGCCCCGCGCTCGTGCTCTACACCGCCGGCGCGCTGGGCTACCAGGGTACGCATCATCACGAGCTTGCTGCGGTGGTGGAGTTCATCCATACCGCGACGCTGCTGCACGATGATGTGGTGGACGAATCCGATCTGCGCCGCGGCAATCCGACGGCCAATGCCCGCTTCAGCAACGCCGCCGCGGTATTCGTGGGCGATTTCCTGTACTCGCGTGCATTCCAGATGATGGTTCGTGTGGACAGCATGCGCGTCATGCGCGTGCTCGCCGAGGCCACCAACGTGATCGCCGAAGGCGAAGTGCTGCAGATGCTCAACTGCCACAATGCCGACGTGCGGATCGACGACTACCTGCGCGTCATTCGCTACAAGACGGCGAAGCTCTTCGAGGCCTCGGCTCGTCTGGGCGGCATCGTGGGCGGTGCGGATGAGGCTCTCGAAGCGCGCCTGGCGGCTTTCGGCATGCACCTTGGCACGGCCTTCCAACTCATCGACGACGTGCTCGACTACTCGGCCGACGAGGCCGATACCGGAAAGCACCTGGGTGACGACCTCGCCGAGGGCAAGCCCACCCTGCCGTTGATCCACGTCATTCAGCACGGATCCTCCGCGCAGTCGGCGATGGTGCGCAGCGCCATCGAGAATGGTGGGCGCGAGGACTTCGCTGCGGTCCTAGCCGCCATCCAGGACACCGGAGCCCTGGACGAGACGCGCCGCTACGCCGAGGCCGAGGCTGCGCTCGCAATCGAAGCGATATCGGGGCTCCCCCCTTCCAATTTCAAGGATGCATTGCTACAATTATCGGACTTTGCAGTTCGGCGAAATCACTGATATAGTTCAGGGCTTCGCAGGGCAGCAAGGCCTGCAACAAAAAGTGTCGGGGAATAGCTCAGCCTGGTAGAGCACTGCGTTCGGGACGCAGGGGCCGGAGGTTCGAATCCTCTTTCCCCGACCACCAATTCCCGTTTCAGATCAGAGGGTTAGGGTCTGAATTGCGGACCAATGGAGCAAAATCCGAGAGGGTTTGCTCCATATTCGCTCCACGGGTTGGAGCATCCGGTCCGGGTCGATGCGAAATTTTTTTCGCATTCGCGCCTGTTAGACCCCCTGCGCACGCCTATACGGTACTCCCAGTAACGGAGTATCCCATGGCGGTCCTGCGCAGCAACATTCTCAATCGTTCCCCGTTCGTCGTTACCGTACGTTCAGACGCTCGCCTCGAGCGGCGGTTTTCTTACGCGCAGCGCAAGAATGCTGAAGCCTACGTCGAAGAACTCGCCGCGCGCGGCGTGAAGGCGCGGCTCAAGCAACTCGAAACCGCGTTCCAGCTTCGGATTCGCCGCAAAGGCGTGCCGGAGCAGTTCATCACGTTCGACACGTTTGCTGAGGCCGAGCAAGCGCGCCTGCGCATCGAGTCCGATCTCTCTGTCAGTATTGTGCGCGACTACGCGCAAGCCGCGCAGACGACCCTGCGTGCGCTCCTGACGCGCTACCGCGAAGAAGTCGTACCCGGGCACAAGGGCGCATCGATTGAGCGCACGCGCATCAATCGACTGCTGCGTGATGAGGCGTTTGTCGACAAACCGCTGGCGGCGCTCTCGACAGAAGACCTCCAGGACTTCATCACGGATCGGCTGACCGAAGTCGCCCCGGCGACGGTTGATCGTGAGCTTGACGTTATCTCGCAGACCCTTCGTTACGCGGACGACGTCTGGAAGATCGCGCCCGTCGAGAGTCCGTTCAAGGGCTTGCGGCGACCGAAGTACTTCAACGAACGAGACCGCCGCATCAGCCCGAGTGAAGAGCTGGCGATTCTTGCGGCCGCACAGGCCGACGAGAACCCCTTCATCGAGCCCGCCATTATTCTCGCGCTCGAAACCGCGATGCGGCGAGGCGAACTGCTCACGATCAGCGCCTCGGACGTGAATTTGGAGCTCCGCTACGTCGTGGCGCGAGACACGAAGAACGGGCGTACGCGCAACGTGCCGATCAGTACGCGCGCAACGCAAGTGCTCGTGGCGCTGATGGACGCTCAAAGCCCTGAAGAGCGTCTTCGCGACGAGCCCCTCCTCGCGCTGACGCCGAACGCCCACAAGAAGGCCTTCTTCAACCGGGTCATCCCAAAAAGTGGCGTTGTCGACCTGCACTTTCATGATCTGCGCCACGAAGCGATCAGCCGGTTTGCAGAATCGGGCAAGTTTCAGCTCATCGAACTCCAAGCGATCTCGGGGCATCGCGACATGCGCATGCTTCAGCGCTATGCGCATCTTTGCTCGGGACAGCTCGCAGCGAAGCTCGATGACATGAAGCTGGGTACGACGACGCGTTATGTGCATCGCGGGCGTACGAGAACGTCGTTCAAGCCTGAGCCGCTGAGCGACGGCACGCCCTCCCGCGCGCAAGCGCCTGCCAGCGACGCCCGCTGCGCTGTGGCTCATGGCACTGACATTCGTTCGAGCATCCCCGAGCCGCAAAATGCCGTCGCGGCAGCGGGCGGCCCGATGTTGCCCGCAAGCACGCCCGTCGGGTGCCAGGTCATCAACTTTGCGGATTTCGCGCGCGCAGTGCGCAGCGCCTGACGCGCGATGAGCCTGAGCAGATTCGGGTCATCGAACATCAGCGTTTGGCTCTTAATCTCCTAAGGCTTGAGGGGCATTTTTGGCAGTGAGGACAGCTATGCAAAAGATCGATTCAGACCCTTCGTCGCGCGCTATACCTAGTAACTGCACTAAATCGGCAGCGCTGCCTGCGCCAGTGCGGGATCTTGCTGAACTGCTCGCTGAGATTGCAGCGAGACAGCTACGCACAACGCAAACGAAGAAAAATGGAGTGTCTGACCAATGACACAACGCTGTGCAATATATGTGCGCTATTCGGACGATCACCAGCGCCCTACGTCGATAGACGATCAAACTCGTCGCTGCAAAGAGCTCGCGCTCCAGAACGGTTTTTCGCTGGAGAACATGCAGATTTACAGCGACGCAGCGATCAATGGAAAATATGAAAGCGAATCAAAACCCTGAATCCGTGTTGTCTTCAGCGCGTACCCGCTCCGCGAGCCCCAGCGCATGAT
>NZ_JBQWSN020000021.1:0-55523 GCF_052598215.2 Thauera sp. ZXT1-4 | reverse complement strand
GGGTGTTCATCGGGCGCGAGGTCGGCGTCAGGTTCGGGCGGTTGTACCACCGATCATCATGTTTGTTGAGAAGTCAATTTCCACTGGAAACGGCACAGAGCCGCAAGGGAAGTGCCTCTTCGGATCGACGGTGCCGGAGCAAGAACTTGGGGATCAAGAGATTCTGGGCGCCCGCGACCGGACGTCGTCATTTTTTGGAGATGATAGACGATTCCACCGTCGCAAGGCGTGACGGGATGCCGTTGTGCCACCCAAGATGGTGTGGTCGGCCACCAAAAATACGACACCCCCGGCGCGAGGATGCGCCGGGGGTGTCGTCGGGGTCCGGTCGAGCCGGACCGATCAGGCCGGGATCAGACAGTCACGGTGTCAGCCACCGAGCGGAATTCCTCGATCTGATCGAAGTTCATGTAGCGGTAGATGTCGGCAGCCTTCTTGTTCACCACCTCAACCTGCGCCATGTACTCCTGCACGCTCGGGATCTTGCCCATCAGCGCGCACACCGCGGCCAGCTCGGCCGAGCCCAGATAGACGCGGGTGTCGATGCCGAGGCGGTTCGGGAAGTTGCGCGTCGAGGTCGACATCGCGGTGCTGCCCTTGCGGATCTGCGCCTGGTTGCCCATGCACAGCGAGCAACCCGGCATCTCCATGCGGGCGCCGGACTTGCCGAGCACGCCGTAGTAGCCTTCCTCGTTGAGGATCATCGCGTCCATCTTGGTGGGCGGGGCGATCCACAGGCGGGTCGGGATGTCGGACTTGCCGTCCAGCACCTTGCCGGCAGCGCGGAAGTGACCGATGTTGGTCATGCACGAGCCGATGAAGACTTCGTCGATCTTGTCGCCGGCGACTTCGGACAGCAGCTTGACGTCGTCCGGGTCGTTCGGGCAGGCGACGATCGGCTCCTTGATGTCGGCGAGATCGATCTCGATCACGGCGGCGTACTCGGCGTCGGCATCACCCTTCAGCAGTTCGCCGTTGGCGATCCACTCTTCCATGGCCTTGATGCGGCGACCCAGGGTGCGCTTGTCTTCGTAGCCGTTGGCGATCATCCACTTCATCAGGGTGATGTTCGAGTTCATGTACTCGACGATCGGCGCCTTGTTGAGGTGGACCGTGCAACCGGCGGCGGAGCGTTCGGCCGAGGCGTCGGTCAGCTCGAAAGCCTGTTCGACCTTCAGGTCCGGCAGGCCTTCGATCTCGAGGATGCGGCCGGAGAAGATGTTCTTCTTGCCCTTCTTCTCGACCGTCAGCAGGCCCTGGCGGATGGCGTACAGCGGGATGGCGTTGACCAGGTCACGCAGCGTGACGCCCGGCTGCATCGTGCCCTTGAAGCGCACCAGCACCGATTCCGGCATGTCGAGCGGCATGACGCCGGTCGCAGCGGCGAAGGCTACGAGGCCGGAGCCGGCCGGGAAGGAGATACCGATCGGGAAGCGGGTGTGGCTGTCGCCGCCGGTGCCGACGGTGTCGGGCAGCAGCAGGCGGTTGAGCCAGGAGTGGATCACGCCGTCGCCCGGGCGCAGCGACACGCCGCCGCGGGTGCTGATGAAGCTCGGCAGCTCGCGGTGCATCTTGACGTCGACCAGCTTCGGGTAGGCGGCGGTGTGGCAGAAGGACTGCATCACCAGGTCGGCGGAGAAGCCGAGGCAGGCAAGGTCCTTGAGCTCGTCGCGGGTCATCGGGCCGGTGGTGTCCTGCGAGCCGACGGTGGTCATCTTGGGTTCGCAGTAGGTGCCCGGGCGGATGCCCTGCTGATTTCCGTCAATGAGCGGCATGCCGCAGGCGCGGCCAACCATCTTCTGCGCCAGCGAGAAGCCCTTGCCGGTGTCGGCGGGGGCCTGCGGCAGGCGGAACAGGGTCGAGGGCGGCAGGCCCAGCGCTTCACGCGCCTTGGTGGTGAGGCCGCGACCGATGATCAGCGGGATACGGCCACCAGCGCGCACTTCGTCGAGGATCACCAGAGTCTTCAACTGCGACTCGGCGATCACGGCGCCGTTCTTGAGCGCGGTGACCTTGCCCGACTTGTCGTCGACCTTGAGCTCGATCTCGTCGCCCATTTCCATGTTGCCGGCGTCGATCTCGATCGGCAGTGCGCCGGCGTCTTCCATCGTGTTGAAGAAGATCGGGGCGATCTTGGAGCCCAGGCACACGCCGCCGAAGCGCTTGTTCGGGACGAAGGGGATGTCCTCGCCGGTGAACCACAACACCGAGTTGGTGGCGGACTTGCGGGAGGAACCGGTACCGACCACGTCACCGACGTAGGCGACCAGGTTGCCCTTGGCGCGCAGATCTTCGAGGAACTTGACCGGGCCGCGCACGCCGGCTTCTTCCGGCTCGATGCCCGGGCGCGGGTTCTTGAGCATGGCCAGCGCATGCAGCGGGATGTCGGGGCGCGACCAGGCATCCGGCGCGGGCGACAGGTCGTCGGTGTTCGTTTCGCCGGTGACCTTGAACACGGTCAGCTTCTGCGAAGCCGGGACTTCCGGGCGGCTGGTGAACCACTCGGCGTCGGCCCAGGACTGCATGACGGCCTTGGCGTTGGCGTTGCCCTTCTCGGCCAGTTCCTTGACGTCGTGGAAGTAGTCGAACATCAGCAGGGTCTTCTTGAGGCCCTCTGCAGCGATGGTGCCCACTTCGGCGTCGCCGAGCAGGTCGATCATCGGCTTGATGTTGAAGCCGCCCAGCATGGTACCGAGCAGCTCGGTGGCCTTGGCGCGCGACACCAGCGCACAGGCTTCTTCGCCCTTGGCGACCTTGGCCAGGAACTCGGCCTTGACCCTGGCGGCGTCGTCCACGCCGGCGGGGACGCGGTAGGTGAGCAGTTCGACGAGGAAGTCTTCCTCGCCGGCGGGGGGATTCTTCAGCAGTTCGACGAGTTCGGTGGCCTGCTGCTTGGACAGCGGCAGCGGCGGGATGCCGAGGGCGGCACGTTCGGCGACATGGGCACGGTAGGCTTCAAGCACGGCGACTTCCTCACTATTTCGTGGCGGTGATCGGAGCTCCGACCGGGGGTCGCCCAGCCGGATCGGACGAGATTATATGTCTTTTATAAGACTTGCGGTGCGGTGCAACAGCCGGGCAGAAGATCCCGGAAAAAACTTTTGCGATTCTACGCGTTCGAATCTGGCAGGTAAGCCCCGTGAATGATGACGAGGGCGCCTGCCACGTGCGAGCGAGCCCGCAGCTCACCTTCCCAACAGCGCACTTCGGCACAAGACACCACCCCAGTCGCAAGCTGGACCCGTGGGGCTGCGCTGCTATGCTGAAAAAACCCCGATCCGGGCCACGCTACACACAGGAGGCCACCGATGCACACGCTCTTCGATTCGCTCAAGACCCTGGATTCCCCCAAGGGCAAGGCGCTGCAGTACTACGCCCTGCCTGTACTGGAGGCCGCCGGCGTCGGGCCCATCTCGCGCCTGCCGGTATCGATCCGCATCGTGCTCGAATCGGTGCTGCGCAACTGCGACGGTCAGAAAGTGACCGAAGCCCACGTGCGTGAACTGGCCAACTGGCAGCCGACCGCACAGCGCACTGCCGAGATCCCCTTCGTGGTCGCCCGCGTGGTGCTGCAGGACTTCACCGGCGTGCCGCTGCTCGCCGACCTGGCCGCGATGCGCAACGTGGCAGTGGAGCAGGGCCGCAACGCCAAGCTCATCGAGCCGCTGGTGCCGGTCGACCTGGTGGTAGACCACTCGGTGCAGGTGGACCACTACGGCACGCCCGACGCGCTGCGCCGCAACATGGAGATCGAGTTCGAGCGCAACCGCGAGCGCTACCAGTTCATGAAGTGGGGCATGCAGGCCTTCGACACCTTCCGCGTGGTGCCGCCGGGCATCGGCATCGTCCATCAGGTCAACCTCGAATACCTCTTCCGCGGCGTGCGCAGCCGCGACGGCCTGTGCTTCCCCGACACTCTGGTGGGCACCGACTCGCACACCACCATGATCAACGGCGTCGGCGTGGTGGGCTGGGGCGTGGGCGGGATCGAGGCCGAGGCGGCCATGCTCGGCCAGCCGGTATATTTCCTCACCCCCGACGTGATCGGGGTGGAACTCAAGGGCAGCCTCCCCGCCGGCACCACCGCGACCGACCTGGTGCTCACCGTGACCGAGATGCTGCGACGCGAGAAGGTGGTGGGCAAGTTCGTCGAGTTCTTCGGCGAGGGCACGGCCAGCCTAACCGTGACCGACCGCGCCACGCTCGCCAACATGGCCCCCGAATACGGCGCCACCATGGGCTTCTTCCCGGTGGACGAGAAGACCGTGGAGTACATGCGCGCCACCGGCCGCGACGAGGCCGAATGCGTGCTGTTCGAGGACTACTTCCGCGCCCAGGGCCTGTTCGGCGTGCCGCGTGCGGGCGAAATCGACTACACGCGCACGCTGGTGCTGGAGCTCGCCACCATCCAACCGTCACTCGCCGGTCCCAAGCGCCCGCAGGACCGCATCGCCCTGCCCGCCATGCGCCAAGAGTTCGAGCGCCTGTTCTCCGCGCCGGTGTCCGAGAACGGCTTCGGCCGAGAGCCCGGTCAGCTCGGCGACCGCTTCGCCACCGCGCGCGAAGGCGTGGACCTCGGCCATGGCGACGTGCTGATCGCCGCCATCACCTCGTGCACCAACACCAGCAACCCCGCGGTGATGATCGCCGCCGGCCTGCTAGCCAGGAAGGCCGTGGAGCGCGGCCTGCGCGTGAAGCCACACATCAAGACCTCGCTCGCCCCCGGCTCGCGCGTGGTCACAGATTACCTCGACAAGGGCGGGCTGCTCGAGCCGCTCGCTGCGCTCGGCTTCGCACTCGCCGGCTACGGCTGCACCACCTGCATCGGCAACGCTGGCGACCTCGCCACCGAGTTCAACGAGGCGATCGCCGAGCACGACCTGGTGGTGGCCGCGGTACTGTCGGGCAACCGCAACTTCGAAGCGCGCATCCACCCCAACATCCGCGCCAACTATCTCGCCTCGCCACCGCTGGTGGTGGCCTTCGCGCTCGCCGGGCGGGCCAACATCGACCTGACGCAGGAGCCGCTGGGCACCGGCAGCGACGGCCAGCCGGTGTATCTGCGCGACCTCTGGCCGAGCTCGGACGAGGTCGCCGCGGTGCTGCCCTTCGCCACCGACCCGTCCACCTATCGCCGGCTCTACGCCGACTTCACCCGCGACCACGACCTGTGGAACGCGATCGCGGCGCCCACCGGCCAGGCCTACGACTGGCCACCCTCCACCTACATCGCCTGTCCGCCCTTCTTCGCGGGCTTCGGCATGACGCCGCCGCCCGCGCGCGACATTCACGATGCGCGCGCATTGCTGCTGCTCGGCGACTCGGTGACCACCGACCACATCTCGCCCGCCGGCTCCTTCCGCGAGACCAGCCCGGCAGGGCGCTGGCTGCGTGAGCAGGGGGTGGAGAAGAAGGACTTCAACTCCTACGGCTCGCGGCGCGGCAACCACGACGTGATGGTGCGCGGCACCTTCGCCAACGTGCGTGTGAAGAACCTGATGCTGCCGCCCAACCCCGACGGCAGCCGTGTCGAAGGCGGCTACACCCTGCTCGACGGCGAGCAGACCACGGTGTACGAAGCAGCGAGCACCTGGATGGCGCGTGGCGTGCCGAGCATCGTCTTCGCCGGCGAGGAGTACGGCACCGGCTCGTCGCGCGACTGGGCGGCCAAGGGCACTGCGCTGCTCGGGGTCAAGGCGGTGGTGGCAAGGAGCTTCGAGCGCATCCACCGCTCCAACCTGGTCGGCATGGGCGTGCTGCCGCTGCAGTTCATCGGCGACGACAGCTGGCAGGGGCTGGGGCTCGACGGCAGCGAGACGTTCACGCTCGAAGGCATCACCGCCGGCCTGGCGCCGCAGCAGCAGCTCACGCTGCAGATCAAGCGGACTGATGGGTCAAAGCGGTCGGTGCCTGTGCTGTGCCGCATCGACACCCCGATCGAGATCGAGTACTACCGCCACGGCGGCATCCTGCCCTACGTGCTGCGGGAGATCCTCGGCGCGTGACAACGCCGTTGGCGCGGGCATTCCCGCGCCAACGGCAACCCAGCCCTCTGCGGCTCGCCAGGCTCCATGACCCGCCTACCCGTCGCGGGAATCTCCCCGGGCCAGCCCCGGTATACTCCTGCCGCATGAAACCCACCGCCCCCTGCCTCTGCGGCTCCGGCCAGCGCTTTGCACAGTGCTGCGGCCCTGCGCTGTCCGGCGCACACCCGGCGTGCACGGCCGAGGCGCTGATGCGCTCGCGCTACACCGCCTTCGCGCTCTCCGACACGGCCTACCTGCTCGCGAGCTGGCACCCGAGCACGCGCCCGGCCTCGCTCGACCTGGACGAAACGCCGGCGCCGAAGTGGATCGGCCTGCAGGTGCGCGCCCATCGCCCGCTGGACGAAGTCCATGCCGAGGTCGAGTTCATCGCCCGCTGCCGCATCGGCGGCCGCGCCCAACGCCTGCACGAGACCAGCCGCTTCGTGTGCGAGGACGGACGCTGGTACTACGTGGATGGCGACCTCCACCCCGACTGAGCGCGCACCGGCAAGCCCCGCCCGGTTCCGACCGGCGGCGCGCGAGACATCGCAATGCGCCAGGCGCATAATCTGCAACACCACCTACCGGGCTCCGCGGCCGTCACACCGGCCTCGACGGGCCCCACCGAAGGAAGATCATGAACCTCGAAAAAGTCATCTTCGGTTTTTTCATCGTGCTCGCCGCCACGCTGAACTTCGGCTTCTTCGTCGGCGACATCGACAACCCCGCGCACCATGACATCTACGAGCTCTTCGCCGCGCTGGTGGTCAGCCTGATCGCCACCGTACTCAAGTTCGGCGACCGCACGCAGATCGGGGCGATCCACCTGTCCACCAGTCTCGCGGCCGACCTGCAGTTGATCGCGGCAGCCATGGTGTGGGGCTATGCCGCACACGTCGGCGCCGAGGGCGTCACACCCGACATGATGGCCAAGATCGTGTCGCTGTCGGGCGGTGCGCTGTTCGCCAACATGGTGTCGGTGGTGATCCTGATCGCCGAGACGATCATGCAGCGCCGCTGAGCCGGCGACCGGGGCCGCGGCATGCAGAACCTCGCCCACCATCACAGCGTCTTCTTCCTGATCCTTCGGCGCCTGCGCACGCCGCTGATCCTGCTCATCACCCTGTTCTCGATCTCGGTGCTGGGGCTCACGCTCGTCCCCGGGCCGGAGGTCGAGGGCCGGACAAGCTACCTGAGCTTCTTTCACGCCTTCTATTTCATCAGCTACACCGCCACCACGATCGGCTTCGGCGAGGTTCCCTACACCTTCTCCGACGAGCAGCGGCTATGGGTGATGGTGAGCATCTACCTTTCGGTGATCGGCTGGGCCTATACCCTGGGCTCGGTGTTCAGCCTGTTGTCGGACCGCAGCCTGCGTCAGGCAATCGCCATGCAGCGCTTCGTGCGCGCAGTCCGGAGGCTGCGCGAACCCTTCTATCTGGTGTGCGGCTACGGCGAGACAGGTCGCCTGATCTGCGAGGCCCTGGACCGCATGGGCCTGCGCGCGGTCGTGGTGGAGATCGACGAGGGTAAGGTCGGCGAACTCGATCTGCACAACTACGTACTCGACGTGCCTGCGGTGTGCGCCGACGCCGGAAACCCCGAGACACTCAAGTTCGCCGGCCTCACCCACTCCAGTTGCAGGGGTGTGATCGCGCTGACCAACGACGACCACACCAATCTGGCGATCGCGATCTCGGCGCGCCTGCTCGCGCCACGACTGCCTGCACTGTGCCGGGCAGAGAACGACGCCACCGCGGACAACATGGCGTCCTTCGGCACGCGGCACATCATCAACCCCTTCGAGCGCTTCGCCGAGACCCTCGCGCTGTCGCTGCACGCGCCCAAGGCCTCGCAACTGATGAGCTGGCTCACCGGCGTGCCGGGCACAGAGGTCGAGCGCAGGCGCGATCCGCCGCATGGGGAATGGATCGTGTGCGGTCATGGCCGCTTTGGCAGCCAGCTCGTTGAAGCCATGGATTCCGAGGCCGTGCCGGTCACGATCATCGACCTCGACCCCAAGCCCGACGGTCTGCACCGCTGGGTGCAGGGTGATGGCACGGGCGCGAAGTCGCTGCGCGAAGCCGGCGTGGAGGCTGCCACGGGTATCGTGTGCGGCACCAGCTCGGACGCGGACAACCTGTCGATCGCGGTCACCGCGCGCGAGCTGAATCCGGAGCTGTTCATAATCCTGCGCCAGAACCACGAATCCAACCGCGCCCTGTTCGACGCTTTCGACGCCGACATCACGGTGGTGCCCAGCCGCGTCATCGGTCACGAGTGCATCGCCATCCTGAGCACACCGCTGCTCGTTCCCTTCCTGGGCGAGATCCGCGCTCGCGACGAGGCGTGGTGCGGGGCACAGCTCGAGCGCCTGACCGATCGCCTGGGCTGGACCGTACCTGAGGTGCGCAGCGAGCGCATCAACCTGAGCCGCGCACCGGCACTGTACCGGCGCCTCATGCGCGGAGAGACGATCACACTCGAGCAACTGATGCGCTCGCCCTCCGACCGCAGCCGCGGGCTGGACTGCGAGGTGATCTACCTGGAGCGCGACGACGACGACCACCTGCTGGTGCCGGAACCCGGCACCCGGGTCCGTGCCGGCGACGAGTTCCTGCTGGCGGGCACGCGGGCCGCACTCGACGATATCGGCCTGATCATCGCCAACGAGCACACCCTGGCCTACATCCTCACCGGCGAGGATCTGCCCGGAGGCTGGGTCTGGGAGAAATTCTCCCGCCGCGCGCGCGCAGCCGCTGCCCCGCACTTGCCCTGAACGATGTTCAGTCCTGCTGCATGAGCGTGATCTCCGCGCCGGCGTAGCGCACCTTCTGCCCGGGGCGCAGCTTGGCACGCTTGCGCATCTCGACCTTGCCGTCCACCCGCACCTGCCCCTGCTCGACCGCAGCATGCGCCGCGCCCCCCGAATCCACGAGGCCGGCGGCCTTCAGCAGTTGATCGAGCTGAATGTATTCGCCGCGCACGGCAAAGGAAGTGTTCATCGCGTTCTCCCGGTGGCCTGCGCGACGCCGCACGCACCCGCCCTCATGTCAAAATGGCGGCATTGTCTCCCCGACTCGAGCGCATGACCAGCACAGCCCACCCAGCCCCTGCGCAATTCGCTGAAACTGAGGTCGAAGACCTGATCGAGCGTGCCGACCGCTGCATCGCTGCGGCGCTGGAGCGCGGCGCCCTGGAACCCATCCGCACCGAACAGGACTGGCTGGAACAGGCCGGACTGCGCTTCTCCGTGCGCTGGGTGTCATCGCTGGCGCTCAAGGACCGCGCCCGCGTCGATACGGTGACCCGGCGACGCGCCGACTTCAACCCTTTCCTGCCGCCCGAAGCCGCGCTCACCGTCGCCAAGCTGGGCGACGACCACCTCTTGGTGCTGAACAAGTTTCCGGTGATCGAGCGCCACCTGCTCGTGATCACGCGTGACTTCGAGGACCAGAGCTGTCCGCTCACCGTGGCTGACTTCGATGCCCTGGGCAGCATCATCGCCACCCACGGCGGCCTAGGTTTCTATAACGGCGGCCGGGTCGCGGGGGCCAGCCAGGCGCACAAGCATCTGCAGTGGGTACCCGCGAGTGCGAGCCGGCTGGACAGTTTCATCCCGGCGCCGCAGCCTGGCCACACAGTCCCGGCCGGGGCAGCGTTCTGCAATCCGGCCCTGCCCTGGGCCCACGCCTTCGTCCGCCTCGACCCGACCTGCTGGCACTCGCCCAGCTCCCCCGGCACAGCCCTGCACGCCGCCTTTGCCCACGCCTGCAGCCAACTCGGCATGGCATGCAACGACGATCCGATGCCGGCCTACAACCTTCTGCTCACGAGACAGGTGATGCTGGTGGTACCGCGCACACTGGAGAAGTGGCGGGACGTGTCGATCAACTCGCTCGCCTACGCAGGGTCGCTCTTTGTGCGCGACCGCGCCCAGATCGAGGCGCTGCGCACAACCGGCCCGCTCACGGTGCTGACGAGCGTGGGCCACCCGCGCTGATCAGGCCGCGCGCGGAAGCGGCGCATGCGGTAGCGGCGGCAGACCAATCGTCGCGCGCAGCTCATCACACTTGGGGTTGGGCGTGCCGTCCTCGAAGTACACCGGAAATTCGCGACAGGGCGAGGGCCGGTTCTCGTAGATCGAACACGACACCGCCTTGCCAACTTCGCCGGTAAGCGCCGAACAGCGCCGCGGCACCTGATTGCTGCCCTTCATGCAGCGCAGGTTGTGGTTGAGCTTTTCGGTCATGTCCGCAGGTACGTAGCCACCGGGCGTGTCGTCCGCCTCGGCCCAGTAGAAGGAGATGCGGAAGTGCGTGCAGCAGATGCCGCAGTCCAGGCAGGGGTTGTAGGCGTCCATGATCGGGGGCGGAGTGCGCGAGGCGAGCGGTACGCGCGGCATGCGCGGAGCGCATGCTCGCAGCGCACTCAGGCGCTCTCGCGGGGTTGTTCGGCGCGCGGATTCTAGCGCTTCCGCGGCGCCGTTCAAGCCCCCGAATTTCTTTTTTTATTCAATGACCTAAAGAGTTTTTGCGCAAAACTCTTCAGGCATGGAGAGCGTGCCTCAGGCGCTCTCTGCGCCGCAGCACTTCTTGAACTTCTTGCCGCTTCCACACGGGCAGGGGTCGTTGCGTCCCGGCCCGCCTGCTGCCGGCTTGCGCGGCGCCTCGGCCGAGAGCGCTTCCGCCGGCGGCAGGCCGAGATCGCGCCAGTGTGCGTAGACGTCATTGACCGCCTCACCTACCGCAGTGAGCCAGCCCAGGCGGGTGTCGTCGTCGGCCTTCGCCGCGCCCTCCTCGCCCCAAGGGGCGAGCACCTCGTCCAGCGTCGCGCGTACCGCCTCGACGGCGTCCTCATCCAGCCCTTCTTCCCAGCCCTCGGGCCACAGGTCCAGGCCCTGCGCAAAACCGTCGATCCAGGCTTCACCCAGCTTGAGGCCGTCGCCTTCCGCCACCGCGAAGCAGAAGGGTTCCCAGCAGGCTTCGTCCTCGTCGTCCAGACCCAGCGTGGAGAGCAGTTCGTTGTGGTAGGCCTTGACCAGGCGGATCGCACGCTGCAGCGCGCTACCCGAGCCGAAGTCCGCCTCATCGCCGTGGGCGGACCACACGCCCGGCAGCCAGCGCTCGGGCGGAATCGCACGCGGCGATATCAGCACGCCGGCCAGGTAGCCGTCGAGCATCTCGAGGTCCATGCAGTCCTCGGGCACCACATCCGAGGTGAGGATCTCCTCGAGTGCCTCGAAGTCCTCCTCGGTCATCTGTTCGCCCTGCATGGCGGGGAGGGCTGCAGCGTCGTCGCGAATATCGTCGTTCATCGTGTTCTCCGGTAATGGGGGCTAGCGTGGCGCAAGCGCGCACAGGGGGCAAGTCGGATCATCTCTTCGCCGCCGGACATCCGGCGCGGCTCATGCACCGGGTGGCGTCCCGCACCCCAGCCCAAGGTCAAGCTCGAGGCGGTACAGCGCCTGTCCGGAATCGCGGTATTTGCGCTCGAACGGCGTGAGCGGCACCTCAGCCGTGAAGGGCGCCCACCCCACCGGACGACCGGTGACCTCGCCCAGCGCGAGCGCGAACTCCTCGGCGTACACCTGCCAGTTGCTGCGGCATTCGAGCACACCGCCGAGGCGCGGAATCCAGGGAAACACGGGGTGGGCATGCCAGCGGCGACCCAGGTGCCCGATCTTGGGCCAGGGGTTGGGATAAAGGATGTAGTGGCGCGCCAGGCGCAGGCCAGCGTCGTCGAGCAGACGCCAGAAATCCACCAGATCCGCGCGCACGAACACCATGTTTCGCGGCAACAGGGCCTCTGGGTAGGGCTTGCGCCGGTTGAGGCGGTCTTCCGACTGGTCCACGCCCATCACCCAGTGATCCGGGTGAGCGCGCGCAATCTGGATGGTGCTGTGCCCCACTCCGCAGCCGGCATCGAGGATCAGGGGCGCCTTGCCGTCCCAGCCGGCGAGGGCGTGTTCGAGTGCGGCACGGTTGTAGTCGGCATAGGGTTTGCGGAAGGGTTGCATCAGGTGCTTGCGCACGCGCTCGCGCAAGGCGTCGTGAACGCCAGCCTGGGCGCTCTGCGGGATGCGGGAATTGGCGTAGCTCATCGTCGTTCCGTAGGTCTCATGCTGCCCGCGCCATGGCTTTGAGCGCGAGCGGAGGGTGCTCGATCCGCCGCCAGGGATCGCCCGCCGGCGCATCGCCGGGTTGCGGAGCGTGGATGCCGTGGCGCTGCAGCTCTGCCGCCACTTCGGGCAGGCTGCGCAGCGGGCGGATGCATGCGAACAGCGCGCGCGCAGCCTCGTGCCTGCGCGCGAGCATCTGCACCCATTGCTTGATGCGCCCCGGCGCATGCCGAGCCTCGACCTTGCGCTGTACCCCCTGGACGAATTCGCCGATCAACGGGCGCAGGGCCTGCCATTCGGCAGCGCGCTCATCGGCGTCGGGTTCGTCGAGGCCCCCGGCCCGAATGCGGCACGCGAGGAAAGGGTCGGCGACCGCACCGCGCCCGAGCATGACGTCCGCCACGCCCGACACCTCGCGGCAACGCACCCAGTCCTGCGCCGTCCACACCTCGCCATTGGCCACCACCGGCACCGGCACCGCGGCGGCGATGCGCGCCACCCACTCCCAGTGCGCAGGCGGGCGGTAACCGTCCGCCTTGGTGCGCGCATGCACCACCAGCCACTGCGCGCCGCCATCGGCCAGTGCCTGCGCACACTCCTGTGCGCGCCCGGCATCCCGCACGCCGAGCCGCATCTTGGCGCTGAGCGGCATGCCGGGCGGCAGCGCCGCGCGCACGGCCTGCGCGATGCGCCACAGCAGCTCGGGTTCGTCCAGCAGCGCCGCGCCGCCGCCGTGGCGATTCACCGTGGGCGCAGGGCAGCCAAAGTTGAGGTCGATCCCGGGCGGATTCAGACGCGCCAGCCTTGCGGCATTGGCCGCCATGCATGCGGGATCCGAGCCCAGCATCTGCACATGCACCGGCGTCCCCGCCACTGTGCGCCCCCCGCGGTCGAGTTCGGGCACGATGCGGCGGAAGAAGCGGTCCGGCAGCAGCGTGCCGGAAACGCGCGCGAACTCGCTCACCGCATGGTCGTAGCCGCCCACGCGCGTCAGCGCCACGCGCAGCACATCGTCCAGCAAGCCTTCCATCGGCGCGAGCAGCAGGCGCATCCAATCTCCCGAACACCGCCGCCGGCGCGGCAAAGTGCGCGATTGTAGCGCCGCCCGGGCGGGGGAACGGCCCAACGGGCGTTTTTTGCTGCTGTTTTCCTGCTGTTTTCCTTGCCAGCGGCGCGCAAGTGCACGATAATCCAGCGCTTTACGGCCTCAGGGTGGTCACATCCGCCACCCGCTCGATTCAGGAACACACCATGAAAGCAGACACCCATCCCAAATACGAAGACGTGAACGTGACCTGCTCCTGCGGCAACACCTTCGTCACCCGCTCCACGCTGGGCAAGCCCCAGTACCACGTCGAAGTCTGCTCCGCCTGCCACCCGTTCTATACCGGCAAGCAGAAGATCGTCGACACCGCCGGTCGCGTCGAGCGCTTCCGCCAGAAGTACGGCAACGTTCAGCGCGCCAGCTGAGTTGCAGGATCCCGCCGTGCAGGCGCGCATCGGTGATGCGCGCACACCGGCCCGGAGCCCCACACGAAAAGGCAGCGCAAGCTGCCTTTTTTAGTTTGCGCGTGCGCCGCGAAACCGCGCAGCCTTGGTCTTCACGCGCACTTCGCCGCACAATGCCCGCATGATCCGCGACCCCGCCACGCCCACCACGTTCCAGCGCCGTATCTACGGCACCGTCGGCCTGACGGTGCTGATCGGGTTGTACCTGCTCGTGGGACTGACATCGCACGATCCCTGGCGGGGCGACGACGCACGGCACTTCGGCCCGGTACTCGCCATGCTGCAGGGCGAATCCTGGCTTTTTCCCTTTCTCGCCGGCGCACCACTGGCTGAGCACCCCCCGCTCTATCACTGGGTCGCCGCTGCCTTCGCCTGGCTGACCGGTAGCCTGCTGCCCGCGCATGCCGGCGCCCGCCTGGCAAGCGCCTTCTTCGTCGCGCTCGCGGTGTTCTGGGTGGCGCGGACTGCGGAGTCGCTGTACGGGCGGCCGGTGCGCACGCCCGCAGCGCTGCTCACACTCGGCGCCCTGGGTCTGGTGCTGCACGCACACGAGACCCAGCCCCTGCTCGCGGTATTCGCCATGCTCGCACTCACGCTGCGCGGGCTTGCCGAAATGGCCGAGCGGCCCCTCACCGGCAGCCTCAAGGCCGGCGTCGGCAGCGGCCTCGCCTTTCTCTCCGGTGGCCTCGGCGGCCTGCTCATTACCCTTCCGCTGCTGCCGCTAGCCGTGCTGCTGTGCGCAGAATGCCGCACGCCACGCGCGAGCGGTGCCTTGCTGCTGGGGCTTTGCGTAGCGCTGGCGATCACGACGGTCTGGCCGCTCGCCCTGCACCTGAACCAGCCCGAGTTGCTCGAGTTATGGCTCCGCACCGAGTGGGCGCGCCTGAGTACGCCCGGGCTCAGCACCGCAAAGTTGCCCGGCGCCCTGGAGCTGGCAGGATGGTTCCTCTGGCCGCTGTGGCCGGTGGCCTTGTGGGCACTCTGGCGCGGCCGGCGCCGGCTGACCCAGCCGGCAATGATGCTGCCGCTGAGCAGCATTCTGCTTGTGGCGCTGTGGTTCGTGCTCGATGGCGACCTCGCCCAGGCCCGGATGACGGTGCTGGTGCCCGCCGTCGCGCTGCTCGCCGCGACGGGTGTAAGCACGCTGCGCCGAGGAGCCGCGAGTGCCTTCGACTGGTTCTCGCTGATGAGCCTTGCGGTCTTCGGCGTGCTGGTTTGGCTGGCCTGGAGCGCACAGACGGCTGGCTGGCCGCCCGGACTGGCGCGCCACGTCGCCCGCAACGCCCCCGATTTCGTACTGCCCGACAGCGAATACCGCCTCGTCGTCGGGGTGATCATCACGCTGACGTGGATCGTGCTGATCGCACGCCTGCCGCGCTCGCCCTCCCGCGCCCCGGCAAACTGGGCCATCGGCCTGGCCATGCTGTGGTGCCTCGCGGTGACACTGCTGATGCCCTGGTTCGACCACGGGCGCAGCTACCGCGAAATGGTCGGCTCGCTGGAGATCGCAGTGAGGGGTGAGCGCAGCGCGCAACCGGGCGCATGCATCGCGGGCAGCGGCCTGACCGACGCGCTGCGCACCTCGATGGACTACTACGCCGCCCTGCGCGTCGAACGCCCGCAGGACGGCGCCACAAACTGCCCGCTGCTGCTGATCGACACCGAGCGTGCGGAAACCGTGCAGGCCCTGTCGCACAAATGGGAGGCGGTGTGGGAGTACAGCCGCGGTGCCGGCAAGCGGACCGAAGGCTACCGGCTTCTGCGCCGCGTCACCGAATGAGCCGCAGCCTCAGCCGTAGATCTTGCACATCCCCGGCATGCTGACCGGATTCGAGAAGTAGCCCAGCACGCTGAAGAACAGCGACAGCAGCAGCAGTATCAGCAACAGCCGCCGATGCCGGCGCACCCAAGCCACCAGCCCGGCGACCCAGCCGGAGAACCCGGGCGGACGCGGTGTGTTCATCGGACCGTGACCGTCATATCCTGCACCGTGTGCCACCCGGCCTCATTCGAGGCGCAGGAAATGATCCCGGTAATGACGCAGTTCGGCGATCGACTCATGGATATCGGCGAGTGCGGTATGGCTGCCGGCCTTCTTCACGCCCTCGTACACCTCGGGCCGCCAGCGCCGCGCGAGCTCCTTGATCGTGGACACGTCGAGGTTGCGGTAGTGGAACCAAGCCTCGAGTTGCGGCATCCAGCGCGCCATGAAGCGGCGGTCCTGGCACACCGAGTTGCCGCACATCGGCGAGGTGCGCGCCGGCACGTACTGCTGCAGGAATGCAAGCATCTGCGCCTCGGCCTGCGCTTCCGACAGCGTCGAGGCGCGCACGCGATCAATCAGCCCGCTCTTGCCGTGCGTGTTGCGGTTCCACTCGTCCATGGCATCGAGCACGCTGTCCGGCTGATGCACGGCGATCACGGGCGATTCGGCAATCACCTCCAGCGACTCGTCGGTCAACACCACGGCCATCTCGATGATGCGGTCGCGGTCGGGTTCAAGGCCGGTCATCTCCATGTCCAGCCATATCAGGGTCTTCGGGTCCTGTGCCATAATCGTCCGGCCTATGTGAGCACCAAAGCGGGTACCTCGGCGGGCACCCCGGGTGCGAAACAATCAAGGGCGCGATTGTGTCACAGTTCCTGCCCGCTTCCTGCATCACCCACGGAACCTAGATGAACGCCCCTGATTCCTTCAGCCTCCTGTTCCTGCTCGCACTCGGCGCCGGCCTGATCGTGCGACTGTGGCTGCTGCACCGCCACGCCTGGCATGTGAAGGCCCACCGCGATACGGTGCCCTCCAGCTTCGCCGGCGCGATTCCACTCGCCTCGCACCAGCGTGCCGCCGACTACACCTTCGAGCGCGCACGCCTGGGTGCCATCGACGCGGTCGCCGGGGCTGCGCTGACACTGGCGCTGACACTGGGCGGCGGCCTGGACATACTGCACACGCTGTGGGCGCAGTTGCTCGTGCCTGGCGAGATCGCACACGGGGTGGCACTGCTTGCCAGCCTTGGCGTGGTGGGCTGGGCCGTCGAGCTGCCGTTTGCGCTGGTACGCACCTTCGGCATCGAGCGTCGCTACGGTTTCAACCGCATGACCCCGCGGCTGTTTGCCACCGACATGCTGCGCGAAGGGGCGCTGGCGGTCGTGATCGGCTTGCCGCTTCTCGGGGCGCTGCTGTGGATCACGCAGTCCATGGGAGCGTTGTGGTGGTTCTGGGTGTGGCTTTTCTGGCTTGGCTTCAACCTGCTCGTGATGGTGGTGTGGCCCACGTTCATCGCCCCCCTGTTCAACACCTTCACCCCGCTCGCCGACGAAGCCCTGAAGGCACGTGTCGAAGCGCTGCTCCAGCGCTGCGGCTTTCGCGCCAGCGGCGTGTTCGTGATGGACGGCTCGCGCCGTTCCGCACACGGCAACGCATACTTCACCGGGCTGGGTGCGACCAAGCGCATCGTGTTCTTCGATACGCTGCTCGACAAGCTCGAGCCCGACGAAGTCGAGGCGGTCCTCGCGCACGAGCTCGGCCATTTCCGCCGCCGGCACCTGCTCAAGCGACTGGCCGTGCTGGCGCCCGCCAGCCTCGCCCTGCTCGGCCTGCTCGGCTGGCTGATGAGCCAGCCCTGGTTCTTCAGCGGCCTGGGCATGCGCGCACAGGACATGGCGAGCGCCTTCGCGCTGTTTTTCATCGCCCTGCCGGTATTCACCTTTCCGCTCGCGCCGGTGCTGAGCCACTGGTCGCGCACGCACGAGTTCGAGGCCGACGACTACGCCGCGCGCCAGACCCGCGCCGAGGCGCTGGTCCGCGCACTCGTCAAGCTCTACCGCGACAACGCGGCGACGCTGACGCCGGACCCGCTCTACTCCCGCTTCTTCGATTCCCACCCGCCCGCCGCGCTGCGGGTGGCGATGCTGCAGTCAAGACAGTCGGCATGACCACGATAGAGAGGAGACAGACATGAACAGGACGACCCTTGCCGCGATGCTGGCCCTCGGCCTTCCCTTCGCCGCGCACGCCGACCCCTTCCCCGGCGCAGATCATGCACAGGCCATGGACATGCACAAGCGCATGTGTGTCGAGTGCCACGAGCAACGCTTCGGCGGCGAGGAGGGTTCGGCAATCTACCTGCGCCCTGATCGCCGCGTGAGTTCGCCCAGCGCGCTATCCCAGCAGCTGACCGCCTGCACGACGATGCTCAACCTCGACCTGTTCCCCGAGGACGAGCACCACCTCGCCGGCTATCTCAACAGCAAGTACTACAGGTTCGAGTGAGAACACGCGCACGCCCCGGCTCATCGAGCCCCCACCGGACGCACGGACGTATCGTCGCCGCCTTCGGCCGCCACTACGAGGTCGACACCGCCGCCGGCCACCTGCAGTGCTACCCGCGCGGCAAGAAAAGCAGCTACGCCTGCGGCGACGAGGTGGAGGTCGTGCCCGGTGGAGATGGCCAGGGCGTGATCGAGGCGCTCACCCCGCGACGCAACCTGCTGTGGCGTTCGGACGCGTTCCGCGAGAAGCTGATCGCCGCCAACCTCAGCCACATCATCATCGTGGTGGCGACCGAACCCGGGTTCTCCGACCTGCTGGTATCGCGCTGCATCGCAGCGGCCGAGAGCCAGGGCATCACGCCCCTGATCGTTCTCAACAAGGCCGACCTGACGAACCGGCTCGCCGGCGCGCGCAGGCAGCTGGAGCCCTTCGCCCGGCTCGGTTACGAAGTGCTCGAAGTCTCCGCGCTCGAGGGTGCCGATGGACTTCGGCGGCGCCTGAGTGGGTTGCGGGCGATCTTCGTCGGCCAGTCGGGCATGGGCAAATCGACGCTGACCAACGCCATCATCCCCGAGGCGCAGGCCGCCACGCGCGAGATTTCGGACGCGCTGGACTCGGGCAAGCATACGACCACCTTTGCCCGCCTGTATCCGCTACCGGCAATACCCGAAGGCCAAGGGAAGGAGAACGGCACGGGCGATGCGGGCTGGCTGATCGACAGCCCCGGACTGCAGGTGTTCGGCCTCGCTCACCTGTCCGCGGACGATCTGGCCGAGGCCTTCGTGGAGTTCCGCCCCCACCTCGGGCACTGCCGCTTCCGCGACTGCCGGCACGACAGCGAGCCGGGCTGCGCACTGCTCGCTGCGCTGGAAGCGGGCGAGATCCACGCCCGACGCTGGGAACATTTCTGCACGATCCGCGGCGAGATCGCAGAGGCGCGCCGCCTGAACCCGGGCTGGTGAAACGCGCTCAGTCTGCCAGCAGGAACGCACGCACCACGCTGATCTGCGCCGGATCCATCAGCATCGGCGCATGGCCAACGCCGGGAAACTCCACCGTCTGGGCGCACGGCCCACGCCCGGCCATGGCGGCAAATGTGCCGCGCTCGAGCAGGTCGGACTCGGCGCCGCGCAGCGCCAGTGTCGGGCAGCGCACACCTTCATAGATCGGCCACAGATCGACGTCGGACACGATGGGCGTATTGCGGAAGGCATCGCCGATGCCCGGGTCATACACCATGCGGAACCCCCCTTCGCCGTCGTCGGTGGCGCCCACCGAATAGCGGGTGAGATGCTGCCACTGTGCGTCGGACAGCGGGCCGAAGGGCGCGCTCACCTGGCGGATGTAGCGCTCCGCAGCCCCGATGTCGGGAAACCGGGGCGCAGTGCCCACGTATTGCCCGATGCGGATCAGTGACGAGGCGGTGATCACCGGGCCGACATCGTTCAGCACCAGGCGCGTGATCGGCGTCTGGGGCTGGCTGGCGAGCAGCATCCCGATGATGCCCCCCATCGAGGTTCCGACCCAGTGCACCGTCTCCACGTCGAGTCGGGCAATCAGCGTCACCATGTCGGAGAGATAGACCGGAAAGCCGTAGTCCGTCTTCACCCCCAGCCACTCGCTGCGTCCGCGCCCGACCACATCCGGGCACACCACGCGATACTCCCCCGCCATCGCCCGGGCGAGCTCGTCGAAGTCGCGCCCGTTGCGGGTCAACCCGTGCACGCACACCAGCACGCGCGGATTCTGCGGATCACCCCATTCGGTGTAGGCCATGCGGTGCAGGCCATGCGGCCCCATGCACTGTACGCTGCGCTCGCGCGGCGAGCCTGCGGAGCGCGGGGTAGCCGGGGCCGGCGTGAAGAGACTTCGGAGCGAATCGAACAGGGACATGATGAGGAGGCGCGCTGCGCAGTCGGGTAGCCGGGCTTCAAGTCTAGCCCGAAGCGGCACCTTCCCGCAGGAAGGAAGCACCGCAAAAGGAGGAGCTACCCGCGCAGCGCTGGCGGGCTGCCCCCGCCCTCAGCCGCCCTCCTGCCCACACTCAGCGCCCGTGCCAGTAGCGTTCACCCGACACCCGCGCGGCAGACACCGACACCCCCTCTTCTACGCGGTCGCTCACGTCGATGCGGATCGCCCCCTGCGCATCCGTGCGCCAATTGCGCGCACCCACATCCGCCCAGCGTGCCCACACCTCGGGGTGTGGATGGCCAAAGGCGTTGCCATGGCCTGCCGTATGGACCACATGCTCGGGCAGTACCGCATCGACAAAGCGCGCTGATGAAGCGGAGCGGCTGCCATGATGTGCGCTCACCACCACCTCGGCGCGCAGGCCATCTTCCCCGTGTGAAGCAAGCAGCGACGCCTCGACCCGGATGCCGATATCCCCCGGAAGAAGAAGGCTCCCGCCTGCGCCACGCACGCGCAGCACGCATGAGGCATCGTTATCGTTGCCCGGCGGCCGCGATGAATCCGCCCCCTGCGATGGATGCAGGAACTCGAACAGCACGCCATCCCACGCCCAGGACTGACCTGCCGCACAGGCCATTCGTACGGGTACGGCGACCGCACGAGGCCGTCCCTTCATCCTGTGCTCATGCGCACCCGGCACAGCCTCGGTCTGCCCGGCGATCACCTCGGCCACCGGCACACCGGCCAGCACCGAGGCCGCGCCCCCGACGTGATCGGCATCGGCATGGGAGAGCACCAGCCGATCCAGCCTGCGCACACCAGAAGCGCGCAGATAAGGCAGGATCACCCGCTCGCCCGCGTCACTCGCGGAACCCCAGGCAGGCCCGGCATCGAACAGCAGGTCGTGCGAACGCGTCTGCACATGCACCGCAAGGCCCTGCCCGACATCGAGCACCTGCGCGACGAATCCGCCCTGCGCGGGCCGCGAAGGCTGCCACACGAGCAGACTCGCCAGCACGAGCGGAGCGGCCACCCGTCCTGGCGTGCCCCGAGGCAACAGCAGCGCCGCCACGGCCGCAAGCCCCACCGCAGTCAGCCATGGAGGCGGCGGAGCGTGCTCGTGAAAGGCATAAGGCAACGCCGCCATCCATTCCAGCGCCTTCATCATCAGGCCCGCCACGGCATCCGCGGGCGCCAGCAGCACAGGATGCGGCCAGGCGATGGCGAGCAAGGTCAGCGGCGCGATGACCAGACTGACGAGCGGCACTGCAAGCAGGTTCGCCAGCGGTGAAACGAGCGGAAAGGACTGGAACTGCGCGATCAGCAGCGGCATCAGGGCGAAGCTCACTGCGAGCTGGATGCGGACCGCCGCACGCCAGCCGCGCACCGCATGCGGCCGGCCGCCGAGCGTTGCCAGAATCACCGCGACCGCACCGAAGGACAGCCAGAACCCTACCGACAGCACCGCCCATGGATCCACCACGAGCACCCCCAGCAAGGCCAGCGCGAGCACCTGAGAGGGCGCCACCGAGCGCCCGCCGAACAGCGCGAGCACAGCCGCGAGCAGCATCAGCCACGCGCGCTGCACCGGGATTCCCAGACCGGAGAGCAGCGCATAGCCCCCTGCAGCGATGAGCGCACCCAGTGCAGCCGCCTTCTGTGCAGGACAGCGCAGCGCCAGCACCGGAGCACGCCGCCAGACCGCCCCCAACGCACCACCGCACAGCAGGCCGACCAGTGCAACATGCAGGCCGGAGATGGACACCAGATGCCCGACGCCCGTGCGGCGGAAGATGTCCCACTGCGCGGGGGATATCTCACCGCGCTCCCCTACGGCCAGCGCCACCAGCAGACCGGTCTGTTCACCAGCAGGAAGCGCCGCGTGGAGCGCATCGCGCACCCGCGCCCGCAGACGGTGCACATGATGCATGAACCGGTCAGGCTCCGGGTCGAGCAGCACCGCCTTGCCGCGGACGTATCCGGTGGCGCGGACACCGCGCCCGAGTTGCCAGGCCTCCTGATCGAAACCGCCGGGGTTGGCCAGGCCGCGCGGGCGGCGCAGGCGCACCTCGAACGACCACTGCTCGCCGGCCTGAAGCGCGGGCGGCAATGCTCCCGTCCGCCGGTCGGGGTACCAGGAGAGCTCCGCGCGGGAAGGCAGGCCGGGGAGAGACGGATCGAGCTCGAACACGAAACGCCAGCCACCCTCGCGCGCGCTGGGGAGACCGGCCACGCGCCCGTGCACGACGACGTCGACGCCCTCGAGCGCACTGCCAAGCTGGTCCTGCAGCCGCAGCTCGGCGCGCCAGGCGGTCCACGAGACCCCTGCACCGAAGGCCAAGGCCGCCATCGCCATCCCCATCGCCACCGAAAATCCTGCGCAACCGCGCGCACCGGAGCACCGGGCACGCAGCAACGCGCACGCCAGCGTGGACGGCACGGCGAGCAGCAGCACAGCCAAACCTGCCACCAGCCAGCCGTCCAGCGCTGCGCGCGTCTGCACCAGGCACACGCCAGAAAGGAAGGCTGCCGCGAAGATCTTCATGCCCGAATAATGCCGAAGGCATGTTCAAGGCGCTACTGGACAGCACTTTCCGCCTGCCTTGTACCCTCCTGCGAGCCAAAACAAAAGCCGCTCCGAAGAGCGGCCTGGCAGACGCTGCAGCCCTGCGCTCAGACCCTGAACCGGCTCGCCTGCTGGCGCAGTGCGCTGGCCAGCGCCTCCAGGGTCTCTGCCGTCGACGCCGTCTCGCGCACCGTACCGCTGTTGTGCTCGGCCATGTCGGCGATACGCTCAATATTGCGAGCAATCTGCGTGCTCGCCTGGCTCTGCTCGTTGAGTGCGGTCGAGATCTCGCGCACCGCATCGAGCACCTGCCCGGCACCGGTGCTGATCTGCGCCATCGACGCCCCGGCGCGGTTGCTCATCTCGACACCATCGCGCACCCGCGTCACGCCCTGCTGCATGGTTTCCACGGCACGCTCGGTCCCCTGCTGGATCGCCACCACCATGCCGCTGATCTCCTGCGTGGCCAGCGAAGTACGTTCCGCGAGCTTGCGCACCTCGTCGGCCACCACTGCGAAGCCACGGCCGCTTTCGCCCGCGCGTGCGGCCTCGATCGCCGCATTGAGGGCGAGCAGGTTGGTCTGGTCCGCAATGTCGCGGATCGCATCGACGATGGTGCTGATCTGGTGCGATTTTTCGCCCAGCGCCTGGATCGCCTCGCTCGACATATCGACCGCCTGCGCGATGCGCTCCATCTCGGCGACCGACTTCTGCATCACCTCGCGCCCTTCCGCCGAGAGCCTGCCCGAGTCCTCGGCCAGTTGCTGGGCAGTGGCGGCGTGATGGGCAATCCCATCGACCCCGCTCGACATCTCCTCGACCGCGGCGGCCACACCCGAGGCGGCATCGCTCTGCGTCTCGGAGCCCTCCAGCACCTGCCGTGCAGACGCGTTGAGCTCGGTCGCGGCGCTGCCCACCTTTTCTGCGCCTTGCTGAATCTCGCGAATCAGGCCGGAGACCTGATTCGCCATGGCGTTGAACTGGTTTGCCACCTCGGCAAGCTCGTCATGCGCGGAGAACACCACCCGCACCCGATAATCCCCCGCGGCAAAGGCCTGCGCCCCAGCCGAGAGCTCGCGCACCGAGCGCAGGATCGCCAGATAGACGCCGATGAACAGATAGGCCGCGAGCACCATCGCCACCGCCGAGATGACGATCTGCGTCATCAGCCGCTGGTTGAGCGACGACAGGCGCGCCTCCAGCAGGCGACCGGTTTCGGGACGCAGCACCTGGTCGAAGTTGCGCACCGCGGTGTCGATCGCTCCGGTGACGAGTTCGAAGAAGGCCGCCGAGCTGATCGTGAAGCGCTGGTCGAGCACCTCCTGCTCGGCGGTCGTGCGCACCTGCGCCACCGCGCTGGAAATCTCCTGCCCCATCGTACCCAGGCGCCCTGACAGGGCCGCATTGGCGCGCGCGGTGCGCTGCAGACGCTCGAGCAGTGCGGATTCTGCGCGGTTGATCTCCGCAAGCAGGGAGACGACGCCATACTCGTCCGTGCGCAGCAGTTCGCGCCGCGCGACGATGTTCGTGCCACGTGCGCGCAACTGGCCCAGACGTTCGCTGAGTTCCGGCAACGTCTGCAGCATCGGCGCGATGAGGTTTGCGCTCGCCTGCTCAGGGTCCAGGGCCAGACCGGATACGTCACCCAACTCCCCGAGCCAGCGCAGCATCAGCCCGATGGTCTGGGTGTGTGCAGCGAAGTTCTCCGGGCCGCTCAGGCGAAGGCCGGTGTCAGCCAGGGCAAGAAGCTCGGCGCGCGGCTTCTCCCAGCCTGGCTTGAGCACGGCCCAGGCAGGGTCGGCGGCGATCGCTGCATCAAGCGCGTTCATCGCAGCCTTCAGCTCGACGGCCTTCTGCTCGCGCCGCGGCACGAGGTCGCTGGACCCGCCGAGCACGCCGGCAGAGAGGCCGCGGTGCTGCTGGGTCTTGAGGATGACCGCGAAACCGGCATCGAAGAGCTCGAGTCCGGCGATCTCCTGCTGGGTGACCCGGATCTCCTCGCGCAGGCTGGTGAAGATCTGCGACAGCAAGACCAGCGAGGCCGCCGCACAGACGAGAATGATGAGACCGAACTTGAACGGATAGCTGAGCCTGTCAAGCAGGCGGATGGCGGGCAGGAAGAGCAGTTTCATCGTCGTGGGCCGGCCCGGAAGCCGAAGCTGGAAAGAGATGAATTGTCTATCGACTGCCCCTGCGGAAACTTTAAGATTTGCGAAAAGTGGATCGAAACGTCAGCACAGACGTCCGTCCACCAGACGAAGCACCCGTTGCGCGCGGGCCGCGAGCGCCTCGTCGTGCGTGACGATCACAAAACTCGTCGCCAGCCGCTCGTTGAGCGAGAGCATCAGCTCGAACACCGTTTCGGCGGTGCGCCGGTCGAGGTTTCCGGTGGGTTCGTCGGCCAGCACGCAGGCGGGCTGCGACACCAGCGCCCGGGCGATCGCCGCACGCTGGCGCTCGCCGCCGGAGAGCTCGCCCGGCGCGTGGTCGAGGCGATGTGCGAGACCCACTTCGCCAAGCATCTGCGCAGCGCGCTCGTCGGCCTCGGCGCGTGGCACGCGCCGGATGTAGAGCGGCATCGCGACGTTCTCGAGCGCGGAGAACTCGGGCAGGAGGTGGTGGAACTGGTAGACGAAACCAAGCGCCTCGTTGCGCAGGCGGCCGCGCGCCGTTTCCGATAGCCCGGAAAAGTCCTGCCCCATCAGCCGCACGCTGCCCGCGCTGGGCACGTCCAGCCCGCCGAGCAAGTGCATCAGCGTGCTCTTGCCGGAACCGGAAGCACCTACGATCGCGATCCGCTCGCCGCGCCGCACCTCGAGGTCGATCCCATCGAGCACCCGCACCGCATCGACCCCCTCGCGAAAATGCTTCGAGAGCCCCGAGCAGGCCACCACGGAAGCCTGCTCGCCGGTCCTGCCCATGGCCTCACTCATAACGCAGCGCCTCCGCCGGATTGACCCGCGAGGCCCGCCAACTTGGGTACAGCGCGGCCAGCAACGTGAGCACGAAGGAGACCGAGACGATGGTCACCACATCCGCGCCGAGCACTTTCGAGGGCAGTTCGTTGATGTAATAGATTTCCTTGTTCCACAGGGTTGCGCCGGTCAGCGCCTCCAGCGCAGGAATCACGACATCGAGATTGTTGGCGATCGCCAGCCCTCCGATCACCCCCGCCGCAAGCCCCACCAGGCCGATGATCGACCCCTGCAGCACGAAGATCGTCATGATCGAGCCCGGGCTCGCACCGAGGGTGCGCAGGATGGCGATGTCGGCGTATTTCTCCTGCACTGCCATCACCAGCGTGGACACGATGTTGAAGGCCGCCACCGCCACGATCAGGAACAGGATCAGCGTCATCATCGTCTTCTCCAGCGCCACGGCACGGAAGAAGTTGGCATGGCTGCGCGTCCAGTCGGACACGATGAGCCCCGGCTCGGTGATGCTCAGCGCCAGTTCGCGCGCCACGCGCGGCGCGCCGAACAGATCGTCGAGCTTGAGGCGCACCCCGCTCACGGCGTCGCCAAGCCGGTACAGGGCCTGAGCGTCGGCCATATGCACCAGGGCCAGCCCCGAGTCATATTCGTACATGCCGGCCTCGAAGATGCCCACCACCTCGAACTGCTTCACCCGCGGCAGCACCGCGGCGGGGGTCACCAGTCCCTGGGGCGCGATCAGCGTAATCTTGTCGCCAAGCCGCGCGCGCAGCGCAAACGCCAGATCCCGCCCCAGCACGATTCCGAAACGCCCGGGCTGCAGCGCGTCGAAGCTGCCCACCTGCATGTAGCGGGCAAAATCGGCCACCTTGTCCTCCTCGGCCGGAATCACGCCGCGCACGATGGTGCCACGCACGCCCTCGTCGAACGAAAGCATGCCCTGCTCCTGCACGTAGGGCGCAGCGGCCAGCACCGAGGGGTGGCGCATCGAGTCGTCGGCAACCTGTTGCCAGCGCAGCAAGCCACCCTCCGGGCTGTGTACCTGCACATGCGAGGCCACGCCCAGGATGCGCGTGCGCAGTTCTTCCTGAAAGCCGTTCATCACCGAAAGCACCACAATCAGCGCGGCGACCCCCAGCGCAATGCCGAACATCGACACAAGGGAGATGAACGAGATGAAGCGGTTGCGTCCCTGCGCCCGCTTGCGCGAGCGCGTGTAGCGCAGGCCGACGAGAAATTCGTAGCGCATCGGAGTGTTCGGGTCCCGGTTCCACATGGCAAGGGCCCGAATTGTGCACGGCCAGGACCGCACTGGCGAGCCCGAAAGGCATGTGAATGTAAGCATCGTCACGATCCGTCCTCTATAGTTCGAGGAGGCGACTGGCTCCTCGGTGGGAATCGTGGAAAACTGCAGACATGCAATCGAGGATGAATGCCCATGAGCGTGGCGACCCCAAAGCCAGCCTCATTCCAGACCGGCTTCACCCTGCTGGACCGCAAGTCGGTTGCCTGGGTGGCACTGGGCCTTGCGCTCGCGGTGACGCTGGTGACGTGGCGTCATTTCGACCTGCAGTTCGAAAGCCGCACCCAGGAGCGCTTTCGGCTGCGCGCTGAAATCGAGCACGGGCTGCTGCTATCGAAACTCGAGGCCTATGAACAGATGCTGCGCGGGGTCGCCGGATTATTCGCGGGGAGCGAACGCGTGGACCGCTGGGAGTGGAGCGCCTATATCGAAACCCTCGACCTGAAGCGCTTTCTTCCGGGCGTACAATCCATCGGCTACGCCCCGGTGTTCGGCGCGGACAAGCGCGCAACGGTCGAGCGCGCGGTGCGCGCAGAAGGCTTCCCCGGCTTTCGCATCCATCCGGAAACCGAGAACGACACGCAAAGCAGCATCGTGTTCATCTCGCCGCTCGACGCAGTGAATGCCCCCGCCTTCGGCTACGACATGCTCACCGAGCCCAAGCGCAGGGCTGCAATGGAAGCCGCTCGCGACAGCGGCACCACGGCGCTGAGCGAAGCGGTGATGCTGATCCAGAGCGCTCCGGAGCGGCCCATGCCGGGGTTCCTGATCTATCTCCCCGTCTACACCGCCCATGCGGACGCAGAAGCCTCACCCTCACCGGATAACAAGCTGCAGGGCTACGTCTTCGGCGCATTTCACACGCAGAGGATCATGGAGCGTGTGTTCGGCGTATCTCCCGGCGCGATGGGCGTGGAGCTCTTCGACGGCAGCGTTGGCGAGCACCAGCGGATGTTCTCGAACGTGCCGGACGGGCATGCCTCGGCATTCAGCGCCACGCTGCCGGTCGAGTTCGGCGGGCGCACCTGGGTCGCACGCTTCAGCAGCACAAGGCACTTCGAGACCCTGGCGGTCAACCGCACGCCTGCGCTTGTACTGGTGGGCGGCCTCGCCCTTGACCTGTTGCTGTTCGCAATGCTTTACATCAATGCGCATCACCGCCAGCGCATGTCCACCGCCGCGACGCGGCTGGCCGACAGCCGCGAGCAGTTCCGCACCCTGGTGGAAAACGTGCCGGGGGTGGTGTTCCGCTCCGAGCCCCGAGCCCCATGGCGCTTCATTCACGTCAGCCAGCGCATCGAAGGCCTCACGGGAGCAGACGCACCGCGTTTCATGAACGGGGAGCTCACCTTCGGCGACTTCATGGCCGAGGATGACATCCCGCACGTGTCCACGCGGATCGAGCAGGCGATCGCCACGCACAGCCCATACGAAGTCGAATACCGCATCATCGACCGCAGCGGGCGGCAGCGCTGGGTCAGTGAGCGCGGGCAGGCGCATGTCGATGCCACGGGGCAGGCGCAATGGCTGGACGGCGTGATCGTGGACATCACCGAACAGCGCGCTGCAGTCGAAGCCGTGCGCAACCTGGCCTTCGTGGACACGCTGACGCAGTTGCCCAACCGCCGCTTCCTGCTCGACCGCCTGCGTCAGGGCATTGCCAACAGTCGCCGCAGCGGGCGTCATGGTGCCCTGCTCTTCGTCGATCTGGATCACTTCAAGATGGTCAACGACATGCACGGGCACGACGCGGGTGACCAGCTCCTGTGTGAAGTCGGCACGCGGCTGCGGCAAAGCGTCCGCGAAGGCGACACCGTTGCCCGGCTGGGCGGGGACGAGTTCGTGGTGATGCTCGAAGACCTGGGCGACACCAGCGCGGAAGCCAGCGAAAAGGCCCAGCATATCGCCGAGAACGTCCTCGCAGCGCTCAACCGCCCCTTCATTCTCGACGGCAAGGCCTGCCACAACACGCCAAGCATCGGCATCAGCGGCTTCAGCGGTGCGGACGAGCGCGCCGAAGACCTGTTGCGCCGTGCGGACGAGGCGATGTACCGCGCCAAGGCCGGCGGGCGCAACCGCTTCGCAACCACGCCGCAGGCGATCGCGTAGTCGTCAGGCTCGGCCGCGGCGCGGCCTCCCGACCTGCGGGGGGTTTCCGGCTGTGGGCTTGGATCCGCTCTTGGGTGCGCTCCCGGGCGCACTGCTCGGCACCTTCTTGCGGGCACAGTGCCCGCCTTTCTCCTTTCGCGCCCCTGCCGCAAGCGCTGCGCCAGGCTGGTGGCGCGGAACGAGGCAGTGCGGGCCGTTGCCGATCAGGTCTGCGCGCCCCATCTGCGTCAGCCCCTCGCGCAGGGTCGGCCAATTTTCCGGGTCGTGCCAGCGCAGGAAGGCCTTGTGCAGCTTGCGGATCTTCCCCGCACGAGCCGTTTCCACAACCTCGGAATCGGCCGAGACCTTCTTCAGCGGGTTCTTGCGCGCGTGGTACATCGTGGTCGCCAGCGCCATTGGCGTGGGCAGGAAGGTCTGCACCTGATCGAGGCGGAAGTTGTTCTTCTTCAACCACAGCGCCAGGTTCAGCATGTCCTCGTCGGTGGTGCCCGGATGCGCAGCGATGAAGTACGGCACCAGATGCTGCTTCTTGCCCGCCTGTGCCGAGAACTTCTCGAACATCTGGCGGAATTCCTCATACGCGCCGATGCCCGGCTTCATCATCTTGGAGAGCGTGTTCTCCTCGGTGTGTTCGGGCGCGATCTTGAGCAAACCGCTGACGTGATGGGTGACCAGTTCCTTGACGTACTCCGGTGAACGCACCGCGAGGTCGTAGCGCAGTCCCGAGCCGATGGTGATGCGCTTGACCCCGGGCACCGCACGCGCCTTGCGGTAGAGCTCGACCAGCGAGGAATGGTCGGTGTTCAGGTTCTCGCAGATGCCCGGATACACGCAGGACAGTCGGCGGCAGTTCTCCTCGATCGCCTTGCTCTTGCAGGCCATGCGGTACATGTTGGCGGTCGGCCCGCCGAGGTCGGTGATGTGGCCCTTGAAGTCGGGCGACTTGTCGCGGATCTCCTCGATCTCGTGGAGGATCGATTCGTGCGAGCGGCTCTGGATGATGCGCCCCTCGTGCTCGGTGATCGAACAGAAGGTGCAGCCGCCGAAACAGCCGCGCATGATGTTGATCGAGAACTTGATCATGTCCCAGGCCGGGATGCGTGCATCGCCGTAACTCGGGTGCGGTGCGCGGGCGTAGGGGCGGTCGTAGACGAAGTCCATCTCGGGCGTGATCAGCGGCACCGGCGGCGGATTGATCCACACGTCGCGCGCACCCGGCCCTTCGCCATGGCACTGCACCATCGCGCGCGCGTTGCCCGGGTTGGATTCGAGGTGGAACACCCGAGAGGCGTGGGCGTACATCACCAGGTCGTCCTTCACCTGCTCGTAGGACGGCAGCCGGATCACCGTGCGCGCGCGGTCGGCGCGGCGCGCGGCCACTCGCTCGGCCGCCGGCACGATGCGCACCGGCTGCGCACCGTCGGCGGCAGCCTTGGGCGCGGCGGCCGTCGGCTCCATCGCGTAAGGGTCGGGATGCGCATCGATGCGGCCCGGTCTGTCGAGCGCGAGCGAATCGACCTCGTGCCATTCGTTCGACGGCTGCCAGCCGGGCTTGACCATGAAGGCCGTGCCGCGCAGGTCACGGATCGCCTCGATCGGCTCGCCCGCTGCCAGCCTGTGGGTCAGCGCCACCAGCGCACGCTCGGCATTACCGAACAGCAGGATGTCGGCCTTCGAGTCCGGCAGCACCGAGCGCCGCACCTTGTCCGACCAGTAATCGTAATGCGCGATCCGGCGCAGCGAGGCCTCGATGCTGCCGATGACGATCGGCGTACCGGGGAAGGCCTCCCGGGCGCGCTGCGCATAGACCGTGACCGCGCGATCGGGCCGCTTGCCCGCCTCGGCGTTGGGCGTGTAGGCATCCTCGGAGCGGATCTTGCGATCCGAGGTGTAGCGATTGACCAGCGAATCCATGTTGCCGGCGGTGATGCCGAAATACAGACGCGGCTTGCCCAGTGCGCGGAAAGGCTCGGCCGAATGCCAGTCCGGCTGGCTGAGGATGCCGACACGGAATCCGTGCGCCTCCAGCAGACGCCCCACCAGCGCCATGCCGAAGCTGGGATGGTCAATGTAGGCGTCGCCGGTCACCAGGATGACGTCGCACTGGTCCCAACCGAGCGCGTCCATCTCCTTGCGCGACATGGGCAGGAAGGGCGCAGCGCGGCGGCCCGCGACTGCACCGTCGACGATGCTGGAAACCTCTGATTCGACAACGGAAAGCGCGGTGCGGGAGGCAGGGTGTGGTCGCATGATGGGCGCCATTGTATAGGGCGTAACGAGCCGGTGCGCCACCGTTACGCCCCTGCCCGCCGGGTACTGCCCGTCACACTCGTCCCGGACCACGATCCGGTGTCCCCCCGGGCGCGGGCGGGCGCAACCGACCTGGCCCACCGGACGAGCCGAACGACAGCTTTTCGATTCTGCAACGTAGAACTACCGACCCGTTGCTGCCGTTGTGTTTTGAGGAAACCTGCCGCTCAACGTCGAAGGTAATCTGCAGCTGGAGCGCGAAGCGCGGAGAGCACAGGCAACGCAGCCTACCGGGCGTCCGGTCGACCGAAGTTTCATGAATCGGGCGCGAGAGACAGCCGCTCAATGGCCAATGCGCGTTGGCGATAGGCTTCGAATGCCTTTGCGATAGCACCGTGAAACTCCTAGACAATTTCGAGGAGGGCAGTGCACGCCCCAGCCCGGAGTTCGATAAAGTTATTCTCGATTCTAATATTTGGCAGAGATGCCAAGAACAATGAAAACTCCCTGTCGTTTGCAATCTCCCCGCCATAGCCCTGCTGATGAACATGGACATTGCGAATACGGAAGACGTGAGCCATATTCTTCCAAATATCCGGTGGTGGCCCCTCAAACTTAGCGAAAGTATCTAGATAGAGCTTGTGTTGCTCAAGAGTCGAGCCCTTTATGTGGCGTACCTCAATAGCGCAGCGTTCGATTACCCGGACACGGTGGGCAATATCGCCGAGTGTTGCCTCGATGTGGCTACAAAGCTGCACGACGAATGCAGACCGAATGCGAACGCCAAAGATATCTTGCCAGTGAATGGGATAGTTCCACTGCCAGAATTCCTCCTGGTCTTCCTCCGTGAGAGAGGTGATATTTTGTTCAAGCACCTTTATCTCAGCGGTTTCCGAGGAGTAAATGATCTTCTCCATCGTCTCTATGAAAAAACGAGAACGTTGCAGCTCATCGGTGGCGTAGAGAGGGCCAACCAGACCTGAGCCTTCTAGGACATTGCGGCGAAACATCTCGCGATGGAGTTCAGTCGGCTTCATTAGGTCAAGAGGCATAGCTCTCCGAAAACTCTTTGGGTTTCATGCCCACCGCTTTTGCCCGCGAGCAAAAACATTTATTGCGATTTTCTTTCCTACGTTTTCTGGCTTACAACAGTACAGACCAGGGCCATATGGACACCCCCAATATCTCGTGCTGCCCGGGTGACGAGGATTGGGCTGCTTCCGATCACGCAGGATCGATTTCTCACCACACCCAGCACATATTTTTTCTTTCGGCCCGAGGCCAAGCATTTTCAGCAAACCCATCAGAATGTCCTCCCCAATCAAAATTTTCCGTTTATGCCTCTCATGCCGTACCTGTAAGAATATAGTTTAGGAGCTAATCCAGAGCGCCCATCTTTCATTAGCATTCAAAATGAAAAACGTTTCAAGATTTATTTTATTGCCCTCTATTTAATAGAGTAACTTTCATTGGCTTTATGTTTCCCAGGTCAAAGATGTAAACATAGGTTGTTTTGATGTCCTTGTGAGTGGATTTTATTAATGGCTTTTCTGTTAAATCGCTCACAAGTTTCTCTAGGTAGAACCCCCGCCCTTCCTCTGAATTGAGGTGCGAAATGAGATTGTGGATTTGGATTAGATCAAGCTGAGCAGCATTCTGCTCGAGATTTACAAGAGAAATAGTTTTAATGAAGGTCAGCTCATTAACTGAGTTGGTTATTTGTACATCACAAATCCCGTCACTGTAGGATACTGAAACCCCCACAAGCGTCGTTACAAAGTCTATTTTTAAAGGGACTCGTGAATTAAGTTCTGCTGCCCTATCTTTGATACTGGTGCATTCAGATTCTGCCGTTTGTGGCGAGCAAGCGGCAGCTATTAGTGCTACAGAACCAAGAGCTAAGTAAAATCCCAGCTTTTTAATTTTCATAGCAGACATCGCACTCAATATGAACATTAAGCTTGGCTGAAAAACTAATCTGCCAGCCGAGTCCTGTTAATAAAAAAATATTTTATGCATAAAGCTTGATATTGTAAAAAGCGGCACGCAATCAAAAATGGCAAAACAAAATAGGAAGCCAAATCATGAGTTTGTGCTTTTCATTCTAAAAATAAGTACGTAGCATACCTCTATGTTCAGATGACCGCTATCCGGTTCGGATGGCCAGTGACGGCTTCTGGCCGGAAGTCGCTATTGAAAAGGCAAAGTCTTATAGCTGCCGTTGATCGTCAGTCGGGCCAAACAGCGAGCCCTGGGTCAGGCCGAGCAGCGCCCCCGATCAACGAGCCCCCTTTACCACAACCGCGCATCAGGCCTGTATTCGATCCGACGCGTCTTCACCCGCCCCGCATCCGGGTGCGCCGGGTTGAGAAGGTAATTCCACCCCACCGGCACCACCACCGATGGCACACGCAGCAGCAAGGCGCTGCCACGCGCCAGCCAGTCGTCGCCAAGGTGCTGCGACACCGCGCAGCCCACCGACCAGTCGACGTTGTCCGCATCCCAGCCTTCAGGGAGCACGACCGTCTCGGCTGCTGCCACGACCGCAGCGGGCAGCATCGCCTCGACCGCGACCAGATCCCGTGGCGGGCGTAGCGGGGTATGCACGCGCTTCTCGAGTTGCGCCAGGGCCAGGCTGTCCGCCAGGTAGATGACCGGCCTGCCCACGCTGTTCCAACGACCGCCGACGGCCGCCGCACCGTTGCCTGCACACGAGAAATCCTCCGCGACGCACAAGCGCACCCCGGTTTCGAGATCGACCCAATCCTGCGCCAGCCGCCACAAGGTGGCCCTGCGCGCAGCCATCAGGCAGCAGTGCCGGCCATGATGCGACGCAGGGCGTTCATCACGGCCTGGTGGCCCGGCGTGGTGGCGAGCAGTTCGATGGGGATCGCGCCGCCGAGCGCCGGGATCGGCGCAGCCAGCCATTCGCGGGCCGCCGCCTCATCACCGAACACGCGCGCAGCGGCGCGTTCGACATCGATCAGCCGGGCGACGCGATCGGAGTCATCCTGCGACAGGGGCTTGCCCTCGCGCACACGGCGATCGTAGGTGGCCGGCGCCACACCCAGCAGCTGCGCGAGGCTGCGTCCGCTGCGGCCGAAACGGTGGGCGAACGCGTCCAGCGAACCCGTATCAAACCCCTCGCGCACCATGTGATCGCGCTCGAGGGCCGATGCTGCGTGCAGGTAGTGCTCGATGCTCGCACCGCCAAGGACGCGCCCTGCGACGTAGGCGGCAGTGGGTTCGCGGGCGGTGGAAGGCGTCGTCTTCATGCTGGCCCCATGCAATCATGTGATTCTTTCATGTGCATCAATTGAAGGCTTTGCGCCGGCTTCTGTCAACTCGCACCCAACAGGCTCATCCGGGGCCGCTGCCCACCACGGGCGCGGGCTGGCGCGCGGCAGATGCCCCCTTGCACATGCTAGACTCGTGCCGCTCCCCATGATGCGCTTTCGATGCAGATCCAGCTCCTGATCCCCGGCCTGCTGTGGCCTACCGCAACCCTGCTCGGCCCCGCTTCCGGGCTGACGCTCGATGGGCTCGCCACCCTGCTCGGCCGCGGGTCGCGCTCGGTGCGCGATTTCGAGCCCTACGATGGTCAACGGGCAGGGCTGTTCGGCTTGCACGGCGCGCCACTTCCCCTGGCTGCACTCAGGCGCCTCGGCGAAACGAGCGCGCAACCCCCGGACGAAGACAGCCACTGGCTATGCGCAGACCCGGTCAACCTCTCCTTCGCCCGCGAGCACCTGCTGCTGCAGGGTTTCGACGACGGCCAGCTGGCGGCGGAGGAAGCCGCCGAACTGGTCGCTGCGCTCAATGAAATCTTCGCCGACCTCGGGGCGTTCGAGGCCTGCACCCCGACACGCTGGTATCTTCGGTTGCCGAAGGCCACGAACGTCACGCTGTACCCCCTGGACGACGTCGTCGGCCGACCGGTGAAGCACTTCCTCCCCGAGGGCGAGGACGCTCGGCTGTGGCAGCGCACGATGAACGAAGCGCAGATCGTGCTGCACAATCACGCGCGCAGCCGGGCACGCGAGGAATCCGGCCAGCGGCCCGTCAACAGCGTGTGGCTATGGGGCGCGGGGGAACTCGAGCCCATGCCGCGGGCGCCGGCGGCCCTGGTACAGGCCACCGACCCGCTCAGCATCGGGCTCGCACGTGCCGGCCGATGTCCGGTCGCTGCACCCAACCTCGCTTCTGCGTTGAAGCAGGACACGCTGGTCGTGCTGGACGACCTGCGCCGGCCCGCGCAGGTGCTCGATCTCGACGCCTGGCGTCGTGGCCTCCAGGCACTCGAACGCGACTGGTTCGCCCCGCTTGCCGACGCGCTGCGGCGCGGCCAGCTCGACACCCTGTGCATCACCGCACCAGGCGACCGCGGCACGCTGGTGGTCAAGAACCGCGGCAGCGACCGCTGGAAGTTCTGGCGCAAACCCTATGCTTTCGAGGCGCTGCTGAAGTCGATTGCCCCGGCACCGCTGACGACTTCCGGGCCGCCCTCGCCCCCGAATACACATTCCGACCGATGACCCGCATCCAGTCCCGCCCCGTATCGCAGCAAGCCTTCGCCCGCCTCGCGGACGCCGGCCTGCACCCGCTGCTCGCCCGCCTGTACGCCGCGCGCGGCATCGCTCGCGCCGACGAGCTCGACACCCGCCTCAAGAACCTGCTGCCACCCGAAGCGCTGACCGGGACGCAGGAAGCCGCCGTGTTGCTCGCCGACGCCATCGAGGCCGGCGCGCGCATGGTAATCGTCGCAGACTATGACTGCGACGGCGCCACCGCCTGCGCGGTGGGCATGCGCGCGCTGCGCGCCTTCGGCGCCGACGTACATTACCTGGTGCCCGACCGCGTCACCTTGGGCTACGGCCTCACCCCCGCCATGGTCGAGATCGCCGCGCGGCTCGAGCCCGACGTGCTGATCACGGTCGACAACGGCATCGCCAGCGTCGAGGGCATCGCCGCGGCACGTGCGCACGGCATGGCGACCGTGATCACCGACCACCACCTGCCCGGCGATGTATTGCCCGAGGCCGACGTGATCGTGAACCCCAACCAGCCCGGCTGCGATTTCCCGAGCAAGGCGCTGGCTGGCGTCGGCGCGATGTTCTACACGATGCTCGCGCTGCGCGCCGAACTGCGCGAGCGCGGCGCCTTTGCCGGCGGCACGGAGCCCAACCTCGCCGACCTGCTCGACCTGGTGGCGCTCGGCACCGTGGCCGACGTGGTCAAGCTCGACCGCAACAACCGCATCCTGGTGGCACAGGGTCTTGCGCGCATGCGCGCCGGCCGCATGCAGGCCGGTATCCGCGCGCTTTTCGCCCTTGCCGGACGCGATCCGGCACGCGCCAGCACAATGGATCTCGGCTTCATGATCGGCCCACGGCTGAACGCCGCCGGGCGGCTATCCGACATGAGCCTCGGCATCGAGTGCCTGATCACCGACGACGCCGGGCGCGCGATGAACATCGCCCAGGAACTCGACAAGCTCAACCGCGAACGCCGCAGCATCGAAGCCGGCATGCAGGAAGAAGCGCTCGCGCGCCTGGCCGGGATCAATGGGGAAGTAAGCTCCGGCAACCGCGCCACCGTGGCGTTGTTCGAGCCCGACTGGCACCAGGGCGTGATCGGCATCGTCGCCGGCCGCATCAAGGAAAAGCTGCACCGCCCCACCATTGCCTTCGCCCGTGCCAACGACGGCGAGCTCAAGGGCTCCGGGCGCTCGATCCCCGGCCTGCACCTGCGCGACGCGCTCGATCTCGTCACCAAGCGCCAGCCCGACCTCATCGTGCGCTTCGGCGGCCACGCCATGGCGGCCGGACTCACCATCCGCGAATCGGAACTCGCGCGCTTCGACGCAGCCTTTGAGGAGGTGGTAAGCGAGTTGCTCGAGCCCGCACAACTCGAGCGACGCATCGACACGGACGGCAGCCTGGAGTCGGGCTACTTTGCGCTCGACGCCGTGCGCATGCTCGACAACGAGATCTGGGGCCAGGGCTTTCCCGCGCCGGTGTTCGACGACGTGTTCCGCGTCGAGCGCCAGCGCCTGCTCAAGGACAAGCACCTCAAGCTCGAGCTCTCGCGCGGGGGCAGCCGCTACGAGGCCATCCAGTTCAACCACGCCGAAGGTGCGGCCGCACAGATCCACGCCGCCTACCGGCTGGGCATCAACGAATACCAAGGGGTGTCGAGCGTGCAGTTGATGGTGGAGCACTTCGAGGCAGCCTGATCCGGGCACCCGCCCGGACGAAACCCGCGCGACCGCACACACGGACGTGCGACTTCGTATGGCGCGAGGTCGCTGACAAGTCCGCCCGCACCGCGCTGCACTGCACTGCGATGGCCGTCCGCGAAACGATGCGGCACGAAACGATGCCACACACGCCCATCGACTCATGGCCGGTATAATGCGCGGTTTTCCAGATTCAGCCGGAGCCGCAGCCATGGAAGCCGAACGCCAGAACGCCATCGCCGAAAAACTCGCCGACCTCGCCGCCCGCGGTCGCGAACTACGGAGGTATCTTTGACTACGATGTGAAAGCATCGAAGCTCGAAGAGGTTAACCGCGCACTGGAAGACCCGGCGGTCTGGAACAACGCCGAACGTGCCCAGGAGCTTGGCAAGGAAAAGCGCCAGCTCGAAGACGTGGTGCTGACGCTGCAGCAGATCGACGCGCAGTCGCGCGACCTCAAGGATCTCTACGAGCTCGCCGAGGCCGAGGACGACGACGACACCTTCGAGGCGGTCGAAGCCGACCTCGTCGAGTTGCAGGAGGCGATCGAGAAGCTCGAGTTCCGCCGCATGTTCAGCAACCCAATGGACCCGAACAACTGCTTCATCGAGATCCAGGCCGGCGCCGGCGGTACCGAGGCGCAGGACTGGGCAGGCATGCTCGAGCGCATGTACCTGCGCTACGGCGAAAAGAAGGGCTTCACCGTCGAGCTGATGGAAGAGACCGAGGGCGAGGTCGCAGGCATCAAGAACTGCACGATCAAGTTCTCCGGCGAATACGCCTATGGCTTCCTGCGCACCGAGACCGGCATCCACCGCCTGGTGCGCAAGTCGCCGTTCGACTCCAACGCGCGCCGCCACACCAGCTTCACCTCGGTGTTCGTGTTTCCCGAGGTCGACGACTCGATCGAGATCGAGATCAACCCCGCCGACCTGCGCATCGACACCTACCGCGCCTCGGGTGCGGGCGGCCAGCACATCAACAAGACCGACTCCGCGGTGCGCATCACCCACGAGCCCACCGGCATTGTCGTGCAGTGCCAGAACGACCGCTCGCAGCACAAGAACAAGGCTGAGGCCATGTCGATGCTGAAGGCGCGCCTGTACGAGGCCGAACTGCGCAAGCGCCAGTCCGAGCAGCAGAAGCTGGAAGACTCCAAGAGCGACATCGGCTGGGGCCACCAGATCCGCAGCTACGTGCTGGACCAGTCCCGTATCAAGGATCTGCGCACCAACTACGAGGTCGGCAACACCCAGGCCATTCTGGACGGTGACCTGGACGACTTCATTGCGGCGAGCCTGAAGCAAGGCGTCTAAGGTTTGACTGACCCTTTCCTGTCCGACTTCCTCGCCGCAGGCGTCGACGCCGACGAGGTGCCCGAGCTCGCGGCGCTGGCCTCGGCCCGTCCGCTACTCGACGCCTTCATCACGCTCTTCCGCGGCACCGAGCCCGAGGTGCTGATGCGCCTGCTGGTGCTGCGCGAGATCGGGCGCGAAGCGGACTCGCCGCGCTGGGCGCCCGAGGCCTTGCGCGCGCGCTTCACCTACCTCGACCCGGTCAAGCTCGAAACGGTGTTGAAGCGCCTGCGCGACAACGCCCTGCTCGCGATCGGCGAGGACGGCCACTACGCGCTGTCCGACATCGGCCGCAACGCGGTGGCGGCGATCGCCATGCTGCTGCGCTTCGGCGAGGAAGAAGACGCCGAGCTCGGCTTCCTCACCGCCCAGCTCGCCGGCCTGCAGGCCGTGGGCGGCGTCACGGCCGAATCCCTCGGCCATCTGCTGTCCAAGCTTAACGACCTCACCTGGCACTTCGAGGAGGCGATCGCCTCGGGCTCCGAGTTTCGCATCCTCGATGCACGTCGCCGGCTGTCGGCCAACGGGCGCTGGCTGGAGCGCGGCACCGAGCTGCTCAACAAGCTGCTTGCCGACCCCGAGGTCGACTTCGACATCGCCCGCGTTGCCCAACGCATCGGTCTGGCGCAGTCACGTCTCGCACGCGCAGACGCCTCTTTCCAGCGCGCGCTCAACAAGATCGAGTCGCAGCGGGTAACGCTGGGCGCCTCGGGCATCTCGTCCTCGGACGTCTCCGCCTGGCTTCGCAGCCTGGATGCGGATGCGCTCGCAGGGCTCGCGTTCGACGCGTTCGCCGCGGTGCCCGAGCTCGCACTGCTGGCCGGTGGTCACGAATTGCTCGACCGTGCCGAAAGCCAGCTCGACGGCAATGCGGTGACCGCCGCGATCGACGCGCGCCTGCCGCCGCCCGACGACACCTCGGGCGAGGTCGCGCCACACACCGAAGACCTGCGCCTGCTGGAGCATTTCACCCACCGTCTCGAAGGCCTGCCGGCGCCGCAGCCACTCCAGCGCGTGATCGCCGGCGGCGGCTTCGCGCCGGCAAGCTACCGTCTGTCGCTGCTCGCCCTGCTTGCGGATGGCGCCCGTACCGGTCCCGAGGGCGGCTCGGAGGATGGCCCAGTGAGCAGCTTCATGCGCCTGCCGCTGGAGGTCGAGTTTGGTGACACGCTCACCGCCGTCGGCGAAGACGAGATCGCCGCGATCACGCTCGGCGAAGTGCGCCCACGCAACACCGCCACGGCCTGAGCCGCCAGGACTGCCCATGGAACACGAACTCAAGACGCTCACCGCCCGGCTGCTCGCGCAGCGCTGGCTGCCGCGCAGCGACAAGCAGGTGCGCCGCGCGCTGGTAGACGAAACCTTCCGCCTCGAGCTCGACCGGCGGCTGGCCGACGTCGGCCTGCGCCTGCTCGACAACCCCTACGCCGCCCATGTCGGTGTAGCACTGCAGTCCGAAATGGCCGAGCCGGTGTTCGGCGGTGGGCGCGAATACGCCGCCAGCAATCTGGGCCTCACGCGCGACGAGATCGCGCTGCTGGTGATCCTCTGGTCGCTGATCGTGCTGCCCAAACGCGAGCGTCAGGTCACCCGCCGCGAACGGATCGACGACGGCCAGACCGACCTCTTCGGCGGCGCCGACAAACCTGTGGCACATGGCGAGTCCGTGTCCGGCACACTCACCGAGGCTTCGCTGATCGCCGACTTCGGCCCGCGCCTGGGCGGGCGCACAAAGGTACGCAACTTCATGCTCGGCAAGCTCGCCCGCCTCGGCTTCATCGAGCGCCGCAACGGCCTGATCAGCGAAGGCCCCCTGCTCGACCTTGCGCTCGACTACCGGGTGATGGCCGACCGCGTCATCCACGGCACGCTCGGTGAGGTGCTCGCCGCCGCCGGCCACGCGATGCCTGCGGCCAATGCCTTGGACTTTGCCGACGTGCTCCCCGACGAGGAAGACGCCACGGAAGAGGAGCGCTGAATCCATGGCCCTGCCCGACATCCACCCCGCGCACTACGAAGAGCAGCTTTCCACCAAGCTCGCGCGCTACCGCGCCGACTTCGCCGAATTCGACCTGCCCGAGCCCGCGGTCTTCCGCTCCGCGCCGCTGCACTACCGCCTGCGCGCCGAGTTCCGCCTGTGGCACCACGAGGGCCGCATCGACTACGCGATGTTCGACAGTGCGGACCCGAAGCAGCCCATCCTGCTCGAAACCTTCCCCGCCGCCGCCGAACCCATCGCCACCCTGATGCCGCGCCTGCGCGACGCCCTGCAGGCGAGCGAGCCGCTGCGGCGCAGGATCTTCCAGGTCGAGTTTCTCGCCACGCTGAGCGGCGAGTGCCTGGTGAGCCTGGTCTATCACCGTCCACTCGACGAGGCCTGGGAGGCGGCCGCGCGCGCGCTCGCCGCCGACCTGCAGATCCAGCTCATCGGCCGCAGCCGCAAGCAGAAGATCGTGCTGGATCGTGACTGGGTGCAGGAGGTGCTCGAGGTCGACGGCCAGCGCCTGCGTTACCAGCAGTTCGAAGGCAGCTTCACCCAGCCCAACGGCGGCGTGAATCAGCACATGCTGACCTGGGCGCGCACGCAGGCCAAGGCAGTGGGCGCACGCTCGCAAGGCCCGGGCGACCTGCTTGAGCTTTACTGTGGCAACGGCAATTTCACCGTCGCGCTGGCGCCGCTGTTCGGGCGTGTGCTCGCGACCGAAATGAGCAAGACCTCGGTGCGCGCCGCACACACCAACCTCGCCGACAACGGCGTGGGCAACGTCACCATGGTGCGCATGGCGAGCGAGGAGATCAGCGACGCGCTCGCCGGCGGGCGCCAGTACCGTCGCATGCAGGGCGTGGACCTGGCCGGCTACCGCTTCAGCACGCTTTTCGTCGACCCGCCGCGCGCCGGCCTCGACGACGGCACGATTGCGCTCGCCCGAGGCTTCGACAACATCCTCTACATCTCCTGCAACCCGGAGACCCTGCGCGCCAACGTCGCCGCGCTCGCCGCCACCCACCGCATCGCCGCGGCGGCAGCCTTCGACCAGTTCCCCTACACCCACCACCTCGAGTGCGGGCTGCTGCTGCAGCGGCGCTGAGCCTCACCGCGACCCCGGCCCATGTTCCACATCAAGACTCTCGAGCTCGTCCACTGGGACTTCTGGCGGCGCTTCTCGCTGCCGCTGGACGCGCAGATCATCACCATCGTAGGCCCCAACGGCTCGGGCAAGACCACGCTGCTCGACGCTCTGCGCACGCTGTTCGCGCTGCGCTGCTCGGGCAAGCGCGACTTCCGCCGCTACGTGCGCCGCGCCGATCGCAGCTTCGCGTGGATCCGCGCGGTGGTCGCCAACCAGCCCGGCCACAGCGGCAAGCGGCCCTTCTTCCCCTGCCTGGCGGACGAGGTCACGCTCGCCTGCCGCATCCGCAAGGCCGGCGGCGACTGGATCCGCGACTACACCATCGTCGACGGCAATCTGGCGATCGAGGCGCTCGAGCAGACCAACGACTGGATCGGCCTGCGCGACTACCAGAACCGCCTCGCCTGGGGCGGCCTGACCCCAGCCATCACCAAGGTGCTCGCGCTGGAACAGGGCGACACCGACAAGCTGTGCGAATACTCGCCCAAAGCCCTGCTCGAACTCGTCTTCGACGTCTTCGGCGACAAGGAGGTGCTGGACAACTACCAGGCCGCGCGCGAGGAGCAGAAATCCGCCGAGCGCGAGTTGAGCGAGCTCGGCATCGATCTCGACCGCCTGAAGACCCAGGCCGAGGAGAAAAAGGCCGAGGCCAACCGCTTCCTGGAGTGGAAGCAGCTTGCCGACGAAGTGCAGGCGCTGGAGGCCGAGATCGTCCCCCGCCTCGAAATCGCCGAACTCGAGCGCGAGATTGCCAGCGAACGCGAAGCCCTGCAGCGCGTTGGCCGCGAGCGCGCCGAGAAACTCGTCGAGCAACGCGAATCCCGCCAGCGCCTGGAGGGCGTGCGTATCGAGCAGGAAGGCGCGCAGGCCGAGCGCAAGCGCCTGAAGGAAAGCGACACCGCCTCCGAAAGGCACTACCTCGCCGCCCACGACCGCGTGCGCGACCTGGAGAAGCTGCTCGACGAGCGAGACATGCTGCGCGCCCAGCTCGCCAGCGAACACGGCGCAGACGCCGTCGCACTGGAAAAGGAGCATGAGGAAGCCGACGCTGCGCTCGCCGCACTGCGCCGCAAGGAGCGAGAGCTGGTCACCGCCTTCGAGGAGAAGACCGACACCCTGCGCGGCGAGCGCAACCGGGCCGGCCCGCCGGGCGACACCGAGGTGGCGCGCTTTCGCGTCAAGCTCACGGCCGACGGCATCGCGCACAAGAGCCTGGCCGAGGTGGTGGAGGTCATCGACCCCGCGTGGCAGGCCGCACTCGAGGCCATCCTGCGCCCCTACCGAAATCTGATCCTGCTCGAACGCGAAGCCGACCGGCATGCGGCATGGGCGCTCGGCGAGCGCGAACGCTTCCGGCACTTCATCGTCCCGGAACGCGAGAATGCGCCGCCTCCGCGACCGATGAGCCTCGCTGAAGTGGTCGAGTTCAGTGCCCCGGTGCCGCGCTGGCTCGCCGACTTGCTCAACCGTATCCGCCGCGTAGAGCACGCCGAGGCCGCGCGCGACCTGCCGCGCGAGCAGGAATGGATCACCCGCGACGGCTACCACCGCGAGCGCCGCGGCGCACGCCACCTCGGCCGGCCGCAGGAATTCCACTTCGGCGAGCTCGCCCGCCAGTCGCGCATCGCCGCGCTGCAGGACGAGATCGCCGGGCTGGACAAGCAGCTCCAGGCCCTGCGCCCCAAGCTGGATGCGGCCGCAGCCCGGCTCACCACGATCCGCCAGCGCCTGCTAGGCCTGCAGTCGGCGCAATTGCTCGCAGCCAAGGCCGAAACCTACGTAAGTGCCGAAACCGAGCTGCCCGCCGCGCGCAGGGCGCTCACCGAAGCGATTGCCGAGCGCACCGAGACGCGCGGCGAGATGGACCGTCTCGCCGAAAAGCTCAACGGCATCCAGATCGAGCTCGACCGCCGCAATCGCGAACTCAAGGCCATCGACCTGCGCCTGGCCGACATTGCGCGCGAGCACGGTCCGCGCCGCCACACCCAGGCCGAACGCATCCTCAAGCTGCGCCGCCGTCGGCGCGGCATGCCCGCGCACTGGCTCGACACCAGCGAGCTCGCCCTGCTCGCAGACAAATACGGCGATGCCCGTGGCGCCCGCCTGCAAGTCGAACGCCTGCGCCGCCACCTCGACGAAGGCGACTGGATCACCGACCCCGCGGTGCTGGTCGTGCGCGACCGCCTCGCCGCCGACGTCGCGCTACGCGAGCGCGACTACCTCAACCGCCAGGGCTACTGCACCACCGCACGCCTGCACACCGACAACGCCCGCGCCGCCTACATCGCCAAGCTGCGCGCCACCGTGCGCCAGTACGCGAAGAACCTGAAGGCGCTCGGCGAGTTGGCCAACGTCAGCGTGGACTGCCCCACCCCGCACCTGGACAACGACGACCTCTCGCTCGCCCAGGCCGGGCTGGAGGTGCGCTTCGACTTCGACCGCAAGGGTGCGGTGGGCCTCAACGACGGCGAGGCCTCGGGCGGGCAGCAGGTCATGAAGTCGCTGATCCTGCTGATCGGCCTGCTGATGGACGAATCCCGCCCGGGCGGCTTCGTCTTCATCGACGAGCCCTTTGCTCACCTGGACGTCGCCAATATCGACCGCGTCGGCACCTTCCTGCGCGCTACCCGCGCGCAATACCTGATCACCACGCCGGTCACCCACAACGCAAACGTCTTCGCCCCAGCCCAGCTGACGCTGGTCACGCGCAAGAAGCAGCCCGGCACCGACTGGGCGCCACCGATCGGAGTGCTGCAACGGGCGGTGGACTGAGCAACCCGGCCTTCACGGTAACCATGAAGGCCGGGTTGCTCAGGGGGCAGCGCTTCAGCGCTCCAGCAGCGCCTCCGCCGGCGCGCCGATGCGCACGTTGCCCCAATGGCGGCCATTCACCATGATCGGCATGGCGATGTCGCACAGCACCTCGCCCGTGTCGCGCAGGAAGGTCTGTAGCAGCATGGACTCCGTATTGCGCGCCGCGCGCAGTTCGGGCGGGCGCTCGAACTTGCGGCAGGTGCGGTTGCCGACCAGATCCTTTTCCGGATCGCCGGTGAGCGGCTTCGAATAACATGCGTTGTGCGCCGAGAGGTAGCTGTCGGTGTTGACCGCAACGGCATAGGCTGCACCGCGCGCGCGCTCAAGCGCCTCGTCCAGCATGCCCTGGCAGCGACGGGTGAATTCGTCGCTCCAGGCCACCTTGAACTTCGTCGGATTGGTGCCGGCGATCGGGCGGTAATTGCGGTCGAAGACGTCCACCTTGGAATCTGCCATGGCCTGCAGTGTCGCCTGCACCCGGTCGCGGAACTCGCGCGCCTGCGTGACCAGGTTGTCGAAGGCGCCGCTGCCGATGGTGAAGCGCGACACCAGCTCCTGCACCGCTTCGGTCGACTTGGTAAGCTCGTTGGTGCGGCGCTCGCACTGGTCCATCTGGCCGGCCACGGTAGTCGACAGATCGTGGATCAGGCTGACGTTCTCGTGCACGCGTGCGTTGGTCTCGTTCAACGACTCCATGCCCTCCGCAATTTGCGTGAGTTGCTCGCCGGTCCGCTCGAACTCGCCCACCATGTGCTCGAACTGCGCTGCCGAGCGCGTGACCACCTCGCGCGTCTGATGCACGTCGGCGTTGATGACTTCGTTCTCGGAGCGCGTCTCACCGACCAGCTCGAGCATGCCATTGATGTTGCCGACGATCTCCTGGGTGGCCTTGTTGACGCGCTCGGCGAGCTTGCGCACCTCGTCCGCCACCACGGCGAAGCCGCGCCCGGCCTCACCCGCGCGGGCAGCCTCGATCGCAGCATTGAGCGCGAGCAGGTTGGTCTGATCGGCGATCTCGCGAATCAGTGCGGCAATCTGCATGACGCTCTCAGAACGCTGCGACAGGTCGTCGACGGTGTGGTTGAAGCGCTGCAGCTTCTCGCTGACGAGATTGATCTTCTCCGCCACGTTCTGCACCTCCGCGAGCGAAGCGCGTGCGATCTCGAGGTTGCTGCGCGTCGAACCGTCGATCGCACGCGCGCTGCCCGACACGTCGGCGATCGCCGAGGTGGAACTGGTGCTCGCATCGAACACCAGGCGCGTCATCTCCCCCTGCTTGCGCGCGTCACGGGCCGAGTTCTCGACACCCAGTTTCACCTGAACCGCCTCGCGGGCAATGCTGACGCTCATGGTGCGCACGCTGCCGATCACCTCGCGCATCTTGACCGCAAAGCGGTTGTACCCCTGCGCAAGCTCACGCAACTCGTCATGCGTGGTCAGTGGCAGATCACGGGAAAAGTCGCCCTGCCCCTGGGCGATCTCGTTGAAAATGCGTGTGACGACCCGGATCGGGCGCACGATCAGGTGTCGCAAATAGAGGATCTGCCCCACCAGGAACGCGACTGCGAACGCGGTGAGTATCAGCATGGCGTACAGCCCGAAGTCGAAGGCTGCACTCACCTGGGCGAGCGTCTCGGGCGAGGCGCTCCCGGCCCGCAAGGCTTGCTCGACGTCGGCGTGCAGGCTGCTCCAGATCGCGAAATAACCGAGATTGAAGACGAGCAACATCAACAGGCTGAGCAGCTTCTTGGTCAGCGAGTTCCAGAAGGTCCGCTCCACTGATTCGTAAAGTTCGCTGAACGTGCTCATGAGAATCTTCCGCCAGAAGAAATAGTCTGAATGGACTAATCGGTCAAAGAGCGCCGGACTTTAGCCCAGCCGTGCAGAAACGTGCACCCGGGTAAGCACGCGATTGCCGCATGGTGCCGGGCCTGCCACAATTACGCCTTTCGCGCCGCGGTCGCACCCGCGCCGCATCCACTCTTACCGCCCCGACACCGACCATGTCCGACCAGACGAACACCCCGCCCCAGGACGAGAACCACCTGATCGCCGAGCGTCGCGAGAAACTCGCCGCCTGGCGCGCCAGCGGCAGCGCATTCCCCAATGACTTCTCGCGCGAGAACACCGCCGGCAAGCTCGATGAGCTCTACGGCGAGAAGGAGGCGGACGCGCTGGAAGCCACGCCGGTCGAGGTCAAGGTGGCCGGCCGCATCATGTTGAAGCGCGTCATGGGCAAGGCGAGCTTCGTCACCATCCAGGACCTCTCCGGCCGCATCCAGCTCTACGTGCAGCGCGACGGCGTGGGTGAGGACGTGTATGCCCAGTTCAAGACCTGGGACATCGGCGACATCGTCGGCTGCGTCGGCACGGTGTTCAAGACCAAGACCGGCGAGCTGTCGGTCAAGGCCAGCGAGATCCGCCTGCTGACCAAGAGCCTGCGTCCGCTGCCGGACAAGTTCCACGGCCTCACCGACGTCGAGCAGAAGTACCGCCAGCGCTACGTCGACATGATCATGAACGAGCAGACGCGCTTCACCTTCGTGGCACGTAGCCGCATGGTGCAGTCGATCCGCAACTACATGACGGGTCATGGCTTCCTCGAGGTCGAGACGCCGATGATGCACCCCATCCCCGGCGGCGCCGCGGCCAAGCCCTTCACCACCCACCACAACGCGCTCGACATGGAGCTGTTCCTGCGCATCGCGCCGGAGCTCTACCTCAAGCGCCTGGTGGTGGGCGGCTTCGAGAAGGTGTTCGAGGTCAACCGCAACTTCCGCAACGAAGGCCTCAGCCCGCGCCACAACCCCGAATTCACCATGATGGAGTTCTACGAGGCGTACGCGAACTACAAGACGCTGATGGACTTCACCGAAGGGCTGATCCGCCAGGCCGCGCGCGAGGCGCTGGGCACCGAATCCTTCGTCTACCAGGGCCGCGAGCTGGATTTGTCCAGGCCCTTCCACCGCCTCACCATCGTGCAGGCGATCCGCAAGTACCATCCGGGCTTCACCGAGGTGCAGCTGGCGGATGCCGACTGGCTGAAGGAGAAAATCGTCGCCTTCGGCGAGAAGGTGAAGCCGGGCGGGCTGGGCAGCCTGCAGCTGCAGTTGTTCGAGGCCTGCACTGAGGCCGAGCTGTGGGAGCCGACCTTCATCATCGACTACCCGGTCGAAGTCTCGCCGCTGGCGCGTGCCTCGGACACCGACCCCGAGATCACCGAGCGCTTCGAGCTCTTCATCGTCGGGCGCGAAATCGCGAACGGCTTCTCCGAGTTGAACGACCCCGAGGACCAGGCCGCGCGCTTCCGCGCCCAGGTCGAGGCCAAGGAAGCCGGCGACGAGGAAGCCATGTACTTCGACGCCGACTACATCCGCGCCCTCGAGTACGGCCTGCCCCCGACGGGTGGCTGCGGCATCGGCATCGACCGCCTGGTGATGCTGCTGACCGATGCGCCGGCAATCCGCGACGTGATCCTGTTCCCGCAGATGCGTCCGGAGTAAGCCGTCGGTGGCCGGGACCAGCCTCTTCGTTCTTCTCGACGACATCGCCAGCATCCTCGACGACGTCGCCACCATGACCAAGGTGGCGACCAAGAAGACGGCTGGAGTGCTGGGCGACGACCTCGCCCTCAACGCACAGCAGGTATCCGGCGTCGAAGCCGACCGCGAGCTGCCGGTCGTGTGGGCGGTGGCCAAGGGGTCGATGGTGAACAAGGCCATCCTGGTGCCCGCCGCGCTGGCGATCAGCGCGTTCATTCCCTGGCTGATCGTGCCCCTGCTGATGCTGGGCGGCGCCTTCCTCTGCTTCGAAGGCGTCGAGAAGCTGGCGCACAAGTACCTCCATGGCAAGGAAGATGCCGAGCACCGCCGCAAGGTGGTCGAAGCGATGACCAACCCCGAAGCCGACCTTGTCGTGCTGGAAAAGGACAAGATCAGGGGCGCGATCCGCACCGACTTCATCCTGTCGGCCGAGATCATCGTGATCGCGCTCGGCGTGGTCAGCGGCATGGACTTCACCACCCAGGTCGCCGTGCTGATCAGCATCGCAGTGATGATCACCACCGGCGTGTATGGGCTCGTGGCGGCCATCGTCAAGCTCGACGATGCAGGCCTCTACCTGCGCCGCCAGGCCAACGCGATCGCCCGTGGCACCGGCGCCACCCTGCTGTGGCTGGCGCCTTGGCTGATGCGGGCACTTTCGGTGCTGGGAACGCTGGCGATGTTCCTCGTCGGCGGCGGGATTCTCAGCCACGGCCTGCCACCTGTGCACCACCTTATCGCCTCGCTCACGGTCGACATGGAAGGCGTTGCAGGCGCGCTGGTGCCAAGCCTGCTTGACGGGGTGTTTGGCCTCATCGCCGGTGCGGCGGTGCTGCTGCTCGTCAGCCTGGTGAAACGCCTGCTGCCCGCCAAGGCACAGGCCGCGCACTGAGCCAGGCGCCAGGCCACACGCTCCGCCCCCCTGACCTGATGCCGCTCTTTCCAGCCCGGCTCGCCTTCGCCGATGACGGCACGCCCTGGTCCGAAGCCTTCGAGGACGTCTATCACTCCGCCCACGGCGCACTCGGGCAAGTACAGCACGTCTTTCTTGCCGGGAACGACCTGCCACAGCGCTGGAAGGGACGCGAGCGCTTCGTCATCCTCGAGACGGGCTTTGGCCTCGGGCTCAACTTTCTCGCCACCTGGGCCGCCTGGCGGGCCGATGCGCAACGCAGCACACGGCTGCACTTCGTCTCCTGCGAACTCCACCCATTCACCCGCGAGGATCTCGTAACCCTGCACGCTCGCTGGCCGGAGCTCGCGCCGCTCGCTACCGAGCTCCAGGCACGCTGGCCGGTCCTTGCACCTGGCCTGCAGCGCTTGCACCTTGACGGCGGACGGGTCACGCTGACGCTCTACTTCGGCGATGCACGCGACGGGCTCGGCCAACTGACACTTCGCGCCGATGCCATCTATCTGGATGGCTTCTCCCCCGCGCGCAATCCCGAACTCTGGTCGGAGCACATCTACAGCCAGCTCGCGCGCCTGTCCGCACCGGGGGCCACCGTCGCCACATGGTCGGTCGCCGGCCACGTGCGCAAGGGCTTGCGCAACGCCGGCTTCGTGCTCGAGAAATCGCCCGGCTTCCGCGGCAAACGCCAGATGTTGCGCGGCCGCCTCAACGTAGCCGTACCGCCCGAGACCGCACCCCATCGCCACGCGCTGATCATCGGCGCCGGCATCGCGGGCTGCAGCGTAGCCGAGCGGCTGGCGGCGCGTGGGTGGCGCATCGACCTGATCGACGCTGCGGCGGGCCCCGGCCAGGGCGCGTCCGGCAACCACGCCGGGGTGCTGCGCCCACTGCCCAGCCTGGACGACAACCGCATGAGCCGTCTGACGCGTGCTGGCAGCCTGTATGGCTGGCAAATGATTGCGCGCCTGAGACGCGACGGGTTCGCACCCAGGGCCGAGGCCTGCGGCGTGCTGCACGTCGCCCGGGACAACGCGCAGGAAGGCAAGATGCGCAAGGCGGTCGAGGCCCTCGGACTCCCTTCGACGCACCTGCGCTACGTGGAGGCAAAGGAAGCCGCGGCGATCGCCGGTTGCGCGGTGCGGCACGGTGGCTGGTTCTTTGGCGACAGCGGCTGGGTTCAGCCGCCGAGCCTGTGTCGTGCCCTGCTCGACAGCGCGAGCGCCAGCGCCCCCCTCCACACACATCTTGGCGCACAGGTCGATCGTATCGTTCACGTGGCTGAACACTGGGAGGCAATTGCCGCCGACGGCAGCCGGATCGCCGCAGCACCGACACTGATCCTGGCAGCAGGGACCGGCATCCGGAGCTTTCCACAGGCCAACACGCTGCCGGTCGTCAGCGCCCGCGGCCAAGTCTCGCTGCTGCCCGCCAAGGCAAGCAGCCCGCCACGCGTCGTCGTCTGCTGCGGGGGCTACATCAGCCCCGAGATCGACGGCCTGCGCTGCGCCGGTGCCACCTTCGCGGTGGACGACGACGACCCCACACTGCGCCCTGCCGACCACGCGGAGAACTTGGCCAAGCTCGAGAGCATGCTGCCCGGCGCGGCGCAAGGATTCGAAGCCGCGAAGCTTGCCGGGCGCGTCGGCTTCCGGCCGGCCTCGCCGGACCGGCTGCCCATGGTCGGCGCCCTCGATGTCGGACGAAAGCTGTTCGCGCTATCGGGGTTCGGTGCCCGCGGGCTCGTCTGGTCCATGCTCGTGGCCGAGCATCTGGCTAGCCAGCTCGAAGGCGACCCCCTTCCGCTGGAGCGCGATCTGGCCGACGCGATCCGCGCTGGACGCTTCGAAGCCACGAGCACCTGACCCCAAACGGGCGCCACATCACCTTCACCGTCGCACGCGTCCGAGCACGAATACTTACAAAGCCGCCACAATTCGCCAACTTTGACACGCTCTGAATCGATCCTGGAGACGGATAATTGAACTGTCGTACTCCAGCGACCGACCACGGGCAGCCAAGTGATCACCTATCGACGGATCCTCATCCTCGTAAGCTTCGTCACAGGCCTCATCTTCCTGTCGGCAACAGCCTACTTCGTCCGCCAGGACGAGCGTCGGAACACCCAGGAACTGCACACGGAGATCCTCGCCCTGCGGACGACCTATGAGGTCCAGCTGGCCGAGCTCGAACGCAACCTCGTCAACCTTGCGCAGATTCTTGCGAGTGAGCCCGAGCTCATTCGCCTGATGACGCGTGTCGCCGCCCTGCCGCACCCTGCAGACAGCTCGGAGCGCGGGGAAATGTTCTCCGCGCTCCAGGAAGACCTGCGTACCGTGCTCGAGCCGCGCTGGCAGGTGTTGCGCGACGAATTGGGCATTCGCCAGCTGCAATTGGTGACGCCGGACCTCATTTCGGTGCTGCGCTTGCATGCCCCCGGAGAGCATGGTGACGCGCTTGGCGAAGTCCGTCCCCTGCTCGAAGCAGCGGCCCGCGAGCGCATCGCCCAGAGCGGCTTCGAGATCGGCCGTGCGTTCGCCGGGCTGCGTGGCGCCGTGCCGGTGATGGCCCACCACGCAGACACCCCACCGGCGCTGGTCGGGCTGATCGAACTGGGGGCCCTTCTCGACGGTTCCATCGAGCGGCTGACACGGTCGACCGGGGTCGGCTACGGCGTGCTACTGAATCCCAACGCGGTTTCGGCCACGATGTGGGACGCCTTCAAGCCCCCGCGCTCACACGAGGACCACAGCTGCTGCTTCCTGCTTGCCCACTCACGGCCCGAGCTCCGCCAATGGATCCAGGAAGGCAGGCTCGCTCCCTTCAACGCCCCCTACCAGATCGAACGCATGCACGCCGGCGGGCAGCACTTCGACCTGCTCCGCGTCCCCCTGCAGGATTTCCGGGCAGAGCTCGACCCGGGTCGCGGACCGGTCGGCGCGCTGACGATCTGGCGCGACGTAACACCCACGCTTCAGGCGCTGGGCGCCGCACGGGAGGAGAAGATCCTCTCGGGTCTGGCGGGATTCCTGCTGGTGCAGGGGCTCATCCTCGGCGTCGCACACCTGTCGCGGCGAGAGTGGCGGGCACAACTGGTTGCGCAGACACACGAGATCTCACAGCTCGCCCAGCGCAACGAGGTACTGCTGATGACCGCCGAGGAAGGGATCTACGGTGTTGACCTCGAAGGTCACACAAGCTTCATCAACACCTCTGCCCTGCGCATGCTCGGCTTTCGCCAGGACGAGATCGAAGGCAAACGTCAGCATCTGCTGTTCCACCATTCGCACCACGACGGCCAGCCTTACCCGGAAACGGAGTGCCCGATTGCCAAGACGCTGAAGGATGGCTTGGTCCGGAGGCAGGAAGAGTGGTTCATCCGACGCGACGGCAGCGGCTTTCCGGTGGAGTTGACCTGTGCGCCACTGATCGAGGACGGGCGACTCAACGGCGCCGTCGTGGTGTTCCACGACATCAGCGAGAACAAGCGGCGCGAGGAGGCCCTGGTGGCGCTCGCCAACACCGACGCACTGACGGGGGTGGCCAACCGGCGCCACTTCCTCGAGCGGCTACAGGCCGAACTCGGTCGCGTGAGTCGTCACGCGACACAGGCCTCGCTGTTGATGATCGATCTCGACCACTTCAAGCAGGTCAATGACAACTTCGGCCACGCTACCGGCGATGAGGTGCTGCGCAACCTGGCCGCCCTGTCCCGGCAGACGCTGCGTCACTCGGACGTGATCGGACGCCTCGGCGGGGAAGAATTCGCTGCGCTGCTGCCGGACGACGATGCGGTGAGCGCAATGCAAACTGCCGAGCGCCTGCGCAAGGCGCTCGAGACCCATCCTGTGCGCACCGCGGACGGCACAGCCGTCACGGTCACCGCCAGCATCGGCGTCACCCGCCTGCGGCCTGACGATCGCAAACCCGAGACACCGCTCGGGCGCGCGGACAAAGCGCTCTACCAGGCCAAGAACGAGGGGCGGAACCGCGTCATGCTCCACCCATCGGACATCATTCCGCCGGAAGGCGCCTGAACCCACGCCCTCACTGCGTTCAGAGGCGGCGATCAAGCCGCTGCAGCACGCGCTCGCGCCCGAGCACCTCGAGCACCGCGTCAATCGCCGGGGTCTGCGGCACGCCAAGCACCGCCACGCGCAACGGAATAGCCACCTGCGGCATCTTCAGGCCGTGCTCGGCCATGGTGTCCTTGATCGCCTGCGACAGCGCGGCCTTGCTCCACTCCGTGTCCGCCAGGCGCGTACGCAGGCTGGCGAGCGCAGCTCTGGCGGCATCGGTCAGATGCTGGCCGATCACTTCCGGCGCAGGATGCACATCGGCCACAAACAACTCGACCGAGTCGGCCAGTTCGTTGAGGTTGGCGACCCGGTCCTTGTACAGCGCCACCACCGCCTCCAGCGTCACGCCGGTCTCGGGGTTCACCTCGCGCCGCGCCAGGCGGTTGGCGACCTCGGCGGCCAGCAACGCGTCGTCCGCCTTCCTGATGTACTGCGCGTTGAGCCAGTTGAGCTTCTCGGTGTTGAACTGCGCGGCCGAGGGCGTGATGTGGTCGAGGTCGAACCACTCGACGAACTGCTCGCGGCTGAAGATCTCGTCGTCGCCGTGGCTCCAGCCCAGGCGCGCCAGGTAGTTGATCACCGCCTCGGGCAGGTAACCGTCCTCGTCGTATTGCATCACGCTCACCGCGCCGTGACGCTTGGAGAGCTTGGTGCCGTCGTCGCCGAGGATCATCGACAGGTGGGCGTACAGCGGCACTTCGGCGCCGAGCGCGCGCAGCACGTTGATCTGGCGCGGGGTGTTGTTCACATGGTCGTCGCCGCGGATGACGTGCGTGATGCCCATGTCCCAGTCGTCCACCACCACGCAAAAGTTGTAGGTCGGCGTGCCGTCGGCGCGCGCGATGATGAAGTCGTCCATCTCGGCGTTGGCGATCTCGATGCGACCCTTGACCAGGTCATCCCAGGCCACCACGCCCTCGCTCGGGTTGCAGAAACGCACCACCGGCTGCACGCCCGCGGGCGGCGGCGGCAGGGTCTTGCCCGCCTCGGGGCGCCAGCGCCCGTCGTAGCGCGGCTTCTCGCCCCGCGCTCGCTGTGCCTCGCGGATCTGGTCAAGCTCCTCGGACGACATGTAGCAGTGGTAGGCGGCGCCGGCGGCCAGCATCTGGCCGATGACCTCCTTGTAACGGTCCATGCGCTGCATCTGGTAGAACGGGCCCTCGTCGTGCTCCAGGCCCAGCCACTGCATGCCGTCGAGGATCGCCTGCACCGCCGCGGGGGTGGAGCGCGCGACGTCGGTGTCCTCGATGCGCAGGATGAAGCTGCCACCGTGGCGACGGGCAAAGGCCCACGAGAACAGCGCGGTGCGCGCGCCGCCGATATGCAGGTAGCCGGTCGGGCTGGGGGCGAAGCGGGTGCGGACGGGACGGGATATGGAATTCTGGGGCATGGCAGCGTCGGTGCGGTCTTGGGCAAAACGTGGATTCTAAGCGATTGCCCGGGACATCGGCGGCCGTGAAGGTCGGAAAGCGCACGGCGAAGGACTCTGTGAGTCGAGAACAATCAGGCGTTCAAAGTCCCTGAACGAAATGGGACCTCGGCAACATCCAGCGCCCCGGCTGGCCAGGAAGCTCGACGAATCCGAAGTGTTTGTAGAAGGTGGCCGCAGCGGGCGATTTGGCATCGACGATGATGGCCGCCACCGCGAGCGTCTGGCTGGCGGCGGCCACCCGCTTGCAAGCATCGACCAACAAGATGGAACCCAGGCCCTGCCCTTGCGCCACTTCACTCACGGCAAGCCGACCGAGCAAGGCGGCAGGGACGGGGTAACGCGGCAGCTTCTTGCGCAAGGACTCGGGTAGCTTTTCGGCGGCAACGCTGGCGGCGCTCAGTGTGTAGAAGCCTGCGACCTCGCTGACCAGATCGGCCGGCGTCGCCACGAACACCCGCGCCACTCCGCGCTTGACGTTCTGCCTAGCATAGCGGTGCAAGTATTCATCCAGCGCCGCCTCCCCACATCCAAAATCGGCGGTCGCCGTCTCGTTGTCGAGCGCGCGAATGCGGTACTCCACTCAACGCACCTGGCTGGCGTGGCGGACGAACGCCCTCTGCAAGGCCGGAGCGGGGTGAGCCGGTGCATCCAGGGCATCGAGAAACGCGGAAAAATCCTGCTGCGACAGCGTGATGGCCTCGTGCTGCTGCACCAGAGTCTGGGCCTGCTCGACAGCGTTTCGCAGCACGAACTCCGACACGCTCATGTGCGCGTAGGCCGCCGCCTTGTCGAGCAGACGCCGAACTTCCTGGTCACACCGGATGTGCAGGCGGGTGTCTTTGGTCAGGGAGTTCATCGAGCGCTCCTAGGAAAACAATGCGCTAATTGTGCGCCAGTCGTGCGCACAACTCAAGGGTGAGCACGATCCCTGTGAGCACGATCCCTCGCCGCGCTTGCTGACTGCATCCGACCCGGAAGCGACATTCGTCATCTCGATGGTGCAGCGGCGGGTTTCTGAGCG
>NZ_JBQWSN020000020.1:0-57748 GCF_052598215.2 Thauera sp. ZXT1-4 | reverse complement strand
GCCTCGGCGACGATCTTCTGCAGTTCTTCGTCGGACAGCTCGAAGCTGGCCTTGTCTTTGTTATCAGTCATGTTGTGCACCCTTCAGGGCTCGACACGGTCCGAGCACGCGCCCGCAGGCGCCGGGACAAACGAAACGGCCTGCGGCCCCAAGGCCGCAGGCTATTCAGGGCTTACATCCAGCCCTTTTCCTTGTAGTACTTCACCGCGCCCTCATGCAGCGGCGCCGAGAGGCCATCCTTGACCATGTGCTCGGGCTGGAGGTTGGCGAAGGCCGGATGCAGCTTCTTGAAGTCTTCGAAATTGTCGAACACGGCCTTGACCATGGTGTACACCGTCTCCGCCGGCACCTTGGCCGAGGTTACGAAGCTCGCGACCACGCCGAAGGTCTCCGTCGGGTTCGGATTGTTGGCATACATGCCGCCCGGCACCGTGACCTTGGCGAAGTACGGCAGCTCCGCGACGAGTTTGTCGACGCCGGGACCGGTCACGTTCACCAGCTTGGCGCCGCAGGTGGTGGTCGGATCCTGGATGTTGGCGGCCGGGTGGCCGACGACGTAGGCGAAGCCGTCGATCTTGTTGTCGCACAGGGCAGCGCCGTGCTCGTCGGGCTTGAGCTCGGAGGCAAGCGAGAAGTCATCCTTGCTCATGCCCAGCGCCGGCATCAGCATTTCCATGGTGGCGCGCTGGCCCGAGCCCGGGTTGCCGATGTTGAAGCGCTTGCCCTTGAAGCCCTCCATCGTGCTCACGCCCGCTTCCTTGCGCGCAAGCACGGTCAGCGGCTCCGGGTGCAGTGAGAAGACCGCGCGCAGGTCCGCGACCGGTCCGGAATCGGCGAACTGGGCCTGGCCCTTGACTGCGTTGTACTGCACGTCGGACTGGGCAACGCCGAAGTCGAGCTCACCGGCCTTGATGGTGTTGACGTTGTACACCGAGCCGCCAGTGCTCTCCACCGAGCAGCGCAACCCGTGCTGGGCGCGGTCCTTGTTGATCAGGCGGCAGATCGCGCCGCCGGCGGCGTAATACACGCCGGTCACGCCCCCGGTGCCGATGGTGACGAACTGCTGCTGCGCGACGGCGGGCGTTGCACCCATCGTGCCCACGAGGGCGAAGGCAGCGGCGATTGCGCTCAATTTTTTCATTGTGTACTCCTCCTGTAAGAATCCCTGCCCTGTTGTGCTTCGGGCATGCGATGAGCTGCGGCACCATGCCGCAACCCACGGAGGAAATACTTAGCACCGAACGTGCCAGGCAGAAGAAAAAACAAATTAATGAATTGAAACGGTTTTTCAATCCATGCGCCGTCCCGCGTTCGGCTTTTCGGACAAATCGACCTGGCGACGTCCGAAAAACCGAACGCAGGCGCCACGCGATCGCGCCCGTCAGCGCCCGATCGAACCACCCTCGAGCCCATGCCGGCGCAGCTTGTCGAACAGCGTGGTCTTCGCCACACGCAGGCTGGCAGCCGCGCGCGTGAGGTTGCCGTCGCAACGCGCCAGTGCCGCAGCGATCAGGCTGCGCTCGAAGGCGTCCACCGCCTCGGCCAGCGAGGGCGGGTCGACCGCATCCCTGTCGGCCTCCGCCAGCACCTCGCGACGGATCCCGAGCACCATGCAGTCCGCCATGTTGCGCAGTTCACGCACGTTCCCGCGCCAGGGATGGGCAAGCAAGCGCTGCATCAGCTCGGGCGGGCACTCGGGCACCGGCAGGTCATGGCGCTGCGCGGACTGCTGCAGGAAATGCTGGAACAGCAGCGGAATGTCCTCGCGCCGCTCGCGCAGGGGCGGCAGCTCGATCATGACCACGTTGAGGCGGTAGTACAGATCCTCGCGGAAGCTGCCCTCGTCCGCGCGCTGGCGCAGGTCGTCCTTGGTGGCCGCCACGATGCGGGTATCTACCGGAACCAGCTGATTGCCGCCCAGGCGCTCCAGGCAGCGCTCCTGAAGTACGCGCAGCAGCTTGATCTGCGCCTGCACCGGCATACTCTCGATCTCGTCGAGGAAGAGCGTGCCGCCGCTGGCATGTTCGATTTTCCCCACGCGCCGACGCGCCGCACCGGTGAAGGCGCCGGCCTCATGCCCGAACAGCTCGCTGTCGAGCAGATGCTCGGGCAGACCGCCGCAGTTGATCGCGACGAAGTTGCCGCGCGCGCGCCGACCGAGCTCGTGCAGGCAGCGCGCCACCCGCTCCTTGCCGGTGCCGGTTTCGCCATGCACCAGGACGTCCACATCCTTGTCGGCGAGGCTGGTCACCAGTTCGCGCAGCTTCACCATGGCCGGCGATTGGCCAATCAGGTACTGCCCTGCACCCGCACGCTGTGCGAGCTGGCTGCGCAACTGCTGAACCTCGCGGCTCAGGCGGCGCTTCTCCAGGGCGCGCCGCACCACGTCCAGCAGGTGGGCCGAGGCGAAGGGCTTGGTGATGAAATCGTAGGCACCGGCACGCATCGCCTCCACCGCATGACTGACGCCACCGTGGCCGGTGATCATGATCACCGGCAAGCTCTCATCCCGGCTCTGCAGCCATTGCAGCAGGCTCATGCCATCCTCGCCGGGGAGGCGCATATCAGTCACCACGACATCGACCCCCGCGCCGTCAAGGTGACGGCGCGCCTCTTCCGCCGAGCCCACGGCAACTGCCGGAATACCCGCGATCTCGAAGGCCTGCTCGCAACCGAGACGCAGATGCGGGTCGTCCTCCACGAGCAGAACCGCGTGTTCGCTCATGCCTTGTCCTCCTTGTGCGGCGGCAAACCGATACGAAAGCTCGCCCCGCCACCCTCGCCGTTGCGCGCGCTCAACGTGCCGCCGAACTCGTGCACGATGTCGCGGGATATCGCCAGCCCAAGGCCCAAACCAACGCCCCGTGGCTTGGTGCTGAAGAAGGGTTCGAACAGGCGTGCACGCACGCCTTCGGCGAGGCCCCTCCCTGTGTCGCTGACCACGATCGCGTCGGGCCAGTCGGCGACACCCTCGATCTCGATTGTCAGCCTGCGCGTCGGGCACCCCTCCATCGCGTCCGCCGCATTGCCGAACAGATTGACCAGCACCTGCTCCAGGCGGCCACGGTCACACCAGACCCGCGCCGTCGCCGGTACCCGGGCCACCACCTCCACACCCTGTTTCTGCAGCCGGTGATCGACCAGGCGCAGGGCGGCGTCAACCGCTTCGCTCAGCCGGACCTCGCCCGGCTGAGCGGGCGATTTGCGGGCGAAGTCGCGCAGCGGCGTGATGATGCCATCCATGCGCCCCACCATCTCGGCGACCAGTTCCAGGTTGCGCGCCGCCTTGTCTGTGGCGCCACGGCGCAGGTACTCGGCGGCATTGTCGTTGAGCGTGGACAGCGCGCCCAGCGGCTGCGACAGCTCGTGGGTAATGCCCGTGGCCAGTTGCCCGAGCGCGGCGAGCCTGGCGGCATGGACGAGTTCGTCCTGTGCAGTGCGCAGTTCCGCCTCGGCCGCCTTACGTTCGGCGACTTCACGCTGCAGGCGCTCATTGGTTTCGCGCAGCGAACGCGTACGGCGCTCGACGGTGGTCTCGAGAACGCGGTTGGCCTCTGCAAGCAGTGCCTGGGTAGCAAGCTTCTGACGCACGATACGACGCCGCTGCAGCAGATAGGCCAATGCCATGAGCAGGACCGTGCCCGCACTGAAGACCAGCGCTGCATGGCTGAACGCTTCGGCACGCAGGCTGCGCAGATTCGAGAACAGGACCACGCGCCAGCCCGTGCGCTCGAGCAGCTTGAGCACCACCCGATAACGTGCGGCGTCGAGCCGGCCGGCGCCGTCTGCGGTCAGCACCAGGGCGGGCAGAGTCGCCTCCTTAGGGGGGCTGCCGGTACGCAGGGGCAGCGGGACGACAAAGGGCACGATCTCCTCGTCGTCGTAGAGCCGGCTGGCCCGCGCGGTAGCATGGGCGAGCGCACTCATCGGCTCGAGTGCGCTGTAGCGCCAGCCACTGACTGCGCTCATGATCACGACTCCATTGCTGTCCGCGATCAGCGCGGGCTCCTCGAGCGCCTCAAGGGCCTGCTGCAGCACCCCCAGATCGATCTTGACCGCCACGACACCGACGACCTCCTCACCGTCGCGGATCGGACGCGAGACGAAATACCCCGCATCCTCGCCTGCCTCCCCCACGGAGAAGTCACGCCCGGTGAGCCCCCCCCGGGCCCAGCGGAAATAACTGCGGAAGGACAGGTCCTCGCCCGGCGCAGCGGCCGAGGTGTCACGACCCGCCGCAGCCAGCAGCCGGCCATCGGCATCGAGCAGGTAGATCAGGCGCGCGCCGACCTGATCGTTGAGCGCATGCAGGAAGGCTTGCACCCGCGCCGCCAGCACAGGGTCGCCGGGCGCCAACAGCCAGGCGCGAAGGTCCGGGTTGAGCTCGAGCGTGCCGGGGATGTGCTCAAGCCGCAGGATGATGCTATCGACCGCCGCAGCGAGCAGTTCCAGCCGATGATTGGCCTCCACACGCATGCGTTCGGCGCCGAGCCGCTCGCTGATGCGATAGGCCTGCACGGCCGCGGCGAACACGCAGCACAGGGCCAGCGCCAGCCAGACACGCTGCCCGAGCCATTCCCGGCGCCTCACTCCGCGTTCGATCAAGCCTGCCCTCCGTCCCCGACCACGCCCGAACGGGCCGACCGAGAGCATACCCGCAGCGGCCCAGATCGGCGACAACGCCAGGCCCAACGCCAGGCCCGAGGCCGCCCGCCGCCCCCGCATGAAGGGAGGCGGCACTGCGATCAGGGGTAGAGGCCGCGCTCGGCGCGCGCTTCGAGCACGCGATGGCAGGCGATGATGAAAGCCGCGGTGCGCAGCGACACCTTCTTGTCGGCAGCCACGTGCGAGATCGCGGCGAAGGCGTTGACCATCAGGCGCTCGAGGCGCTCGTTGATCTCCTCCTCGGTCCAGAAGAAGCTCGAGAAGTCCTGCACCCACTCGAAATAGGACACAGTCACGCCGCCGGCGTTGGCCAGCACGTCGGGCACCACCAGCACGCCGCGTTCGCGCAGCACATCGTCGGCCGCCGGCGTGGTCGGACCATTGGCGCCTTCGACGACGATACGGGTGCGGATGCGCTCGGCGCGCGCCGGGGTGATCTGGCCCTCGAGCGCAGCCGGGACGAGGAAGTCGCACTCGATCTGCCAGAAGTCCTCGATGTCGATCGGCGCGGCGCCCGGAAAGCCGGCGAGCCCGCCGTTCGCGGCCACGTGCGCGAGCGCCGCGGGGATGTCGATGCCGTGCTCGTTGGCCAGGGTCGCGGTATGGTCGGCCACCGCCAGCACGCGCGCGCCGGCCTCGTGGAACAGGCGCGCTGCGATGCCGCCGACGTTGCCGAAGCCCTGCACGACCACGCGCACGCCGTCGATCTGCAGGCCGATCGTGCGGCCGGCCTCGCGCGCGGTGATGAACACGCCGCGGCCGGTGGCTTCCTGGCGGCCCAGGCTGCCGCCGAGCGCGATCGGCTTGCCGGTGACGACGCCGGTGGCGGTGCCGCCGCGGTTCATCGAGAAGGTGTCCATCATCACCGCCATGGTCATCGCGTTGGTGCCAACGTCCGGCGCCGGGATGTCGCGATCGGGGCCGATGATCACGCCGATCTCGGAGGTGTAGCGCCGGGTGATGCGCTGTAGCTCGCCCTTGCTGACGCTGTTGGGGTCGACGCGGATGCCGCCCTTGGCGCCGCCGAAGGGCAGGCCGACCGCGGCGTTCTTGATGGTCATCCAGCCGGCGAGCGCCATCACCTCATTGAGCGTCACGTCGGGGTGGAAGCGCACACCGCCCTTGCCCGGGCCGCGCGACAGGCTGTGCTGCACGCGGTAGCCCTCGAAGTGGGCAACGGTGCCGTCGTCGCGCTCGATCGGCACATCCACGATCAGCGTGCGCTTGGGGCGGATCAGGGTCTCGACCCAGCGCTCGAGCGAGCCGAGGTAGGGGCGCACACGCTCGATCTGCTGCACGAAGCTGGCCCAGGGTTCGGGCGCGGCCGGGTTGAGGTAGGACAGGCCGCCCAGCTTGTCGAAGGAGGCGGGGTTCGGGGGGGTGGCGCTCATGTGCGGTGTCTCCGGGGTGGGGAAGCGCACATTCTGTTGTCCCCGCCGCGCAGGGTGGATGCCGTTGGATCATCGGGTCATGCGTTCAACGCATAACCTTTGGATGCCGCCGCTTGGGGCTCACGCACCCGGGGGCGTCGCCCCCCGTGGTCACCCCGTCACCCCCGATCGCCACCTTCCACGGCGCCCGTCAGGTACGCCCACAGGCGCAGCAGCTCGGGCCGGGTGTTGGCGCGGTCGCGGTACAGCCGCACCTCCATCTCCAGCGTCCAGCGCGCATCGCCGGCGGGCGCGATCTCGCCGCGCGCCAGCTCGCGCGCCACCGCGCTCTCGGGCAGGAACGCGAGGCCGTGGCCGGCGAGCAGCATCGCCTTGAGGCTCTCGGCCATGTCGGATTCGTACTGCAACGCCAGATGTGCGGGCTGGCCGGCGCGATCGAGGATGGTGTCGACCATCCGGCGCAGGTAGGTGTTCGGTCCGTATCGCAGGAAGGGAATCGGCGCTGCGGGCGTGCCCGGCAACCGCCAGCGTCCGCTCGCGGCGAGACTGCGCGGCAGATAGGGCCGCACCGCCTCGGTGGCGAGCTTGAGCCCGTCGAAGCGCGCGGGGTCCAGCCACACCGGGTAGGCCGGATGGTGGTAGCAGAGCAGGAGGTCGCAGCCGCCCTCGACCAGGCTGCTGACCACGTCATGCACGTTGCCCGCCATCAACCGCGTGGGCACGGCGCCGAAGTCCTGCCGCAGCCGCGCCAGCCAGGCCGGAAAGAAGGCAAAGGCGAGCGTGTGCGGCACCGCGAAGGCGAGCACGCCGCCGGCCACCGGCTGCAGGCCGCGCGCCAGCGCACGCGCCGAGTGCAGCCGGCTGATGAGATCGGCCGCGGGGCCCTTGAAGGCCTCACCCGCTGCGGTGAGCTGCGTCGGGTAGGCGCTGCGATCGACCAGCGGCGCACCCAGCCAGGCCTCCAGCGCGCGGATGCGGCGCGAGAAGGCGGGCTGCGACACGTGGCGCTGCTCGGCCGAGCGCGAAAAGCTGCCGGTCTCGGCGAGGCTGAGAAAATCCTCCAGCCATTTCAGCTCCATCCGCCCACCTCCACGCCCACCTCCGCGCCCGGTGCAGGGCCATGGCCGTGCGGCCCGCGCTCCGCATGCTCGACGGCACGCGGACGGAACCGCCACCACGGCAGTTCGCGGTTCATCGCCAGCACCTCGCCGCTGCGCGCGGGCGTGTAGCCGGGCAGGGCGGACAAGCTGTGCTGCCAGGCCCCGGTACGCAGCAGATCGAGCAGGGCCTGCGTCGCCGGCTGCGCCAGGCTGCTCTTGAGGCACGCGAGGAAATACTGCTCTTCGGCCAGCGGCACGAAATCCAGCCCCAGCGCCTGCGCCCCGGCCTCGATACCGAAACCCGCATCCGCGCGCCCGGTGGCGATTGCGCGCGCCACCGCCGCATGCGAGGGCTCGACCTCGGCGTATCCGCGGATGCGCTCGGGGGCGATCCCCGCCTCGGCCAGCAGTTCGTCCAATAGCACGCGGGTGCCGGTACCCAGCGCGCGGTTGACGAAGCGCGCGCCCTTGTCGGCCAGGTCGGCCAAGGTCTCGAGCCCGAGCGGATTGCCGGGCGCCACGATCAAGCCCTGCCTGCGGCGCGCAAAGCCGATCAGCTTGTGCCGCCCGGGGCGCAGCAGCGGCTTATAGGTGCGCTGCGTCAGCGAACCCTGGGCGGGCGCGATGCGCACATGAAAGCCCGCCATCTCGCAGCGCCCCTCGTTAAGCGCGCGAATCGCATCCACGCTGCCGGAAAAGCGGATGTCCAGATGCAGTCGCGCCTGCCGCGCATGCTCGGCGAGTGCCACGAGCGCCTCATCGTGGCTGGCATGGAAGGTGAGCACGTGCGCGCTTTCGTCGAAGGCCACGGCGAAGGCGCGCTCCAGGTCGGCGCGCAAGGCCTCGATCTGCGGCAGCAGGCGCGCCTGGGCCTGGCGCTCGGCCCACAGCAGCTTGGCGCCGAAGTCGGTCAGGCGCGCGGCCTGGCCCTTCTCCCACAGGATCAGGGGCTGGCCGAGCGCCGCGTCCCAGCGCTTGAGCTCACCCCAGACGTGGCGATACGACAGGCCGAGCTGGCGCGCGGCGGCCGAGATCGACCCCTGGTCGCTGACCGCCTGTAGCAGATCGAGCAGCGGATTGCGGATCAGCGCCGGTGCGGCTTCGGTCCCGAGCGTGTAGTTGAGGCTGATCCTATGCATTTCTTTTCATATTGATCGCGGTTTCCAGGCTCCATAGATTGGCGCAACACGAGGACGCCGGGCAATGCCACAGCCCCAGGAAAACCAGCGCCCACCCCGGAGCTAACCAAAGGAGACACCCACATGACGTCCCTACTCGCAGCATTGTCGCGCAAGCACCTCCGCACCGCTGCAGCCGCCAGCCTGCTCGCGCTGCTGCCGTTGTCCGCGCAGGCCGAAGGCCCCTCCATCGTCGTCGCCTCGACCACGTCGACCGAGCAGTCCGGCCTTTTCGGGCACATTCTGCCGCAGTTCAAACAGGCTGCCGGCATCGACGTGAAGGTCGTTGCGCTCGGCACCGGCCAGGCCCTGGATGTCGGCCGCCGCGGTGATGCGGACGTGGTGTTCGTGCACGACGCCGCAGCGGAGCAGAAGTTCGTCGACGAAGGCCACGGCATCGAGCACCGCAAGGTCATGTACAACGACTTCGTACTGATCGGTCCCAAGGACGACCCGGCCGGCACCCACGGCAAGGACATCACCGCCGCCCTGCAGAAGCTGGCCGCCACCAACGGCAATTTCGTGTCGCGCGGCGACAAGAGCGGCACGCACGCCGCCGAGCTGCGCTACTGGAAGGCCGCCGGGGTCGACAACAAGGGCGCCGGCTACAAGGAATGCGGCTGCGGCATGGGTCCGGCGCTGAACATGGCGGCATCGAGCGGCGCCTACGTGCTCGCCGACCGCGGCACCTGGCTCAGTTTCAAGAACCGCGCAGGCCTCGCGGTGCTGGTCGAGGGAGACACCCGCCTCTTCAACCAGTACGGCGTGATGGTGGTGAATCCGGAACGCCACCCACATGTGAAGACGGCCGAGGCACGCAAGTTCGTGGAATGGGTGGTGTCACCTGCCGGGCAGGACGCGATCGCGTCGTACAAGATCGAAGGCGAGCAGTTGTTCTTCCCGAACGCGGGCAAGTAAGCACGGCGGACAGCCGAGAACGCGACGGCCGCGGGCAATGCTCGCCGCCGTCGCGTTTCTGCGCGGAGCCGCTCATCCCCCGACCGGCAACGCCGTCTTGTCGATCACCCGCCGCAGCACGAAGCTCGAATGCACCCCGGTCACCCCAGGAATGCGGGTGATGCGGTTGAGCAGCAGTTCCTGGTAGCCGTCCATGTCGGCGACGATGACCTTCAGCTGGTAGTCGGCGTCCTGGCCAGTGATCAGCAGGCATTCGAGCACCTGCGGGATCTTCTCGACCTCCGCCTCGAAGTGAGCGAAGCGCTCCGGCGTATGGCGGTCCATCGAGATGTGGATCAGCGCCATCAGCGACAGACCGAGCTTCTTCGCATCGAGCAGCGCACGGTAGCCGATCACCAAGCCGGACTCCTCCAGCGCGCGCAGCCGGCGCAGGCAGGCCGAGGGCGAGAGCGCAATGCGATCCGCGAGCTCCTGGTTGCTGATGCGGCCATCCTGCTGCAGCAGGCCCAGAATCTGACGGTCGTAGCGGTCGAGTTGCATGATCGGGCGCCCCATTTCACATGTGAAGCACATTCTTGCGCGAAAGCTCAACTTCGTAAATCTTTCTGCGCAAAGATACCCTTTTGCAGCGCAACAACGCAATCGTCTGCCTCAGCTGGCCGCGTAAACTTTCGTCCATCGAATAACGCCACGCCCCCCGAGGACCGCGCCATGATGTTGCAGAATCCCGCCGCCAAATACCGCCCCTTCGCCCCGATCGCGCTCGCCGACCGCCAGTGGCCGAACAAGGTCATCGACCGCGCCCCGATCTGGATGAGCACCGACCTGCGCGACGGCAACCAGGCGCTGTTCGAGCCCATGAACGTCGAGCGCAAGATGCGCATGTTCCGCACCGTGTGCGACATCGGCTTCAAGGAGATCGAGGTGGGCTTTCCGTCCGCCTCGCAGACCGACTTCGACTTCGTGCGCACCCTCATCGAGGGCGGTCACATCCCGGCGGACGTCACCATTCAGGTGCTCACCCAGGCGCGCGAGGACCTCATCCGCCGCACCATGGAGTCGGTACGCGGCGCGCCGCGGGCGATCATCCACGTCTATAACGCCACCTCGCCCACCTTCCGCGAGGTCGTGTTCGGCATGCAGAAGCCGCAGGTGGTGGCGCTCGCGGTGTCGGCGGTACGGCTCATCAAGCAGATCGGCGAGCAAATGAGGACGGAGTGCGGCACCGAGATCCGCCTCGAGTACAGCCCGGAGACCTTCTCCGCCACCGAGCTCGACTTCGCCAAGGAAGTCTGCGACGCCGTCACCGCGGAATGGGGCGCGACGCCGGACAACAAGGTCATCCTCAACCTCCCGGCCACCGTCGAGGTGTCGACGCCCAACGTTTACGCCGACCAGGTCGAGTGGATGCACCGTAACCTCGCGCGTCGTGACGGCGTCGTGCTCTCGCTCCACCCGCACAACGACCGCGGTAGCGGCATCGCCGCCGCCGAGCTCGGCATGATGGCCGGCGCCGACCGCGTCGAGGGTTGCCTGTTCGGCAACGGCGAGCGCACCGGCAACGTCGATATCGTCACCCTCGCGCTCAACATGTACACGCAGGGCGTCGCGCCCGGGCTCGACTTTTCCGACATCAACGCGGTTGCACGCACCGTCGAGTACTGCAACCAGTTGCCCATCCACCCACGCCACCCCTATGTGGGGGATCTCGTATTCACGGCCTTCTCCGGCTCCCACCAGGACGCCATCAAGAAGGGATTCACCGCCCACAAGGCGGATGCACCGTGGAACGTACCCTACCTCCCGATCGACCCCGCCGACGTCGGCCGCAGCTACGACTCCGTGATCCGGGTGAATAGCCAGTCCGGCAAGGGCGGCATCGCCTACCTGCTCGAGACCGAGTACGGCATCGCCATGCCGCGCCGCCTGCAGGTGGAGTTCTCGCGCGAGGTGCAGCAGGTCACCGACGCCAGCGGCGGCGAAATGTCGGCGTCGGCAATCTGGAACCTCTTCCGCAGCACTTATCTCGACACCGTCACGCCGGTGCGCTACGTCGAGCACCATCTGTTCGAGCACGGCGAGGCACAGGGCATCCGCCTGGTGGTGGAGATCGGCGGCACCCGACACATGCTCGTAGGCGAGGGCAATGGCCCGATCGACGCCGCCATCCACGCCTTGCGCGGCGCCGGCATTGACGTCCAGGTGCGCAGCTTCGAGGAGCGCTCGATCACCCCCAGCGAGGACGGCGGCAACGCCCAGGCCTGCGCCTTCCTCGAGCTCACCGAGGCAGGCGGGCAAGGCGGCGACCGCTACGGCGTGGGGGTGGACGGCAACATCGTCACCGCATCGATCCGCGCCATCATCAGCGGCATCAATCGCCTGCAGCCGGCGCGCGCAGAGGCGCCAGCAGAAAAGGCGGCCTGAAGCGCGCGGCGGGCGCTTCTGCGCGCCCCCATCCCGAACGCCCCCTGGGCAGGAACGTGCCCAGGGCATGAAAAAAGAACGCAGTCACCGGCGCCCTCCGTTCAGACGGGTCGTTGCCCCAGCCGTCGCCCCGCGACCTCCCCGATCATCGCTACCAAGGTCAGGCAGGGCCATCACGAGTATTTTTTAGCCTGTGTGTAAAAGCACACTACCGGGTGGTTTCGGGCGAATGGCACAATCCGGACGAGCGCGACCACCTGCCGGACAACCATGCCGGGCCGGCAGAGCGGCTGTGCGCGCGAATCCACCACCTCATCCCCCGTGACTCCTCGCGTCTCCCCCTGCTGGGCATCCCCCAAGCCCTTCCCGACAACGAACCCGCGAGCGGCGGCCTCGACAAGCAACCGTTCAGCCCCAAGCGCATGCGCACGGTATGGTGCTCGAAAACGCTTGTGCGCCCTGCTTCTTGGACTGATGTTTGCCGTCGCGTTCAAGCTGGCAATCGGCGCCGAGCCTGGCCCATCCGCCACCGCGGCGGGCGAGGGCGCAAACGTGCGCCTGTGCATCGATCCCGACTGGGCTCCCTATGAATGGCTGGACGAACAGGGCCGCCATCGCGGCATCGCCGCCGACCTGACCCGGCTGATCGCGGCACGTGCCGGCCTGCGCCTGAGCATCGTCCAAAGCACCAGTTGGGATGAGAGTCTGTCACTGGCCCGTACCGGCAAGTGCGACGCCCTTTCCTTCCTCAACGAGACGCCGGAGCGAGCGGGCTGGCTCAGTTTCACCCGCCCATACTTCTTCGACCGCAACGTCATCATCACCCGCGCCGAACACCCGGACATCGCCAGCCTGGCGGACCTGCCCGCCGGGACGATGATCGCGCTACCTACGGCGACCTCGATCATCGAGCAGGTCGGACGTGACTTCCCCGGGTTGCGTATCCTGCCGGTCGCCTCGGAGGCGGAAGCCCTCGGCATGGTCGAGCAGCGCGAAGCTGAACTCACCCTGCGTGCCCTCACCATCGTCGCACACACGATCAAGACCGAAGGTTGGTTCAACCTCAGGATCGCCGGCGAGGTACCCGCGTACGGCAACCGCATGCGCATCGGCATCGTCGGCAAGCGCCCGGAGCTGCTTGCCGCGCTCGACGCCGCAATCGCATCCCTGACGCCAGAGGAGGTCGACGAGATCGTCAACCGGCACGTCGCGATCGATGTTGCATCCGGGGTTGACCGCCTCCTCCTCCTCCGGATCAGCGCAGGCCTCTTCCTCTTGCTGCTGTTGGCCTATCTTTGGATCCGGCACCTGCGTGGGGTGAACCAGCGCCTGGCCGCACTCGGCAAACAGTTGGGCGAGGATATTGCAGCGCGCCAGCGCGCAGAGCAGGCGCTCAAGGAGAGTGAGGAGCGCTACCGCTCGCTGGTGGAAATGGCGCACGAGAGCATCATCGTGGTGCAGGACGAGCGGGTGGTGTATTGCAATCCGGCCTTCCACGAACCCGTCGGCTACAACATGCGCGAACTGGCGCGGATCGACGCCATAGAAGGATTGATCCACCCAGACGACCAGCAGCGTGCGCGCGAGAACCACACCAGGCGTATCACCGGAGAGGAAGCTGAGCAGCGCTATCCGCTGCGGCTCGTACACAAATCGGGCCGCCTGCTGTGGGCAGAAACCAGCGGCGTGTCGATCCGCTGGAACGAGCGGCCCGCAACCCTGAACATCGTCAACGACATCACGGCGCGAATCGAAGCAGAGGAGAAGATCAAGCACCTCGCGCAGCACGACACGCTCACCGGTCTACCCAACCGCGCACTGCTGTTCGAGCGCCTCGAACGTGCGCTTGCCGCCGCCCAGCGCAACCATCATCTGCTGGCGGTCCTGTTCATCGATCTGGATGGCTTCAAACCGGTCAACGACCGGTACGGCCACGACATCGGCGACGCCCTTCTGCAAGCAGTCGCCCAGCGTCTGCAGGGCCTGGTGCGCGAGTCCGACACCGCAGCTCGGATCGGCGGCGACGAGTTCGTCGTACTGCTGCCGATGATCGCAGCCGACGAGGACGCCGACAACGTCGCCGGCAAGCTGCACACCGCCCTCGCCAGCCCCTTCGACATCCACGGTCAGCGCATCATCATCTCGGGCAGCATCGGTGTCGCGCTGTATCCGCGCGATGGCGACAGCGCCCCAGCGTTGATGCAACGTGCGGACTGCGCGATGTACCGGGAAAAGCAGATCGCGCACGCACGCTGATCCAGCACTCGCACCGCAGAGGCCGCGCTGGCAGCATCGCCCACCGTCTCCTACAATGCTTTCGTCATTTACAGAGACTCTGTCATGTGCGCTTCCATCGCCACGTTCCGAGCACGCATCGGTCCCGGCCTCTGCGCCCTGGCCATCGCCACCTGCCTGCTGCCGACCGCCGGTTTCGCCCAGGCCACAGACGCCGTGCAGGCCAGCGCACCGCCGGCAATGCTCGCGCTGCATGACGACGGAAAGCTCGACCCCGCCGGTTACTGGATCAGCGAGAAGCTCGACGGCGTGCGCGCATTGTGGGACGGACAACGGCTACGCTTTCGCAGCGGGCGCGATATCGTCACCCCCGCGTGGTTCATCGCCGCGCTGCCCGCAACGCCGCTGGACGGCGAACTCTGGATCGACCGCCGAAATTTCGACGCACTCTCAGGCCTGATCCGCCGCGAGGATCCGCATGACCCCGCTTGGCGCCACGTGCGCTACATGCTCTTCGACCAGCCCGGCGGCGCGGGCGATTTCAGCACCCGGCTACAGGCGCTGCGGCAGATCGTCGCCAGCACCGCGTGCCCCTGGCTGCAACTGGTGCCGCAGCAGCGCATAGCCAACCGCGCTGCCTTGCAGCGCATGCTCGAGGAGACCTTGGCCGGTGGCGGCGAAGGGCTGATGCTCCACCGTGCCGACGCGCAGTGGGAGCCCGGTCGCAGCGCCGCTTTACGCAAGCTCACGCCCTGGCTTGACGCCGAGGCACGCGTCATCGGCTACGTCCCCGGCAAGGGCCGACTCCAGGGCAAGGTCGGCGCACTGCTCGTCGAGACCGATGACGGCCGCCGCTTTCGTATCGGCAGCGGCCTCACCGACGCCCTGCGCGCCGCACCGCCGCCGCTCGGTGCGCTCGTCACCTATCGCTACCGCGAACTCACCCCGAGCGGTCAGCCGCGCTTCCCACGCTTTCTTCGAGAGCGGGTACTCCCCTGAGAGCGGATCATCGGCGGCGCCAATACGGGTCACGACCCCGCATTCGATGAAACATCTGTGCACGTGGCGCCCCCGCGACCCGCTGGTCCGCTCACCCCTCCAGCTGCAGCGCCGCCAGCCGTGCGTACAGCCCGCCCTGGCGGCGCAGGTCGGCCGGGGTGCCGGTCTCGACGATACGGCCGGCGTCCATCACCACGATGCGGTCCACTTTCTGCACCGTCGCCAGGCGGTGCGCGATGATCAGTGTGGTGCGCCCCTGCATCGCGGCGGCCAGGCCTTGCTGCACCAGGATCTCCGATTCGGCGTCGAGTGCGCTGGTGGCCTCGTCGAGCAGCAGGATGGGCGCACCCTTGAGGATTGCGCGGGCAATCGCGATGCGTTGGCGCTGGCCGCCCGAGAGCCGGGTGCCACGCTCGCCGAGGAAGGTCGCATAGCCCTCGGGCAGGCGGGAGATGAACTCATCGGCCACAGCGGCGCGGGCGGCAGCGATCACATCGTCGTCACGGGCGTCGGGGCGGCCGTAACGGATATTGTCCAGCGCGCTCGCGGAGAAGATCACCGGGTCCTGCGGGACGATGGCGATACGCGCGCGCAGGGCGCGCAAGGGCAACGTGCGGAGGTCGCGGCCGCCGATGCATACCCGGCCGTCGGACACCTCGTAGTAGCGCATCAGCAGCTGGAACAGGCTGGTCTTGCCCGCACCGGACGGGCCGACCAGCGCGACCTTCTCGCCTGCAGCGATCTGCAGCGAGACGTCGTCGAGCGCCGCCACAGCCGGGCGCGCGGGGTAGCGGAAAACGACGTGCTCGAGCTCGATTCGAGCCTCCGCAACCGAATCCGCCTGCGCAACGGTCGATGCGCCCGGAGACCTATCCCGTGGCAGCGGGCAATCCCGCCCCCACGGCGCCGGTGCAGCCATCTCCGCATCGCGGATCGCCGGCTCGGCGTGCAGCAGCTCCAGCAGGCGTCCGGTGGCACCGCTCGCACGCATCACGTCACCCCATACCTCGGCCAGCGTGCCGGCGCCGCCCGCCACCAGCGCAGCGTAGATCACGAAGGCGCCAAGCTCGCCCACCGACAGTGCGCCCGCCTGCACCTGGCGCGCGCCGATCCACAGCACGAAGATGATCGTGCCCATCACCGCGGCGATGATCAGCCCGGTGAGCACCGCGCGCACCCGCGTGCGCCGCACCGCGGTGGCGAAGCTGGTCTCGGCGCGCGCAGCGAAGCGCGCGGCCTCGTTGTCCTCCTGCGTGAAGGCCTGCACCGTGGGCATGGCGTTGAGGATCTCGCCGGCAAGCGCCGACGCATCGGCAATGCGATCCTGCGCCTCGCGCGACAGGCTGCGCACGCGGCGACCGATGAGGGTGATCGGCAGCGCAATCAGGGCCATCAGCCCGAAGATGAGGCCGAAGAGCTGCACGCTGGTGACCGCCAGCATCACCATGCCGCCGGCGAACTGGAACAGGCTGCGCAGGCCCATCGAGATCGAACTCCCCACCACGGTCTGCACCAGCGTCGTATCACCCGTGAGCCGGGACAGCACCTCACCGGTCTGCAGGGTCTCAAAGAACTGCGGTGACTGGCGCAGCACACGCGCGTACACCGCGCTGCGCAGATCGGTGGTGACCCGCTCGCCGATCCACGACACGGTGTAATAGCGCGCCGCCACGGCCGCCGCCCAGAACACCGCGAGGCCGAAGAGCGCAACGAAGCGCCCGTCCAGATCTTGCGCGCCGAACAGCCCTCCGCGCGCCGCTGCCCCGGTGCTGGCTACGCCAGCCGCAGACACGCCGCCGAAGCCCGCATCGATCAGGTCACGAAACGCCAGCGGCACAACCAGAATCGCTGCCGATCCCAGGCACAGCAACAGGAAGGCGAGAGCCACCCGCCCACGGTAGGGGCGCAGGAAGGGGAGCAGGCCGCGCAGGGTGGAGAACGCTCGGCGCGGAACGGGGGCATCGGTGTCGGACATACAGAATTATTGCCGCTTCGCCCGTTCGCCGACAGTCCGCCTGCACTGGGCTATGCTTCGGTCAGTGCCCACCCACCGCCACCGATCCGCCCTCATGAAAGCGCACATCCTGCAGCACGTTCCCTTCGAAGGCCCCGCTTACATCGGCCAATGGCTGGCACAACGGGGGGCCGACATCCGCTACACCCGCTTCTGGGCCTCCCCCGCGCTGCCCGACCCGGCTGAGGTCGGACTGCTGGTGGTGATGGGCGGACCGATGAGCGTCAACGACGAAGCGGAATTCCCCTGGCTGGCCGAAGAGAAGCGCTTCATCGCCGAAGTAATCGCCCTCAATCGCCCGGTGCTGGGCATCTGCCTCGGGGCGCAACTCATCGCCAGCGCCCACGGTGCACGCGTGTATCGCAATGCCGAGAAGGAAATCGGCTGGTTCGAGGTTGCGGCCGCCACGTCCGCAGGCAGCACGGATCACACGGACACGCCGGTACCGCGCTTCGAATTCCCGGCGCGCACCGCCGTGCTGCACTGGCACGGCGAGACCTTTGACCTGCCGCCTGGCGCTCGACTGCTCGCCAGCAGCGCCGCCTGCAGACACCAGGCCTTCCAGCTCGGCGAACGCACGGTAGGCCTGCAATTCCACCTCGAGATGACGCCCGAAAGCCTGCACGCGATCGTCCACCACTGCCGCGACGAGCTCGTGCCGGCGCGCTGGATTCAGGACGAGGCTACGATCCTGGACGGGGCACCGGATCACTTCGCCATGACCCACGCCTTGATGGATCGCCTGCTCGACTGGCTCACACGCACGCCACACACAGCACACGCATGACTTCAGAGCATGCAGAACGGATCGACAGAATGGTGCAACCCTGTCCCGCAGATCCAAGCTCACACACCGCATTTCCGGGAGATCCGCCATGTCCTTCGCAAGCCCCGCAGCGCCTCCATCCTTCCTGCGCGCCCTGCTGCTCGCGCTCTGCACGCTGCTGCTGACCGGCCTCACCGGCTGCGCGAGCTTCACGCATCGGGAGCAGGTGCGCATCAACGTCGTCGGGCTGGAGCCAATTCCGGGCGAAGGCATGGAGATGCGCTTCAAGGTGAAGCTGCGTGTGCAGAACCCCAATGAGCGCGCGATCGATTTCGACGGCATCGCGCTCGACCTCGACCTCAACAATCGCCCCTTCGCCAGCGGCGTCAGCGACCGCAGCGGCAGCGTGCCGCGTTTCGGCGAGGCGCTGATCGAGATCCCGGTGTCGGTGTCGGCCATCGCAGTAGTGCGTCAGGCGCTGGGAGTGATCGAAGGCGAGGGCAAGGCCGAAGTACCCTACACCTTGCGCGGCCGGCTCGCCGGCGGGCTGATCGGCAGCATGCGTTTTTCGGATTCCGGCACCCTGAAGCTGCCCGACCCATTGAAGACGCCCCGCTGACCGGCGGCACGCCTTGCGGAACCCGCGATTGATCCAGCGCATGAACACCTCATCACGGGACATCTAGAATGCAGCGACACTTCCGCCCTCCACAGGGACACATACCGAACGCATGGACAACGACCGCCCCACCGGGCCTGCACTGACCCTGACGCTGGACGAGGCCACGCGCACGCTCAGCGCCAGCGTCGCGCCCGACGCCCGCTTCCCGCGTGTCGACGCGATGTGGCTGCGCAGCCGGCTCGAAGCCGCCGGCTACGGCAAGCTGCAGATCCGGCCCGAGCCGATCAAGCACCTGATCGCACGCTACAACGCGGGCGAGACCGTGCCGCCGATCGAGATCGCCCATTGTGTCGATGCCAGCCTCGAGCTCGTAGTCGCACTCGATGGGCTCACCGCGCGCCTGAACCTCGTTCCCCCCAAGGGTGGCAAGCCCGCCACTGAATCCGATCTGCGCGCGCTGCTCGCAAGCAAGGGTGTCTTCGAAGGCGTGCTGGACGAAGCGATCGCGGATACCATCGCCGCCGGCAAGGCCGAGGACCTGGTCATCGCCCGCGGACGGGAACCCGTTGCCGGTGAGGACGGGCAGCTCGAGAGCCTGTTACCTGAGACACGCGAACGCGTCCCGAGCGTGCACCCCAGCGGACGCACCGACTATCGCGACCTCGGCGAGGTGCTGGTGGTGCATGCCGGCGATGCACTGATGCGCCGCCACCCCCCCACGAATGGCACCGAAGGCCTGAGCGTCTGTGCTCGCCCGGTGCCCGCCAAGCCTGGTCGCAACGTGGTCTTCGCCGCCGGCCTGCGCGGCGTGGCGCCCGCAGCTGACGACCCCGACCTGCTCGTGGCAAGCACCGACGGCCAGCCACTGAAGGTGCGCGGCGGCATCATAGTCGAGCCGGTGTTTACCGTAGACGCGGTAAATATGGCCACCGGAAACATCGTCTTCGACGGCACTGTCCGCGTACGCAACGACGTACAGGCGGGCATGACGGTACGCGCGACCGGCGACATCGAGATCGGCGGCGCGGTCGAGAACGCAACCCTGGAGGCTGGCGGAAACATTGTCGTGCGAGGCGGGGTCGTCGGCAGCCTGGGCGCCAAGGGCGCAGCCAAGGACACCAACGCCCACGCAATCCGCTGCGAAGGCAGCTTCTCCGCCACCTATGCCCAGCAGGCGCGCATCTGCGCCGGCGACTCGATCTTCATCGATGATCTGGTCATGCAAAGCCAGCTTGAAGCCGCAAACCACGTCCGCGTCGGACATGAGCGCCGCGGTCACATCGTCGGCGGGCTGACACGTGCCGGTCTATCCGTGCATGCGCGCGTGATCGGCGCCCCGAACCGCATCCGCACCGAGATCGAAATCGGCAGCGATCCTGCCCTTGCCCGCGCCGTGCAGGACAAGGCCTCAGAGCGCGACCAAAGGGAGAACAAGCTGCTCGAGATCGGCAAGCTGCTCACCCTGGCCGATCGCAGCCCGGGGAAGATCGCAGCCGAGATCATCGCCCGCGCAGAGGAAACCGCCGCCACCCTGTCTACAGAGATTGAAACCCTGCGTGGCGAGGAAGAAGGCCTGCGCCACCACTTGATGCTGGTCCAGCAGGCACGCGTGAACGCAGAGAGTGCGATGTACGAGGGCTGCGTCATCGCCATGGGCGAAAACACGCTGCGCATCCCACACGACCGCGGACCGAGTACGGTTCGCCTTGCAGACCAGAAGCTCGGCGTGTTTCCGCTCGAGGACGACAGCCACCTTGGCGCACCGCAGCGGCCGGAATCCGCCGCACTTCAACGCTGAGCCCACACGTGCAACGGGCCCTGCGTGGGGCCCGTCCTATGCTGTGCGCTGGATGCTCCGGATGCGCTTACTTCAACGCCGCGAGCGCCGCCGCGTAGTCCGGCTCCTGCTTGATCTCGGGTACGCGCTGCGCGTAGACGACCTTGTCATTCGCATCCACGATCACGACCGCGCGCGCGGTCACGCCCGCGAGCGGACCGGTGGTGATCGCCACACCGTAGTCCTGGGCGAACTGGGGGTTGCGGAAGGTCGACAGCGTATGCACGTTCTGCAGGCCTTCAGTCTCGCAGAAACGCTTGGCGGCGAAAGGCAGATCGGCCGAGATGACCAGCACCACGGTGTCGGCGAGACCGGCAGCGGCCTCATTGAACTTGCGCGCCGAAGCCGCACACACCGGGGTATCCAGGCTGGGCACGATGTTCAGCACCTTGCGCTTGCCGGCGAAAGCGCCAAGGCCGACGTCCGCCAGGTCAGCGCCGGTGAGGCTGAAGGCGGGCGCAGCATCGCCGGCCTGCGGGAAACGGCCCGCCACTTCGATCGGGTTGCCGCCGAGGGTTACTTTGCTCATGTTTCTGCTCCTGTGGGTGAGGTGGTTACCGGCTTGTTCGTCGGGCGCCGGCTGATCCGCCTATTAGCCTACACCAAGCCCTTGCCTGCTGCCCGACCGTTCAGCGCCCAACCCGGGACAGCTTGAGCAGACGCGAACCGCGGTCGATCATGACCGTCAGCAGCACCATCACCAGCAGGTAGGTGCCGGCACGCTCGAAGCGGAACCACTCGAAGTTGAAGCTGAACTGGAAGCCCAGGCCACCAACGCCAACCAGTCCGAGCACCACCGCTGCGCGCACGTTGCTCTCGAACTGGAAGAAGCTGTAGGTCATCCAGTCGCGCCACACGCGCGGCACTGCCACCAGACCATAGGTCGCCAGGCGCGAGGCGCCGCACGTGGGCTCGAAGCGGCGCAACGGCTGGTTGTCCACCGCTTCGCCGAAGACCCGGGTGAGCACACCCAGCGTGTGCAGCGCAATCGCCAGCGTGCCCGCTACCAGGCCCGGACCGAAGAAGGCGATGCACAGGAAGGCCCACATCACCTCGGGCACACCGCGTGCGATCACCGCGGCTGCGCGCGCGGCCGCGAGCTGCAAGGCGCGCAGCACGCGCAGCCAGGGCGCCGGCGTCTCGCCACTGAAGCGCGCGGCATGTAGCTGGAAACTGGCCGAGTGCGGGTAGGTCAGCAGGATCGCAGCCGCCACGCCGAGCATCGTACCAACCACCGCGATGGCGAGCGGGATCGCCGCTGACTCAAACACCCGCCACACGAACCACTTCTGCAGTGCCTGCTGCCAGGCGAGCCAAGCCGATGGCCGCCAGAAATCGAGCACGCCATGGGTGGCGAAGAGTTCGACCGCCTTGCCCTCGCCGGCCCGCGCGCTGACTCTGGCCGGGTCACCAAAGCCGATCGCGGCGAGGTCGAGTTCGGGCCGCAGCAAGCGTTCGAAGAAGCGCAGTTTGCCCCAGGCCTCGCCGCTCAGCAGCTCCATGGCGGGCGCAAGATGGTTTCGCGCCGCCCCATCCTCTCCCCCCCGGTTGCCCCAGCCCATGAACCAGAGCGACCACAGCAACGCCAGCACAACCAGTGCGCTAGCCAGCCAGGGACCCGGCGGCGGACGGGCGCCCCCCCGCGTGACAGGCGAAGACATGGACCCGCTTGCAACCCGGCCCGGGTGTAGCGCATCCACGCACACCGGCGACTGCGGTCCATCGCCCAGCCCATCGCCACGACCGGCCACCACGCAAGAGGCCCCGCCGCCCTGGCGGGACGAGTCACCGCGCAACTGGCGACGGAGGGTGTTGCTGGCGAGGTCCGCCGCCAGCGTCAGCAACAGGGTGAACAGGATCAGCGTGCTCACCTTATCCCAGGCACCGAAGCGCACCTGGTACCAGATCTCCGAGCCCAACCCGCCGCCGCCCACCGCACCGATCACCGCGGCGTTGCGGATCGCGCATTCGGCGCGCATCAGCGTGAAGGACAGCACATTGCGCGACGCGAGCGGGCGGATGCCGTACAGAAAGGTCGCCAGCCGCCCACCGCCGAGGCTGCGCACCTGGGCATAGCGTGCCGGGTCTACGCTGTCCCACAGCTCGCTATACACCTTGGCGAGGATGCCGGTGATGTTGAGCGCCAGCGCGAGGGCACCGGTCAGCGGGCCAAGACCGATCAGCGCCACCAGGATGATCGCCCACACGAAATCCGGCACGGCACGCAGGATATCCTGCGCCAGCCGGCAGGCGGCGCACAGCAGCGCGGCCGGAGAGCGCAGCGGCAGGCTCCGCCAGAGGCGCGTGAGCAGGCCGCCACCGGCTACGGCACGCTCCTCGCCGACGCACACGGCACGGCTCGCCCCCATCGCCAGCGGCCAGGCCAGCATCACCGCCAGCGCCGTGCCGAGAATGGCTGCAGACAGGGTCTGCAGGGTCAGATCCATGGCATTGCGCACGAAGTCCGGCGACAGGTCGGGGCGGGCGAAGGCTGCCAGCCAGGCGCCGATGCGCGCCGCAGCCTGTGCGCGGCGTTCGGCGTCCGTAAGCGCGCTCCAATCCCAGTCCGCTGCAGAGAAGGCCAACAGCATTGCCAGCAGCACGGCGAGCAGGGCAACGAAATGGCCCAGCGGACGGCGCGCATGGCGCGCTGCCGAAGCCAGCGCGAGCGTGCTCATCCCACCCCTCCGACAGCGTCGGTCAAGGGAGCGTCCGGAGCCGAGCCTCTCGCGGCCACGCTGGCGTACGCTGCGCGATGCCCTGAGGTCGTCCATCCGCTCACGCCGGTACCTCGATCTCGTCCAGGTGCAAGGCGCGATACTCGGCACCGTAGAGATCACGCAACATTCCCTGCGTGATCTGCGCCGGCTCACCCTGCCAGAACAGGCGACCGCCACGTAAGGCGATAACGCGGTCGAAATGGCCTTGGAGCAGATCCAGCGTGTGCAGATTGACCACCAGCGTGACCCCGTCGCGCCGTGCCAACTCACCCAGCAGACCGATGATCTCGCGGCCGAGGCGCAGATCGAGTGCGCTCACCGGCTCATCGGCCAGCACCAGCCTCGGTTGCTGAACGATCAGGCGGGCAACTGCGACACGCTGCTGCTGGCCGCCCGACAGCTCGTCAGGCAGCGCCCACAGCTTGTCGGCAAGTTCGACGCGAACCAGCGCCGCGCGCGCGCGCTCGATCTGCTGCGGCCACAACAGCGACAGCAGCGCGCGTGCGATCGACCAGTGGCCGAGGCGGCCCATGAGCACGTTGTGCACCACACGCAACTGCGGAATCAGGTTGTCCTGCTGATGCAGGAAACCCACCGCCCGTCGCAGCCGCGCCAGCCGGCGCCCGCGCAGATGACGCGTATCCTCACCCAGCGTGAGCACATGCCCGGCCGCAGGCTTGACCAGCCCCGATACGAGCCGAAACAGCGTGGTCTTGCCCGCCCCGGAAGGGCCGATGACGGCGACACGCTCACCGGGCGCAATGTCCAGGCTGATGTCATCGAGCACGCGCTGGCCGCCATAGGCGACCGCCGCCGCCACGAGGCGCACCGGCGGCAGCGTACACGCCGGAACGTCGGGAGAGTCGATGTTCATGATGAGATCGATGAAGGGCATGCGACGCACGCGGCGCGCACCCATGCTGTCTGATGAACCGGACGGTGGGCGCGAGGCTTGCCCGCACCTGCGGACAAGCGCTCCACAGCCGCCCGCCCTCGGGGAACGGCCCGCGCGGCGCTCAGCCGCCGATGTCGAGCCCAGACTCGAGCAGGTCGACGTAATGCTGCCACTCGCCCACTTCGGCTTCGACGAAGCTGCCGGCCTTGAGGTACTTCAGCACCTGTGCCCCCTCGGGCGTGCTGCCGTCGATCGACAGCAGCGCGCTGCGCAAGGCCGTCAGCAGTTCGGGGCCGAGGTCGGCACGGGCGGCAAGGGCGTAATCGATGTAGGTCGGGGTCTTGTAGACGATCGGCGCACGAGCCTTGAGCGCCTCGTCGGCCTTGTCCCAGGACGCGTAGTTCAGGGCGCCGAGCTGATGCGTGCCGTCGGCCACCATGCGCAGGGTCACGTCGTGACTACCCGAATAGGCCACGGTGCGGAACACCTTCTCCGGCGTGCTCGCGGTCTGGTCCATGAAGAACTTGCGCGGCATCACGTGCCCGGAGGTGCTGCTCTTGCTGCCGAAGGTGAAGCTCCAGCCCTTGCCCTGGGCCGCTTTGGCGAGTGCGGCGAGATCGTTCACCGGCGTCAGGCCGGTCGACGGGTTGGCGATGAAATAGCTGACGAAGCGCTTGTCGATGTCGCGGCAGCCCAGCACGGTGAGCGCTTCGCCCATCTGCATGCGCGCCTGCGCCGTGGTCACGGCACCGAGCCAGGCAATGTGGGCACGGCCGGTCGCAAGCGCGGTGACGCTGGCGGCGTAGTTCTCGACGTGCATGTACTCGACCGGAATGCCTGTTGCCTGGCCGAGCAGGCGCGCCAATGCGCCGAAATGCTCGCGCATGCGATCGGCGTCGCCGTCGTCCGGAATCGCGGTAATGACCAGTCGGGCCGGCCGCTGTGCGGCAAACGCCGCGCCAGAACTTGAACCCAGGACGCCAGCGAGCGCGAGCGCGGCCGAAGACAGCAGAAAGCCTCTGCGTCCTGCAGAATGGATGTCGTGCATGAACTACTCCCGATTTTCGGCAGCCGGCGCGCGAACGCACGGCAAGCCAGCCGTCCCGGTGCAGGTGCGCCGGGACTTAATCCGCCCGGTGCAATGCCGGGCAACGAGGCGCGGAGAGAACGCTCCGCGGCGGGCGGGCCGAACGAAGATCGGCCACGATTGCCCGCCAAGGGGCGAATGCTACCGCGTTCGGGAGCAGCTTGCAGCGGGCGGGCGCTCCCGCCGGCTTCGCTAGCCTCAGCGCACCATTGCGCGCAGACGGGCGATGCGGTCCTGGGTGGACGGGTGAGTGGAGAACAGGCCGCGCAACCCCCCGCCGGAGAGCGGGTTCATGATCATCATCTGTGCCGTCTCGGGATGCTGTTCGGCGGTGTGCATCGGGATGCCACGCGCGTAGGCATCGATCTTGGCGAGCGCGCTGGCGAGCGACTCGGGGTCGCCGGAGATCTCCGCGCCACCACGGTCCGCACCAAACTCGCGCGTGCGGCTGATCGCCATCTGGATGACCATGCCGGCCAGGGGCGCGAGGATCATCATCACGATGCTCACGATGGGGTTGGGACGGTTCTCGCCGTCACGCCCGCCGAAGAACATGCCGAAGTTGGCAAGCATCGAGATTGCGCCGGCGACCGTCGCCGAGATGGTCGAGATCAGGATGTCACGGTTCTTCACGTGCGCCAGTTCGTGCGCCATCACACCGCGCAGCTCACGCTCGGAGAGCATGCGGATGATGCCGCTGGTGGCCGCAACTGCGGCGTTCTCAGGGTTGCGGCCGGTGGCGAAGGCGTTGGGCTGGGCCTCGTCGATGATGTACACCTTGGGCATGGGCAACTCGGCGCGGCGCGCGAGTTCGGCGACCATGTTGTACAGGTAGGGCGAAGAGGCGGCATCGACCTCACGCGCCTTGTACATCTTCAGCACCATCTTGTCCGAGAACCAGTAGGCCCAGACGTTCATCGCGCCGCCCATCACGAGCGCGATCAGCATGCCCTGCTGGCCGCCGATGGCCGCGCCCATCGCGCCGAACAGGGCGACGATGCCGGCCATCAGGATGGAGGTCTTGATCCAGTTTCCGAACATTGCGGGATCCTTCCTGCAAGATTGATTCGTCAGTGTAGCTTGGGGCGCCCGGGGCCGCCTTCAAGGCCGCTTCGGACGCCGCCAGCGCTCATGCTGCAGATGCGAAGCGCTCGCCGACAGAGACCGGGAATCCACGCAGGAATTCCCCTGCGGGCAGGCGCTTGCTGCCCGGGCGCTGTAACACCGTGCAACGCAAAGCGTCACGGCCACAGGCGATGGTAATCCCGCCGTCGTCGGCCGCGAGCACTGTGCCAGGCGCGCCGTCGCCGGGCACGACCTCTCCGGCCCAGCACTTCACCAAGGTGTCGCGCAGGCAGGAGGCCGCCCCGGGAAAGGGATCGAAAGCGCGCAGCATGCGCTCGATGTAGTTCGCCGGGCGTGTCCAGTCGATCACGGCCTCGGCGCGGGCGATCTTGGCGGCGTAGGTCACCCCCTCGGCCGGCTGCGGCGTTGCGATCAGCCCACCGCGCGGCAGGGCTGCCAGCGTCTCGACGATGCACTCGCCCCCCAGCGCTGCAAGGCGATCATGCAGGCTGGCCGTGGTGTCGGTCGGCAGGATGGCGGTAGCGCGCCTGAGCAGCATGGCGCCGGTGTCCAGTCCCTCGTCCATCTGCATGATGGTGATACCGGTCTCGGCGTCACCCGCCTCGATCGCGCGGTGAATCGGGGCTGCACCCCGCCAGCGCGGCAGCAGCGAGGCGTGGATGTTCAGACAGCCCAGGCGCGGCAAATCCAGCACCTCCTTGGGCAGGATCAGACCGTAGGCAGCGACCACCAGCACGTCGGGCGCACACGCGGCGAGGCGTGCGCGCTGCTCCTCGGTGCGCAGCTTCTCGGGCTGATCGACCTCGATGCCGCGTGCGAGTGCCAGCGTCTTCACCGCGCTGGGCGTCAGTTTCATGCCGCGCCCGGCGGGGCGGTCGGGCTGGGTCAGCACCAGCGACACCTCATGCCCTGCGGCGAGGATGGCCTCGAGCGCGGTCGCGGCGAATTCGGGCGTTCCTGCGAAAGCGACACGCAAGCCGCTGCGAGCCGTGGATGAAGGCGCGGCCATCACGCGGTGATGCGCGCTTTCTTGGCCAGCTTGGCCTTGATGCGGCCGAGCTTGAGTTGCGAGAGATACTCGACGAAGACCTTGCCATCGAGATGGTCGATCTCATGCTGCACACACACCGCGAGCAGTCCATCGGCCTCGAACTCGAAAGATTCGCCTTTTTCGTTCAGGGCGCGAACTTTCACACGTTCGGCACGCGTCACCTTCTCGTAGATTCCGGGTACGGACAGGCAACCTTCCTCATGCACCTGCTCGCCATCGCGCTCGAGGATCTCGGGGTTGATGAGCGCCATGAGACCGGTCTGATCTTCGCTGACGTCGATGACGATGACGCGCTGATGAAAATCCACCTGGGTCGCGGCCAAACCGATCCCGGGTGCCTCGTACATGGTTTCGGCCATGTCCTTCACCAATTGGCGGATTTCGTCATTCACCTCCGCCACCGGTCGGGCAACCGTGTGCAGGCGAGGATCGGGGTAACGGAGAATGGGTAGGAGAGCCATGAATGCCTTGCTGGGATAAGTCTTTAAGTGCAGAATTTCGAGCGGTTTCGCATGCTCATGCATGCATTACGACGGGATACCGGAGCAGTTTGCGACAGCGCTCGTTACCGGTTTCGACCCTGATCAGTCCGCGGTGTTCCGGGATCCTCCCGGCCAGCTCCGCTCCGACCGGATGCGAACAATGATTCGAATTATATTCCCTCTGCTCGTTGGCTTCGCGACCCTCCTCGGCGCGACCGCTCATGCCCAGTCCGGCGTGCAACTTGCCGACAATGCGCCTGACAGCTACACGGTGGTTCGCGGCGACACGCTCTGGGACATCTCCGGGCGCTTCCTCCGGCAGCCTTGGCGCTGGCCTGAAGTCTGGCGCCTGAACCGCGACCAGATCCGCAACCCGCATCTCATCTACCCCGGCCAGGTCATCCTGCTCGACCGCAGCGGCCCGTGGCTGACGATCGGTCAGCGCGTCGGTGCGCAGGACGAGGGCATCCGCCCGAGGATCTACACCGAAGCGCTTGACGCCGCGGTGGCCAGCATTCCGCTGCAGGTCATCGAACCCTTCCTGAACCGACCGCTGGTCGTCGACCAGCCGCGCCTGGAAGGCTCCGCCACCATCATCGCCACCGAAACCAGCCGCGTGCTGACGGGCTCGGGCGATACGGTGTTCGCAAAGAACGTAGATCCCGATACCGAAGTGTGGCACATCTACCGCCCCGCACGCCCGCTCGAGGATCCGCTGACACACGAGACCATCGCCTGGGAGGCCGCCTATCTGGGCACTGCCCGCGTCACCGAGCGCGGCAACCCCACCACGCTCGAGATCACCTCCGCAGTCGAGGAAATCGGCGTTGGCGACCTGATGATGCCGAGCGAGACACCGAGCGTTTTCTCCTACGCTCCGCACGCCCCCGAGCAGGACGTTGAAGGCCGCGTCATCGCCATCCACCGCGGCGTCAGCGAAACGGGCCGTCTCCACGTGGTTGCGCTCAACGTCGGCGAACAGGATGGGGTCGAGCGCGGTCATGTGCTGACCCTGTATCGGAACCGTGGCGTCGCCGAGTACACCGGCGAGAACGGCAAGGAAACCTACCAGTTGCCGGAGAAGCGCTACGGCCTGGTGTTCGTCTTCCGCGTGTTCGATCGTGTCTCCTACGCGCTGGTGATGGAATCAGACGGCCAGGTGACGATTTCCGACGCAGTGCGCAAACCCTGAGTATCGCCGCCCCGGTGCGTGCGCACTCACCCGCTTCATGCTGAAGCCCGCAGGGGACGAGCGCTCGCACTGGCTGCGCCTGGCCTCGATCCCGGGGCTGGGCGCAAGCCGCCAGCGCAATCTGCTGGCGGCGTTCGGCCTGCCCCACCACATCTTCAACGCCAACCGCAGCGCGCTCGCTGCGGTCGTGGGGCGCGAATCGGCTGACGCGATCCTTGCGGACCCCGACACCGAAGCCATCGAGCGCAGCCTCGCGTGGGCGGACGAGCCCGGCAACCAGATCCTGACCCTGGCTGACGAGAACTATCCGCAAGGCTTGCTCGACATCGCGGACCCACCGCTGCTCCTGTACGTCAAAGGCCGCCCCGAGCTGCTGCTGCGCAACGGCATCGCACTGGTCGGCGCGCGTTCGGCCACCGCGCAAGGTATGTCCAATGCCGAAGCCTTCGCGCACGCGCTCGCAGGACAGGGCTTCTCCATCGTCAGCGGGCTCGCCCTCGGCATCGACGCCGCAGCGCACCGCGGTGCCCTCGCGGCTGGGCCTGAGGGCGGCGGAACGGTGGCGGTCATCGGCACCGGTATCGACCGTATCTACCCGGCACGCAACGCTCCGCTTGCGCGCGAGATCGCACATACCGGCGCGGTGGTGAGCGAGCTGCCCCTCGGCACCCCGCCGCTTCCGCACAACTTTCCACGCCGCAACCGCCTCATCGCAGGCCTCGCGCAAGGAGTGCTGGTTGTGGAAGCTGCGGTAAACAGCGGCTCACTGATCACCGCCCGTCTGGCCACCGAAAGTGGGCGTGAAGTGTTTGCCATACCCGGCTCCATCCACTCCCCCCTTTCTCGGGGCTGCCACCGCCTGATCCGCGACGGGGCGAAACTGGTCGAGACTGCGGAAGACGTCATCGAGGAGTTGCGCGGCCGGCTCGGTCTGCCCGCCCTCCACGCCGCGCCAGCTGCAAAACGCGGCAGGCGAAGGGTGCCCGCGGACGCAGGGCAAGCGCTGCCGCAGGTCGCGCCCGGCCCCATCCAGCATGCGCTCGAACTCGATGACGAGAGCACCCGCCTGCTCGCACTCATCGGTCAGGAGGCCGTGGACATCGACACGCTGGCGGCACAGGCTGGCTTGACGGTGGATGCCCTCTACGCCATCCTGCTGCCACTCGAGCTGGAGGGCTTGCTGGCCAGATTGCCTGGCGGTCGCTTCCAGCGCACCTGAAACCGGCCGCACCGTCCCGCAAGACCCTCCGCCGCGACGCACCGCACGTCCGGCAAGCGCCGCACCCACAAGAGGCCGCCTTGTTCGACATCCTCGTCTATCTGTTCGAAAGCTACATCCACACCGATGCCTTCCCCGAGACGGACCTGCTCACGCGCAAGCTCTCGGCGGCCGGCTTCGACCAGGAGGACATCTCCGAGGCGCTGGACTGGCTCGCCGGCCTGCGGCGCGTTTCGCGCGACATCCATCCGGGGCTGGCCCCGAGCGCCGGATCCGTGCGCATCTACACGGACGAGGAGCAGGCCCAGCTCGATCCGCGCTGTCGCGGCTTCCTCAGCCTGCTGGAAAGCGCCGGCGTGCTGTCCGCCGCGCATCGCGAGTTGATCATCGAGCGCGCCATGGCGCTGGACGATTTCACGATCACGCTCAACCGTCTCAAGGTCATCGTGCTGATGGTGCTGTGGCAGCAGGACGAGCAGATCGACATGCTGATGGTCGATGAACTGCTGACCGAGGAAGACGACTGGGCCTACGAACCCACGCTGCACTGAACCCAGCCCCTGCACGACTTGTCTGCACCCGCAGGGCGTCCGTATCATCCGCCGCTTCCCAACCGACGCGTCCCCCGTTGGCGCGCCACTCGCTTTCCATAGAGCATGAGCAAGCAACTGATCATCGCGGAAAAGCCTTCCGTCGCGCAGGATATCGCCCGTGCGCTGGGCGGCTTCACCAAGGAGAAGGACTACTTCGAGTCCGACGACTACGTACTGTCGTCGGCCGTCGGTCACCTTCTCGAGCTCACCGTGCCCGAGGAGTTCGAGGTCAAGCGCGGAAAGTGGACCTTCGCCCACCTGCCGGTCATCCCGCCCCACTTCGCGGTCAAGCCGATCGAGAAGACCGAGGACCGCTTGAAGCTGCTCACCCGGCTGATCAAGCGCAAGGATGTCACCGGCCTCATCAACGCCTGCGACGCGGGCCGCGAGGGCGAGCTGATCTTCAACTTCATCGCCCAGCACGCCGGCAGCAAGAAGCCGATGCAGCGCCTGTGGCTGCAGTCGATGACCGCGCAGTCGATCCGCGACGGCTTCGCCCACCTGCGCGCCGCGCAGGAGGTCGAGGGCCTGCGCAACGCGGCGATCTGTCGTGCCGAATCCGACTGGCTGATCGGCATCAACGGCACGCGCGCGATGACCGCGTTCAACTCCAAGACCGGGGGCTTCCACCTCACCACGGTAGGCCGCGTGCAGACACCGACGCTGGCGATGGTCGTGGAGCGCGAGGACAAGATCCGCAAGTTCAAGTCGCGGGACTACTGGGAACTCGAAGCACGCTTTGGCTGCGCCGCCGGCGAGTACCCGGGGCGCTGGTTCGACGAGAAGTTCAGGAAGCCCGAGGGCGACGAACACGCCACCGCCTTCCGCCTGTGGGACAAGGCCCAGGCCGAGGCCATCCGCAGCAAGTGCGCAGGCAAGCCGGGCGTGGTCAGTGAAGAGGCCAAGCCCTCCACCCAGTTGTCGCCGCTGCTGTTCGATCTCACCAGCCTGCAGCGCGAGGCCAACGGCCGCTTCGGCTTCTCCGCCCGGGTGACGCTGCAACTCGCCCAGGCGCTGTACGAGAAGCACAAGGTGCTGACCTACCCGCGTACCGACGCACGCGCACTGCCCGAGGACTACCTCGCCACCGTGAGCGAGGTCATGCGCACGCTGCCCGACCAGTACGCGCCCTTCGCCAACGAGATCGCCAAGCAGGGCTGGGTGAAGCCCAACAAGCGCATCTTCAACAACGCCAAGATCTCCGACCACTTTGCCATCATCCCCACCGGGGCGCTGCCGAAGAGCCTGTCGGACGCCGAGCACAAGATCTACGACCTCGTCACCAAGCGCTTCCTGGCGGTGTTCTACCCGGCGGCCGAGTATCAGATCACCACCCGCATCACCCGCGTCGAGGGCGAGGCCTTCAAGACCGAGGGCAAGGTGCTGGTCAATCCGGGCTGGCTGGCGGTGTATGGCAAGGAAGCCGCCAACGACGAGAAAGACACCAAGGAAAGCAGCGCCCCGCAGCTGGTCGCGGTGAAGCAGGGCGAGACCGTGTCCACCGAGGACATCGTGGTCAAGTCGCTGCAGACCAAGCCGCCGGCGCGCTTCAACGAAGCCACACTGCTCTCCGCAATGGAAGGCGCGGGCAAGATGGTGGACGATGAGGAGTTGCGCGCGGCGATGGCCGAGCGCGGTCTCGGCACCCCCGCCACACGCGCGCAGATCATCGAAGGCCTGATCAGCGAGCAGTACATCCACCGCGAAGGCCGCGAGCTGATCCCGAGCGCCAAGGCCTTCTCGTTGATCACGCTGTTGAAGGGCCTTGGCGTCACTGCGCTGACCTCGCCGGAACTGACCGGCGGCTGGGAATACAAGCTCACGCAGATGGAGCACGGCAAGCTCAGCCGCGAAGCCTTCATGAACGAGATCGCCGAGATGACGCGCGAGGTGGTCGAGCGCGCCAAGCGTTTTGAATCCGACACCGTGCCCGGCGAGTTCGTCACGCTGCAGACGCCCTGCCCGAAGTGCGGCGGCGTGGTGAAGGAGAACTACAAGAAGTTCGCCTGCCAGAGCTGCGACTGGAGCACCTGGAAGATCGTCGCCGGCCGCCAGTTCGAATACGACGAGATCGAGACCCTGCTGCGCGCGGGCAAGGTCGGCCCGCTGCTCGGCTTCCGTAACAAGATGGGGCGACTGTTCAACGCCGACATCGTGTTGAACGAGGACAAGCAGCCCACCTTCGACTTCGGCCAGCCCAAGGAAGGCGAAGAAGCCGAGGCGGTGGATTTCTCCGCGCAGGAAAGCATCGGCGCCTGCCCGAAATGCGCCAGCCGCGTGTTCGAGCACGGCATGGCCTACGTGTGCGAGAAGTCGGTCGGGCCGGGCAAGAGCTGCGATTTCCGCTCCGGCAAGATCATCCTGCAGCAGCCGATCGAGCGCGAGCAGATGGCGAAGCTGCTGACCGAAGGCAGGACCGACCTGCTCAAGGGCTTCGTATCGGCACGCACGCGGCGCAAGTTCTCCGCCTTTCTGGTGCGCGGCAAGGACGGCAAGGTCGGCTTCGAATTCGAGGCCAAGGCACCGAAGGCGCCCAAGGCAGGTGCCAAGGCTGCGGCAGAGAACGAATCCGACGAGGCACCCGCGCCCAAGCGAGCGTCAACCCGCAAGAAGGCGGGCTGATCCAGCAGGATTGGACCTGGCACAATGAACGCCGCAAATGAGAAACGGGCCCGAGGGCCCGTTTCTCATTTGATCACCATCTACCGGCGAATCAGCCTTCGAGCAGGCTGCGCAGCATCCAGGCGGTCTTCTCATGCACCTGCATGCGCTGGGTCAGCAGGTCGAGCGTGGGCTCGTCGCTCGCCTTGTCGGCGATCGGGGCAATGCTGCGTGCGGTCTTGATCACCGCTTCCTGGCCCTGCACCAGCAGGCGGATCATTTCCTGCGCGCTCGGAACACCTTCGGGCTCGCTCATGCTGGTGAGCTTCTGAAACTCCTTGTAGGTACCGGGGGCCGGGAAGCCCAGTGCGCGGATGCGCTCGGCGATCTCGTCCACCGCCAGCGCGAGTTCGTTGTACTGCGTTTCGAACATCGTGTGCAGGGCATTGAACATCGGCCCGGTCACGTTCCAGTGGAAATTGTGCGTGGTCAGGTACAGCGTGTAGCTGTCGGCCAGCAGACGGGACAGGCCTTCCGCGATCTTCGCGCGATCCTTCTTGTTGATGCCGATATCGATATCCATGCCGACTCTCCTTTCGATGCGTTGTTCATGGGGGGCACCCTTCGGTGCCGCGTACATTCAGATGCTAAGCCAATCCTGCCGATTGATCCAATTGATCATGGAGATCCCCTTCATCCAGAAGGGCTATCACGACGGTTTCCGGCCGACCGGCTTCACGCCGGGCAGACCGCTGTCCAGGATCGCAGTGCGCAACACATCGATCGCACCGCTTCGGGGATAGGTCACCCGCCACGCCAGCGCGACCCGGCGCGAAGGCTGCGGATCGGAGAAGGGGCGCACGGACACGAGCGGGTTCTGCGTCGATGCATCATCGGCTGCGGAGCTCGGCAGCACGGTGACACCTAGGCCGGTGGCGACCATGTGCCGGATGGTTTCCAGCGAACTGCCCTCCAGCGTACGTTGCAGGCCACCGATGTTGCGGCAGCTCGGGCACACCTCGAGCACCTGCTCACGGAAACAGTTGCCTGCACCGAGAAGCAGTAGCTGATCGTCGGCCAGGTGCTCGGCCGAGATGGATTTCTCCGCCGTCCAAGGGTGTTCCGCTGGCAGCAGCACACGGAACGGCTCGTCATAGACCGGCTGGGCCACGATGCCCGGCTCTTCGTAGGGCAGGCTGAGGATGATCACATCGAGCTCACCACGCTTGAGCGCCTCGGACAGGCGCGCAGTGAAGTTCTCCTGGATGATCAGGGGCATCTTGGGCGCGAGTTGGTGCACGCGCGGGATCAGCCTCGGCAGCAGGTAGGGGCCGATCGTGTAGATCACGCCAACGCGCAGCGGCCCGGAGAGCGGATCCTTGCCGGCCGCGGCGATCTCCGCGATCTGGCTCGCTTCCATCAGCACCTTTTCCGCCTGCGTGACGATCTTTCGGCCGGTCTCGGTGATCTTGACTTCGGCGGCGCTGCGCTCGAAGAGCTGGATGCCGAGTTCTTCCTCGACCTTTTTCACCGCGACCGACAGCGTTGGCTGGGAGACGTGGCATTTCTCGGCTGCGCGGCCGAAATGGCGCTCATGGGCGAGTGCGACGAGATAGCGTAAGTCGGTGAGGGTCATGAGGTGGGCGGACAATCCAGTCCGGGCAACCGATGCAGGCGATGGCGAATGTTACCCCGTAAGGCGCGACAGGTGCTCAGCCAGCCCCCGCTGAGGATGGGTATACTGCGCACTCCGTGCCCACGCTGCTTCCCGCGCCGATGCCGTTTCATGCCACCCGACTCCCCTCGTCAATCATCGCCCTGATGACCCTGGGCATCGGGCTGTCGGTGCAGGCGGAAGAGAGCTTCTTCCAGCCGCTGCCGGTCGTTCTGAGCGCATCGCGCCTGCCCCAGCCCCTGTCCGACACCCCGGCGGCCATGACCGTACTCGATGCCGAGTTCATCGCAGCCACCGGGTACCGCGACCTGACCCGGCTGTTCCGGCTCGTGCCCGGCATGCAGGTCGCCCAGGAGCGCGGCAACCAGCAGTGGGTCACCTATCACGGGCTCGGGGCGGAATACCCCAACCAGATGCAGGTGCTGGTCGATGGCCGCTCCATTTACTCTCCTCACTATTCCGGCGGCGCGAACTGGAGCGCCATTCCGCTGGCGCTGCAGGATATCGAGCGCATCGAGATCGTGCGCGGCTCGAACTCCGCCAGCTACGGATCCAACGCCTTTCTCGGCGTGGTGAACATCCTCACCCGGCACACCGCAGCCGAAACTGGCAGTTCGGTCGGCGTGCGCCTCGGCGGTCATGGCATCGCCGATGTGACTGGCCGTGCAGTCATGCACGATGGGCCGCTGGGGCTGCGCATCACCGCTCAGGAATCACGCGACGACGGCTGGTCTGGTCTGCGCGACGACCAGCGCCTGCGCGTCCTCGGCTTGCGCGGCGACCTTCAGATCGATCCGGCAAATGCGCTTGAGTTCTCCGCAGCCTACAGTGATGGCAAGCTCGGCGTCGGCTACACCGGCACACTGTTCGACGGCAGCGGCGAGCGCAACCTCCGGCAGCGCGACTACTCGCTGCACGCCAAATGGCGCCATGCGCCCTCGGCCGAGGAAGAGTGGCTGCTGTCGTGGTATCACAACAGCGAGCGCACCCGGGATGCCTGGCAGGTGCGTTCGCTTGCGAACTGCGGCGCTCTGTGCGGCCTGCTCCCGGATACCTATGGCGATGTCAACAACAACCGCAGCAGCCAGCGCGATGACATCGAATTCCAGCATCGCTTCGAACCCACGGCAGGGCTGCGCCTGCTGTGGGGTGCGGGCTGGCGCTACGACCGGATCCAGTCGGACTTCCTGTTCAGCGACGGTCGCAAACCCACGCGGCAGGAGTGGCGCCTGTTCGGCAACGGCGAATGGCGCATGGCATCCGAATGGCTGTGGAACATCGGCGCCATGGCCGAACACATCGAAGGCGACGGTGTACGCTTGCCGCCGCGCGTCTTCCTGAACTGGCAGCCTGACGCCTCGAGCACCTGGCGCCTCGGCCATGCGCGTGCATGGCGCCAGCCCACGCTGCACGAGCGCTGGGTCAACGTGGTCGTCAGCGCCGCGGGGCTTGGTGCGGTCAACCAGCGCCATACCCCCAACCCCGGACTCGGGCCAGCCCGCATCGACACCTGGGAGCTCGGCTACCTGGGCGCCTTCCCGTTCGGCGGCCTGCTCGACGCGCGCATCTTTGACGAGCGCATCCGGGACTACATCCACCGCACCCCGGTCGCCCCAACCTTGCCCCTGGATCCGGTGATGGGTTCAACGCAGTGGACCAACATGCCGGGCAGGATCCGTCTGACGGGGATCGAATACCAACTCAGCTTCAAGCCGAGCGCCGGCACAACCCTTTTATTCACCCATAGCGTCATCGACCGCCGCGCTGACGACCCCGTGGTGCGTGGCAGCATCGCGCCGCATACCGCCACCCTGAGCTGGCTGCAGCAACTGGGCGCGTGGCACTCCATGCTGAGTGTGATGCGCATGGGGCCGCTCGAGGCCGGGACGAATCACGTTCCCGGACTGCGTTACAGCGTTCCGGCCTACACCACCCTCGACTGGAGCATGGGCCGCAGCTTCCGGCTCGGAAGCCAGCCGGTTCAGGCGCGCGTGACCGCAACCAACCTGCTCGGCCGCCACCAGGAACTTGCACACAAGCCGCTACAGGCGACGTCACAGTATCGCGCTCGCACACCGAACGAGAGCTCGCCACACATCTACCTGAGCCTGGAGACGACCTTCTAGCGCAGGCCTCCAGGCCGCCCAATACGCTCCACCGCACGCGGGATCTGCAAGCGAATGCGACTCGGGGAACACCGGACGCACTTCGACGTCCACCTCCCGTCGTCGAACCTGGAATTCAGTACGGACTCGATCATGCGCAAACACATCCTCACCACAACTCTCGCCCTTTCGATCGCTGCCGCCCTGCCCGGCACCGCCCTCATCCCCCACGCACATGCCCAGGCGGCGCCGGCCGCCTCCATGGTGAGCCCGAACCGCTACGGGTTGCCGGATTTCGGCGACCTGGTCGAGCAGGTCGGTCCTGCCGTGGTCAACATCCGCGTGGTGCAGCGCAGTACGCAGGGCACGATGGGTGAAAACCCCATGGCCAACGATCCCTTCTACGATTTCCTGCGCCGCTTCGGTGTACCCATGCCCGGCTTCCCCGGCCAGCCCGGCATGGGTCCGCGTGCGCGCCAGGGCATCGGCTCGGGCTTCATCGTCAGCCGGGATGGCTACGTGCTGACCAACGCCCACGTCGTCACGGACGAGAACACGGATCCCGCGCTCTCGGAGGTCACGGTCACGCTGATCGACAAGCGCGAGTTCAAGGCCTCGGTCGTCGGCGTCGATCGGCGCACAGACGTCGCCCTGCTCAAGATCGACGCCAAGGATCTCCCGGCTGTGAGAATCGGCAACGCCGACGACGCTCGTGTGGGCGAATGGGTGGTGGCCATGGGCTCGCCCTTCGGTTTCGAGAACACGGTGACTGCGGGCATCATCTCGGCCAAGGCACGCAGGTTGCCGGACGAAACCTATGTGCCCTTCATCCAGACCGACGTCGCGATCAACCCGGGCAACTCGGGCGGGCCGCTGTTCAACCTCGCGGGCGAGGTGATCGGCATCAACTCGCAGATCTACTCACGCTCGGGCGGCTTCATGGGCATCTCGTTCGCGATCCCGATCGACGTCGCGATGAACATCAAGGACCAGCTCGTGGAGCATGGCCGCGTACAACGAGGGCGTCTGGGCATCGCCATCCAGGGCGTCGACAAGGATCTCGCGCAGTCTTTCGGACTCGCGGAGGCCTACGGCGCGCTGGTCGCCAGCGTGGAGCCGGACAGCGCGGCCGAGAAGGCGGGCCTGCAGGCGGGCGACGTCGTGCTGAGCGTGGATGGTCGCCGCATCAACGATTCAGCGGAATTGCCGCGGGTGATCGGTGAAAAGCGGCCCGGCACCCGGGTGAAGATGGAAGTCTGGCGCGACGGCCGCAGTCGCAGCATCACCGCGACGCTGGACGAGATGAAAACCGAGACGCTTGCCAGCGCGGGCGAGGCGACACCCAGCCAGGTCGAGCGTCTGAACGAACGACTCGGACTCAGCGCGCGCACCCTGACCGCCCAGGAAGCAGCGGAACTGAGCCTGCGCGGCGGCGTGATCATCGAGAGTGTCGACGGCCCTTCCGCCCGGGCCGGGCTGCAGCGAGGCGACGTGATCCTTGCGGTGAACAACCAGCAGGTGAAGAACGTCACTGAACTGCGCGCCCTGCTCGAGGGGGCGGGTAATCGCTTCGCGGTGCTGATCCAGCGTGGAAACGCCCGCATCTTCGTACCTGTCCGCATCGAGTAAGCCGACGGACAGCAGCAGGAAAGCCTGCGCCGCCGCCAAGTCTGGTCGGCGACGCAGGCACGTTCAGAAGCGGAAACGCGCAACCGACTCCTGCAGCCGAGAGGCGAGTTCGCCGAGTTCGCGCGCCGAAGCGACCGTTTGCTCCAGCGCCTGGTTGTTGTTCTGCGCCATGCCTGCGATCTCGCCAATGCTATGCGTGACGGACTCGCTCGCATTGCGCTGCTCTCCGGTTGCGTCGGCAATACGGTCCAAGCCCTCGCCAACCTCCACCACCAGCGAGTTGGCTGCTGCCAGCACCTGCTGCACCGCGTCGGCCATCTCGCGGCTGGAGGCAAGGTGATCCAGGCCGCGGTCGATTGCCGACTGCACGGAATCAGAACGGCTGGTGACCTCGCGCGTGATGGTGTCGATCTCGCCGGCCGATTTGGCCGACTTCTCCGCCAGCTTGCGTACTTCGTCCGCGACGACCGCGAAACCCCGCCCCTGCTCGCCGGCACGCGCTGCCTCGATCGCGGCATTGAGCGCGAGCAGGTTGGTCTGCTCGGCAATCTCGCGCACCTCACCGGTCATGCGTGTGATGGCCTGGGCAGATGCCACGAACGCCGACACCGCGTCGGCCATCTGTCGCACCGCTGTCTCGACTCCCCCGACCTCGCCAACCAGGCGGGCGAGACTCTGCGTGCCCTCCTGGGAGCGCCGCAGGCTGTCATGCGAGCGTTCCCGAACGCCTGCGGTACGCGTGGCGATGTCGGAGATGCTCTCCACCATCGCATCGACCGCATTTGCAGCCGTGACCGAGCTTTCATTCTGCCGGTGCGAGCTCTCCGCAACCCTTTCCGCATCCTTGGCCAGACCATGCGCAGCCTGCGTCACCGAGGTCGCCGAATCCCCAACCTGGCGCACGAGCCCGCCCAGGGTCGAGAGCATCTGGTTGAAGGAGCTCGCGGCACGCCCGATCTCATCACCAGCGCGCACCGGCAACCGGCGCGTCAGGTCGCCGCCGCCCGCGGCAATCTCGGCCATCCCGGCATTGAGCTGGTCGAGCGGGCGGGTAACGAAGCGGCTGATGAAGAAGTAGACGAAACCGATCAGCGGTATCGACACCAGGAGCGCAAATGCGATGCTTTCGTTGCGGAACTCCGTCACCGCCGCATTCGCCTTGTCGAGCGAGATCCGCATCGACACCGCACCCAGAGGGGTTCCTTCGCTGGTCTGGTGACAGAGGATACAGTCCTTGCCCAGCCAGTTCTTCGATGCAAGCGAGGGAATGACGACGCGCAGATGCTCGCCATGCTCGGCGCTGTGTTCTACACGCAAGGTACTGCGGCCTTCGCTCAGGGCGGAGCGCTCGTCGGCATCGACCGCTACCGCGCCGCCGCCCCCGTCGCCATACACCTTGCTCACGGCCTCCCCACGCAACACGGTCAGATCGCGCACCACCGAGAGCTCCTTGATCTGGTCAAGGAAGACGTCGCGCTGCCCTACGGTGCCGGTGATCATCATTCCGGTCAGCCCGGCCATGGTCATCTCGTTGATCGCCGCAGCGAAGTCCTTCGCCTGATCGATCGCCGTCTCGCGGTTCACCTTCGTTTCCCAGGCGATCATGCTGCCGAAGGCGAGCACCATCATCAGCCAGATGACTCCGGTGAGCCGAAGCCAGATCGGCGTCGAGGAGACACGCTTTGTCGAGTTTTGCTGTCCGACGTTCATTTGGGAACCTTACCTTTCCTGATCGATCAACATCCGCTTCAACGACCGAAATGCAGGATGCTTTAGGCCGAAAAAGCAATATTCTGGCGAGTAAGCATGACCCACATCAATGAATTTTGATATAAGGTTCTCGTGATATGAGCCATACGTATGCAGTACAGCCCCGGACCAGAGGCATCCCTTGCAGCGCGAACGCACGTTCGGGCGGCATATCGCGGCACCACTGAAGACTTCTCCAGCAACGAACCTGGAGGTTCCACATGAAAAAAGCAATCGCTCTCGGCATCATCTCCCTGTCCCTCGCGACCGCCGCTTCGGCCCAGGTCAAACCTGAGGACCAGATCAAGTACCGTCAGGCCGGCTATAGCTTCATGAGCTGGAACATGGGCAAGATCAAGGCCAATCTCGAGGGCGAATACAATGCCCAGCAGGTTCAAGCCGCAGCCGCGGCCATCGCCGGCATCGCCGGTTCGGGCATGGGTGCGCTGTACGGCCCGGGCACCGAAAAGGACATCGGTAACGTGAAGACCCGCGTCAAGCCCGAATTCTTCGAGAACATGCAGGACGTCGGCAAGATCGCCACCGAGTTCAACACCAACGCCGCCGCGCTCGCGACGGCCGCAGCCAGCGGCGACAAGGCCGCGGTGCAGAAGGCTTTCGCCGACACCGGCAGCAGCTGCAAGGCCTGTCACGACAAGTACCGCATGGAGTGATCCTGCACACGCCGACGCGGGCACGAGCCTCGTCGGCGCACACGAAAAAGCCACCCCGCGTCAGGGGTGGCTTTTTCGTTGACCGCAGCGGTCGGGCAGCTTGCTGGCAGGCCCGCCTCGCATCCTTACCACGCCGCGGGCGGCGGCGGGGGCGGCGGCTCGATGAAGCTGCCGGTGGCGAAGTAAAGCACCGCCGCGGTGAGCGCGAGGGCGACAATGAAGGCCACCGTGCCACCGCCACGGGCGGGCTCGTGCGCCGGATCGGCGACTTCCTTCACGCCCGTGATCATCGGCTTGACGAGGTCGTCCTTCTTCACCAGCGCGTAGAACATCACCGCGCCGACATGCAGCGCGACGAAGAAGATGATCACCCAGTAGTTCTGCCTGTGCAGACCCGAGAGCTGGTCGCTGGTCGCGGAACTCACCAGGTCGCGCAGCGGGCCGGAGAAGGCGATCTCGTCGTTCGAGAACAGGCCGGTAACCGCCTGGAAGATCATGATCGCAAGCAGCGCAAACACCGACAGCGCGCCGAGCGGATTATGGCCGGGCCGGTTCCACTGGCCGCGCAGGTAACTGCCGATGCGGCCGGGCGTGGGCACGAAATCCGCAAAGCGCGCGTAGGTGGAGCCAACGATGCCCCACACGATGCGGAAGGCGAGCAGGCCGGTGATCGCCACGCCAGCGCGCCCATGCCATTCGATCATGCTGCCACCCATCTGGCCGGTGACGTAGGCGGCGACCACGAGCACGACCAGCAGCCAGTGGAATAGTCGGGTGGGCAGGTCCCAGATGCGGATCTTGCGTGTGTTCATTGCTTTCTTCCCTTCATCGATACCGGTTCGGCGGCCAAGCCCGCTCCCACGGAAGAAGCGGCGCCCATGACGAACCATGACCAGGACATCATGCCATGGTTCCGCTGCACTGCATCATCCGGCCTTGCGCTGGGCCAGGAACTCGCGCAGATGGCATCCGGTATGCGATTCCGGCGTTGCCATCGCCACCTCCGGCGGGCCCTCGGCCACCACGCGGCCGCCACCGTCACCGCCTTCCGGGCCTAGGTCGATCAGCCAATCGGCCTCGGCCATCACGTCGAGATCGTGCTCGATCACCAGCACGGTGTGGCCGGCGTCGGTCAGGCGGTGCAGCACGCGGATCAGCTTGTCCACGTCAGCCATGTGCAGGCCCACGGTAGGCTCGTCAAGCACGTACAGGCTGTGCTTGTCGGCCGGCAGCGGCACGCCACCAGTGTCCTCGGCGTCGCCCGGGCGGCGGCGCACCTTGGCGAGTTCGGTGACGAGCTTGATGCGCTGCGCCTCGCCGCCCGACAGCGTCGGGCTGGGCTGGCCCAGGGTCAGATAGCCGAGGCCGACGTCCTGCAGCAACTGCAGCGGATGCGCGATCGCCGGATGGGCGGAGAAGAAATCCACCGCCTCGTCCACCGGCATCGCCAGCACCTCGGCCACCGTCCTGTCCTTCCAGCGCACTGACAGCGTCTCGGGATTGAAGCGCGCGCCGCCGCAGCCCTCGCAGGGCGTCTTCACGTCGGGCAGGAAGCTCATCTCGACGGTGGTCTGGCCGGCCCCATCGCACACCGGGCAACGCCCGGCGCCGGTGTTGAAGGAGAAGCGCGAGGCGTTCCAGCCGCGGGTGCGGGCGTCGAAAGTGTCGGCGAAGAGCTTGCGGATCGCATCCCAGAAGCCGACGTAGGTCGCCGGGCAGGAGCGCGGCGTCTTGCCGATCGGAGTCTGGTCGACTTCCAGCACGCGGCCGACCTGCTGCCAGCCGTGGATACCCTTGCAGCCGACCAGCGCCTGGTCGACCTCCTCCGGCTGCGCCTGGCCGCGGCGGCGGGCGCGGGTGGCCTCGGGGTCGCCGAGGCGGGCGCGCAGGTTGGCGTGGATGACGTCGCGCGCCAGACTGGACTTGCCCGAGCCGGACACGCCCGTCACCACGATGAGGCGCGCGAGCGGGATGCGCACCGAAATATCGCGCAGGTTGTGCAGGTTGGCACCTTCGATGCGGATCGCGGAGTGCTCGTCCGCCACCGCGCGGCGCGGTCGCAGCGGATGCTGCAGCGGGTGACGGAAGCATTCGCCGGTGGCGGATTCGGGCGCGGCGAGCAGGTCGTCGATGCGGCCTTCGGCCACCACCCGGCCGCCGCGCACGCCGGCGCCGGGGCCGAGGTCGATGACATGGTCGGCGCGGCGGATGGTGTCCTCGTCGTGCTCCACGACCAGCAGCGTATTGCCGCGGTCGCGCAGCGCTTCCAGGGTGTCGAGCAGCAGGCGGTTGTCGCGCGGGTGCAGGCCGATCGTCGGCTCGTCGAGGATGTAGCACACGCCGCGCAGGTTGGAGCCGAGCTGCGCCGCCAGGCGGATGCGCTGCGCCTCTCCCCCGGACAGCGTAGGCGCGGCGCGGTCCAGCGCCAGGTAGCCGAGGCCGACGTGCTGCAGGAAGGCCAGCCGCCCGCGGATCTCGCTGACGAGGTCGCGCGCGATGTCGGTTTCACGCTCGTTCAATGCCAGATCGGCGAAGAAGCCGGCAGCCTTGTCCACGGGTTGGGCCGCGAGCTGGTGCAGGCCGAGGTCGCGGAAGCGCACCGCGCGCGCCACCGGATTGAGGCGCGCGCCGTCGCAGGCGGGGCAGGGCTCGTCGCTGACGATGACCTCTTCCGCATCGCCGAGGTCGAGCGCGTCGGGGTCCTCGATGCGCGCCGCCGTCTTCAGCCCGGTGCCGTAGCACTTCGGGCACCAGCCATGCTTGGCGTTGTACGAGAACAGGCGCGGATCGGGTTCGGGGAAGCCGGTGCCGCAGTTGGGGCAGGCGCGCAGCGTGGAGAAGGTGACCGGCACCGCGCCGAGCTTGCCGATCTCGAGCACCTTGATCACGCCCTTGCCGATGTCCAGCGCCTGGCGCACGAACTCGCGCAGCGTGGCCTCGTTCTCCGGCTGCACCACCACCATGCCGGTGGGCAGCTCGATGTTGTGCTCCTTGTAGCGGTCCAGCCGCGGCCACTTGGCGGTGGGCAGGTATTCGCCATCGACGCGCAGCTGCGCGTGGCCCTTGCCGCGCGCCCACTTGGCGAGGTCGGTGTACAGGCCCTTGCGGTTGACCACCAGCGGCGCCAGCACTTCGATGGACGCGCCACGCAGCTCGCGCTGGACCTGGGCGACGATGGCCTCGAAGCTCTGCGGCGTCACCGGCACGTCGCAGTCGGGGCAGAACTGCGTGCCCAGCTTCACGTACATCAGGCGCAGGAAGGGGTGGATCTCGGTCAGCGTCGCCACCGTGCTCTTGCGCCCGCCGCGACTGGTGCGCTGCTCGATCGCCACCGTCGGCGGGATGCCGAACAGGCCGTCGACGTCGGGTCGGCTGGCAGGCTGGACGAACTGGCGCGCGTAGGCGTTGAGCGACTCCAGGTAACGGCGCTGCCCCTCGCCGAACACGATGTCGAAGGCCAGCGTGGACTTGCCCGAGCCGGACAGGCCGGTGATCACGGTGAACTGGTCGCGCGGAATCTGCAGACTGACGTTCTTCAGGTTGTGCTCGCGGGCGTGGCGGATCTCTATCGCCGGCGCAGCAACCGGGCGATATTCCACCCGCGGCTCGGCGGCGACCCGCGGCGCCGTGCGCGTCTTCTCCAGTTCCGCCGCGTAGTCCCGCAATGCCCTGCCGGTATGCGAGCTTTCATGCCCGCGCACGACTTCCGGCGTCCCCTCGACCACCACCGCGCCGCCGCCTTCACCCCCTTCCGGGCCGAGGTCGATGATCCAGTCGGATGCGGCGATGACGTCGAGGTTGTGTTCAATGACAATCAGCGAATGGCCGGCCTGCAGCAGCTTGTCGAAGGCCCCCAGCAGCTTGGCGACGTCCTCGAAGTGCAGGCCGGTGGTGGGTTCGTCGAACAGGAACAGCAGCCCGGGCTCGGGCGCGTTTTCGGCGTTGCCAACAGATTTGCCAACAAAGTTATCCACAGCCCTGGCTTTGCGGACAGGCCTTCTCTGTGCTGCCTCGGCGAGATGGCCGGCGAGCTTCAGACGCTGCGCTTCGCCACCCGACAGCGTCGGCACGGGCTGGCCGAGGCGCAGGTAGTCGAGACCGACATCCGCCAGCGGCGCCAGGGCGGCGAGCACCTTCGGGTGTTCGCGGAACACGTCCAGCGCCTCATGCACCGTCAGTTCCAGAATATCCGCGACAGAACGCCCATTCCATTGAAGTTCAAGCACTTCCGGCCGGTAGCGCTTGCCGTCACAGTCCGGACAGCGTAGCCAGACGTCGGACAGGAACTGCATCTCGACATGTTCGAAGCCCGAGCCGGTGCAGGTCGGACAGCGGCCGTGACCGGCGTTGAAGCTGAAAGTACCGGGGGAGTAACCGCGCTGCTTCGCCTCCGGCAGGGCGGCGAACAGGTTGCGGATCGGGTCCCAGGCGCCCACGTAGCTGACGGGGTTGGAACGCGAGCTCTTGCCGATCGGCGACTGGTCGACCATGACCACGCCGCGCAACTTATCCACACCTTCGAGGCGGTCGAAATCGCCCGCTGATTCGGATGCCTCGCCGAAATGCTTGGCCAGCGCCGGGAACAGCACGTCCTGGATCAAGGTCGATTTGCCCGAACCGGACACGCCGGTCAGGCAGGTCAGGCGCTGCAGCGGGAAGCCGACGGTCAGGTCGCGCAGGTTGTGCTGGCGCGCGCCGACCAGAGTCATGCGCGGCGTGGCGTCATCGACCGGCCGCGGCGGACGATCGACGTCGATGCGCTTCCTGCCCGCCAGCCAGGGGCCGGTCACCGAGTCCGGGTTGGCGGCGATCTCGGCCGGCGTGCCGCGCGCGACGATGTTGCCGCCACGCTCTCCCGGGCCGGGGCCAATCTCGAGCAGTTCGTCAGCGGCGACCATCACCTGCGGGTCGTGCTCCACCACCACCAGCGTGTTGCCGGCATCGCGCAGCCGTGTCATCACGCCGAGGATGCGGCCGATGTCGCGCGGGTGCAGGCCGATCGAAGGCTCGTCGAGCACGAACAGGGTATTGACCAGCGAGGTGCCGAGCGCGGTGGTCAGGTTGATGCGCTGCACCTCGCCGCCCGACAAGGTGCGCGACTGGCGGTCCAGCGTCAGGTAACCGAGGCCGACGTCGGCGAGGTAGTTGAGCCGGCTGCGGATCTCGCCCAGCACCAGCTCGGTGGCTTCGTCGGGCACGCCCGGCAGTGCGAGCGCGGCGATGGCCTCGCGGATGCGATCGACCGGCAGGGCCATCAGTTCGTGAATCGCGACACCTTTGTCCCCCACCGGCAGCCGCCACAGCAGCGCATCCGGCTTCAGCCGCGCCCCGTGGCAGGCCGGGCATTCCGTGTAGCTGCGGTAGCGCGACAGCAGCACGCGGATGTGCATCTTGTAGGCCTTGGTCTCCAGCCAGTCGAAGAAGTGGCGCACGCCGTACCAGTAGCGCGGCCACGAGCTGTCCCAGTTCTTCCACTTCGGGTCGCCCTCGAACAGCCACTGGCGATGCTCGGGCGGCAGGTCGCGCACCGGGATGTCCATCGCCACGCCATATTTCTTTGCCATCTTCTCGAGATCGGCCTGGCACTCGCGGTAGCTCTCGGTCTGCCACGGCTTCACCGCGCCTTCGGCAAGCGTCTTCGACTCGTCCGGCACCACCAGCCCGAAATCGACTCCGATCACTCGGCCGAAGCCGCGGCAGGTCTCGCAGGCGCCGATCGGCGAATTGAAGGAGAACAGGCCGGGGGTGGCGTCCGAGTAGTGGATGTCGCAGTCCGCGCAGTGCAGGCCAGACGAGTAGCGCCACACCGCCTCGCCCGGCGTCCGATCCTTGGACTCCGACTTCACACCCTCGCCCGACGCATAGACGGACACGCGCCCGTAGCCGCGATGCAGTGCCGTCTCCAGCGCCTCGGCCAGGCGCGCGTCCTCGGCGTTCGACGCGCGGAAGCGATCCTGCACCACCTGCAGCACGTCCTGTCCCTCGGCGCCGGCACCGGCAATGCGTTCCTGGATGCGGGTGTAGCCCTGGGCGTTGAGCAGCCCGGTCACTTCCGCTTCGCTGAAGTTGGACGGCACCGGCACCGGAAAGCACACCACCAGGCGCGGGTCGCCTCCCGCCTGAGCGCGCGCGCGCAGATCGGCGGCGATGCTGACCGCTGAATCGCGGCGTACCGGCTTGCCGCAGCAACGGCAATGCAGGTGCGCGGCGCGCGCATACAACAGTTTGAAGTGGTCGGCGAGCTCGGTCATCGTGCCCACCGTCGAGCGTGAGGTGCGCACCGGGTTTGTCTGGTCGATCGCGATCGCCGGCGGCACGCCCTCGATGCGATCCACCTGCGGCTTGTCCATGCGGTCGAGGAACTGGCGCGCGTAGGGCGAGAAGGTCTCGACGTAGCGCCGCTGACCCTCTGCGTACAGGGTGTCGAACACCAGCGAGGACTTGCCCGAGCCGGACACGCCGGTCACCACCGTGAGGCGGTTCAGCGGCAGGTCGAGCGACAGGTTGCGCAGGTTGTTCTGGCGCGCACCGCGGATGCGGATGGCGTCGACGATCGGGGCGGGGGCATCGACCGGGGTGTAGCGGGTTTCGGACTTGGACATGGACTCGAACACGAGGATGTAAGCCGCCATTTTAGGCGCGGACCCGCCTCGGACTCATGCGCGCAGGAAAAGCTCCCGATGACACGAAAAGCGTTTCACGCCTGATCCTCTACATCAGCCACGCCGGTCGCAGCAGCATTACGGTGCCCAGTGCGAGCATCACCGCCCCCGACAGCAGCTTGAGCACGCGCCCGCCACGCTCGGTGAGCTTTCCACTGCCAAGCGCCAGCACCGCCGTCCCCACCATCAGCGCATCGTCGGCAATGTAGGCGAAGATGTAGAGAGCGAGGTAACCGTAATGCGCCTGCGGCGAGAGCGCATGCTGGGTGAGTACCGCGGTATAGATCGCTGGCAGGCCGGCAGTACACAACAGCTCGACGAAGTTCACCCCCACGGCAAGGACGGCGACGGCCACCAGCGAGGCCGACAGTGATCTAGCTTTCAGGATGGCACGTACCCGAGCATAGATGCCAGGTTTGGCCGATTCGGGAATGGACAGCGAGACGCCACGGCGAAACGCAAAGAAATCCTTCACGTTGACCAGACCGATCAGCATGGCGAGTGCTGCGAGGCCGATGCGCAGCGCGTCGGTCATGCCGACGAACAGGAAGACATTGAGCCACGCCGCCATGAAGGCGTAATACACCGCACCGCTCGCGAGCACGAAGGTGCCGGCCACCAGGGCCATGCGCCGCCTGTCCTTCAGCCGTACCAGCAGCGAGAGCAGGAACAGCAGCACCCACATCGCACAGGGATTGAAGCCATCGAGCAGGCCGAGCGCGAGCGTGAACAGTGGCAGTCCTAGTTCGCTGACGCTCAGGGTGCCGAACAGCGCAGATTCGAACCGGTCGCGCGGTGGCGGCGGCAAGGCCTCGATCAGCCGCTCCAGTTCCGAGCCCGTGTGCGCCGCGTCGTCGAATCCGACCAGTACCTGCGTGCCATACACGAAGGTCGGCACCCCGGGCGGCCAGGCACCGACGGCCTGACTGATCGCGACGAGGACGTCACGCGCAGCGGGATCGCGATCGACCTGGCGTAACACGATGCGAAGATCGGGGCGGATGCGCTGGAGTTCGTCCAGATAAGTCTTCGCGTCGGCGCAATGCGGACAGCCATCGCGAACGAAAACCTGAAGCTCTCCTGGCGGTGGAAGCACCAGCGGCGAAGCAGCTTCTGCATCGCCGCTCGCCCAGACAGGCAAGGGAAAAAACAGGGCGAGAAAGACCAGCACGCGTCCGAGCGCTGCCGCCATCCCCACTTGCCGCATCGCGGCGGACATCACTCCTCCGAACTGCCCTTTTCGGCCTCTGCCTCCGGCAAGGTACGCTCCTCTACCGGCGCCGGTTCACCCAACTCCCCGTCGGGCCTGGGACGTACGCTCTCGATCGCCCCCTTGCCGACTTCCCTCAGACGCTGCGCAGCATCGCGCGTAGCCTCTGCGATGCGGTGAGCCGCCTGCTCGGCAGCCTCCTTCGCATCGCGTACCGTCTGAGCACCGGTGGCGGACTCGCCCTCACCTGCAGGTCCGCTGTCACGAATCGCCCCCTCGGCTGACTCGACGACCGCCTGCACGGTGGCTGCACCCGCCTCGCCAGCTTTGCGCGCAGCCTCGCCAGCCTTCTGCAGCGCCTCACGAGCGGCATCCGCCGCCTTCTGGCGGGCCGCCGCCGCATCCTCCCGCGCCGCTTCCGCAGCAGGGGCCTCGGGCGTGGCTTCCTTGACGGGCGCAGGCGCCTGTTGCGGTTCGGCCGAACAGGCTGCAAGAATCGCCAGCGACAGAATGGGAACGAGCAGGGACAGCGGTTTCATGAGCATTGTCAGACGGAGCAGGAAGCGGCGAATGGGGTGAGCTTACCGAATCCCGACAGCAAAACAATGCGCAGATTTCACGCTGCAACATCCAGAAAGCAAATGGGCCCTTGCGGGCCCATTGCAGCGATCGACGTAAGGCGCGCTTACTTGACGCGGTTCTTGTACTCGTCGGTGCGGGTGTCGATCTCGATCTTGTCGCCGATCTCTACGAAGGCCGGCACCGGCAGCTCGAAACCGGTGGAGATGCGGGCCGGCTTCATGACCTTGCCCGAGGTGTCGCCCTTGACGGCGGGCTCGGTGTAGACGACCTCGCGTACCACACTGTTGGGGAGTTCGACCGAGATCGCCTTGCCGTTGTAGAACACGACTTCGCACTGCAGACCGTCCTCGAGGTACTTGAGGGCGTCGGTCATGTTGTCGGCTTCGACCTCGTACTGCTCGTAGTCGGCGTCCATGAACACGTACATCGGATCTGCGAAGTACGAGTAGGTGACTTCCTTGCGCTCCAGCACCACGACCTCGAACTTGTCGTCCGCCTTGTACACCGACTCGGACGGAGCGCCCGTGAGCAGGTTCTTGAGCTTCATCTTCACGACCGCAGCGTTGCGGCCGGATTTGTTGTATTCGGCCTTCTGCACCACGAGCGGGTCGCTGCCCACCATGATGACGTTGCCCGAGCGGAGTTCCTGAGCGGTTTTCATGCTGTTTCCCGAATTGATCGCTGCGGCGAGCGGCCGCATGTGCTTGAAAAATTTAGCCCGCGATTCTACCGCGGGCTTTGGCGGATGTGGGAGCAGAATTTTGTCAAGTTGTCTGCGAGGTCGGGGAGGGCGGCCTGCGCGACACACCAGCTCCGCGCGTGTTCGGCGAGCACCGGGAGGGCCTCGGAAAATGCGGGCCAGGCGCGTGCGGGGCGAATACCTTCACCCGGGCATGCGTTCCAGGCGCGCCAGAACGCAGCATGTGCGTCAGCGGTTGCCGCAGGCAGACCTGGCCGATGGAGCGCAAGGAAGGCATCGAGCTTCTCGTGATGCACGGCATCGGCCTGCGGGTAGATCTGCCAGACGAAGGGACGAGCCGCCCACTGCGCGCGCACGAAGGAATCCTCGCCGCGCACGAAGTTGAGATCGCTCGCCCAGAGCAGCCGATCGTAGCCATCCTGATCCGTGAAGGGGAGTACATGGACATCCAGACTACCGCGCCGGATATGCGCGCCTGCTTCTGGAGCGGGACAGCCCAGCCCGGCAGCGACATCCGCCAGAACACGTGAGACGGGCACCAGCAAGCTGATGCGGCGCGCTCCGGTGGTCCAGCAGCTGATGAGTTCCCCCAGGCCCGGCTGCTCGTAGGCGAAGAGCGACACCCGCAGGGTCTGCGGGTCAATATCCACACCACGCTCCCGCAGCCAGGCGAGTCGGCCCGCTGGATCCTTCACGAACGCATCGCGGCGCTGTAGCAAGCAGGGCTCGCGCAGCAGCCCCCCCACGCGAGGATCGAACCCCGGGAAGAAGAAGTATTTCACCAGCGGCAGTCGCGGATGAGGCGAAGCCATGCCGTGACACCCGACGACCCAAGCCTCGGCGGAGAGGTACTCGAGATTGACCCACACCGGCGGACTGCTCTGCGCAGCCATGACCTCGAGTTGGGACGCCGGCAGTTCGCAGGCGAAGGCCTCCACCACGATCCTGCCGGGCGCCAGGGGCGAGAACGATTCCTCCCAACCGCGCACCTCCACCCCTTCGACCACGCTACCTGCCCGCGGATCGACGTCCGCTGCGGGCGGGCAGATCTGCTGCAGGACCGCCCAGTCATCCACCCAGAGCCTCACCCCTCCGGGCTTGCGCGCGGCCAGATCGCGGGCCAGCCGCCAGCACACGCCGATATCCCCAAAGTTATCCACAACCTGACAGAAGATCTCCCATTCCGGGCGAGATGACGCAGCAGCAACAGTCATATCCTGAACAATCCTGGGAGTGAGCGCTTGAAAGCTTGTGGACAAGCGCTCAAAAGCGAGATGCACCAAAATTGATGGACAATTCCCCCACAGTCACCCAAAGCCTTTCCCACTGACTTCCTCCAGGGGTGAAAAGCAGGTGAAACAAGGTGCGCAGGGACTTATCCACAGATTTTTGGGTACTGTTAACTTTATTGTTGTTTAAATCAATAACTAAATAGAAGAACAAACCCTGAGCGCCGTAAGGCTCGGGCGCACCCGTGTACTTGCAGGTAAAATCGTCTGCAGAAGCGGGTTCTTGGTCCGCAAACATCTAGCCTGCAACGGAACCGTTGCCGGGAAGGGGAGGTTTACCGTGGCAAGACGACATGCCCTACCACTGGTACTGCTGCTGATTGCACCACTCACGAGCCTGGCGGAACGGCATGCCAATACCGTTAGTCCGCAAGCCGCTGAGGAGGAAGGCATTCTGGAAACCACTCGGACCCAGGTAAGAGGGTTCTCGCTGTGGCTGGGAGAAACAGTGAACGACTGGTTCGGCGATCTCCCCTTCGAAGATGGCGGCCGGGTCACCAACGGACGCCTAGGTCTGCGTAACCTCTGGCGGCAGGACGAAGGTTGGGACACCAACGTGCGTTTCCGTGCCCGCTTCGATTTGCCCAACCTGCGCGAAAAGGCATATGTATTCATCGGGCGGCAGAACGAGGACGAGCTCGTGACCGACCAGGCTGAGGCATTCACGCGCGAACAGTTGCTGCTCGAGGAGCGCAGACGGGAAGACCAGACCGGCTTTGCAGGTTTGGGGCTTGCGTTGCGCAGGAACATCGATTTGCGGGCAGGCGTGCGCGGCGGGCTGAAGTTTTACACCCAGGCGCGCTACCGCGAGCAGTGGGCCGTAACGGAACAGGATCGCATCGAGTTCCGTGAGACGATTTTCTGGAATACCTCGCACAAATTCGGTTCCACGACCGCACTCGATTACGAGCACGCCTTCACGCCAACGCTCTCACTGCACTGGCAGAACGCGGCAACCATCTCCGAGAAGACCGACGGTTTCGCCTGGGGAAGCAGCCTGGGTCTGTTCCGTCGCTTTGGTGATGACCGCCTGCTTTCGGGCGAACTGGTGGCGACCGGTGAAACGGGTGCCCAGGAAGCCGTCGGCGAATACGGTGTGCGGATGAAGTGGACGCAACCGGTTTATCGCGAATGGCTGATCGGCGAGCTCATCGTCGGCCATTACTGGCCGCAGTACGATGAAGAAAACCGCGAGCGCGACAAATCCTGGGCGGTCGGCATGAACCTGGAGATGCGCTTCTAGGCGCCTTGAGCCTTCAAGCGTAGTCGGCGAGGCGGGCGAGGTCGTCCGCCTCCAGCCATCGCCACTGCCCTGGCGCGAGCCCGGCAGGCAGGTCCAGCCCTCCCACCCGGCTTCTGTGCAGGGCCTCCACACGATTTCCGGCAGCGCCGACCATGCGTTTGACCTGGTGGTACTTGCCTTCACAGAGGGTCAGGCGCAGCGTGTTCGGGCTGGTGAGCTCGCAGGCCGCGGCGGCGATCGGCGCAGGCTCGTCATGCAGTTCGACGCCGCCGAGCAGGCAATCTGCAAAGGCCTGCTCCACCGCATGCTTCAGGGTGACTTCGTAGACCTTGGGCGTGCGCTTCTTGCCCGAACTCCAGTGGTGGATGAACTGCCCGTCGTCGGAGAGCAGCAACAGCCCGGTGGTGTCCTGGTCTAGGCGGCCTACGCACTGTACGCCGCGTTCCTGCAGTTGCGGCGGCAGCAGGGTGAAGACCGAAGGGTGGAAGGTCGGCTTGGCCGAACACTCATAGCCGGCCGGCTTGTGGAGGACGACATAGGCTCGGGCGCGGAAGCGCCAGTCCTGTTCGCCGACGCGGAATGCGAGACCGGGCGAGCCATCGGTGCTGCCGGCATCGAATTCGGCATACGGATCTTCACAGGCTTCGCCGGCGACGCTGACGTAACCGGCACGGATGAGGGCACGGCATTCCTTGCGGCTGCCGAAGCCCTGGGCATGGAGGAGGCGTTCGAGTTGCATGGCACGCATGTTATCCCGGGTGCAGGCATCCGCGGGTAAACTGCCGCCCTGCCCGCTCAGGAGACCGCCTTGAAATTCGAACACCTGATCGAGGTCAATGATCTCGCCAACCCGCTGCAGATGCAGCTCACACGCGAAGAGCTGTGGTTCGGCCTGTTGTGCCGCGCAGAGGATGCGTGCATCTTCCTGCCCGGCCTGGAGGCCTGCCACATCATCGAGCGCAGCGAAGACCGCCTCGTGCGCGACCTGCACTTCGGCAGCGCCATCATCCGCGATTGTGTCACCTTCGATCCGCTGCACTGGATGCGCTTCGAATCCGAAGCCAATGAGGAACACCCCGGCGGCAGTCTGGTGATCACCATCGAGGAACCCGAGCCCGGCGCCTTCTTCCTGCGTTTCGCCTACCAGACCTCGTTGCCGGAAGGCGGTGAGGAGGGGCGTTACGCGCAATTCGTGCGCTCGGCGTACCACCAGTCCGACCTCGATACCGTGCGCGTGATCCGGATGATCGCCCAATCCCGCGGGCAGGCGCAGTAGCGTCTGGCCCGGACCCGAAACTCCATCAACAGGAAACACCTCCCGACATGTGGTTCAAGAATCTGCAGATCTATCGCCTTCCCGTCCCGTGGGACATGAGCGCCGAGCGCCTCGAGGAGCAGCTCGCAAAGAAGCCCTTTCACCCCTGCGGCAGCCAGGACATGGAGAGTCGTGGCTGGTTGTCGCCACTCGGTAACGAGGTGCTGGTGCACGCCATCGGCGGTCAGTTCCTGATCTGCCTGGGCTTCGAGCACCGCCTGCTGCCCTCTGCGGTGGTCAAGCAGGAAGCAGATGAGCGCGCCGAAGAGCTGGCCGAGCAGCAGGGCTACAAGCTCGGCCGCAAGCAGATGAAGGAGCTGCGCGAACAAGTGACGCAGGAACTGCTGCCGCGCGCCTTCACCCGCCGCCGCCGCATGTTCGCCTGGATCGATCCGATCAACGGATGGTTGGTCGTCGATGCCGCCAGCCAGAGCAAGGCTGAGGACGTGCTCGAACAACTGCGCCACACGCTCGACAGCCTGCCCCTGACCCTGCTGCGTACCGAGTTGTCGCCGACGTCGGCAATGGCCGGCTGGCTGGCCGGCAGTGAGCCGCCAGAGGGCTTCACGATCGACCAGGACTGCGAGCTGCGTTCGGTGGCCGAAGACAAGGCCGCAGTGCGCTACGTGCGGCATCCGCTCGAGGGTGAGGAGGTCAAGGGCCACCTCGAAGCCGGCAAGCTGCCCACCCGACTTGCGCTGACCTTCGACGACCGCATCAGCTTCGTGCTGACCGAGAAGCTCGAGATCAAGCGCCTCGATTTCCTCGACATCGTGCGTGACCAGATTGGCGATGGCGACAAGGATGACGCCGAGGCGCTGTTCAACGCAGAGTTTGCGCTTATGACCGGCGAACTCGCCCATCTGCTTCCTGCCGTGGTGGCTGCACTGGGCGGCGAGATCGCTGCGACAGCACAGGAAGGCCACATGCCTAGCGCTGAACTGCCCCGCCTGCAGGCCCTGAAACCTGTCGAACAAGCGGTTGAGACAGACGATCCTCCGTTCTGAGCACAGCGGTTGGGATAGCGAACAGACGACCTGGCAGCGCGCCGGGTGGTCTGCTTCTGGGTGTACACAATATTTAAAGATTTAAAAGATCATAAAGACAGTACACCCCGTTTTTCTGTGGATAACCGTATTTTCATCATATCGATCAACGATTTGAGTCTCTCGAAAAGCGGTTGAAAACCCCCTCGTCCACGGCAGGATGCTTTGTTGATGAAAATTCTGCTTGGGCGGTTTCAGTGACTTGTCCACAATTCGCTGCCCTGCTTCACCACAGCTTTCCCACTGCGCAGTGCGATGCTTGCAAGCCAACTGTCGCTCCAGCTGCGTTAAAGTCTGACCCATGGATAATGCGATGACTCTTGAATGGTGGCACTGGGAGATTGCCGGCCTCGCGCTGGTGCTGCTCGAGCTTGCCCTGCCCTCCTTCTTCATCATCTGGTTCGGGCTCGGCGCGATGCTCGCCGGCTTGGTCTTGCTTGCCGTGCCCGACCTGGCTTTGTCGAAGCAGATCGCAGCGTGGGTCATCGCGTCGATGGCGATGACGGTCCTGTGGTTCAGCGTGGCGCGGCGAGCGCGCTTCAAGACCCTGATCGGCACGGCGGCGGGCGAAGTGATCGGCGAGATCGGCCTGCTGGTGAATGCGGTTGCGCCCTTTGAGCGCGGCAAGGTGCGCTTTCAGCGTCCGGTGTTGGGTGCCGACGAGTGGGCCTGCGTGTCCGAGACCGCGATTGCGGCCGGTGAGCGGGTGCGGGTGGTGAGCGTGGAAGGCAGTTACGTCAAGGTGGCGAAAGCCTGATCGAAACAGTCCGGAGGAAACGGGTTCATGAATGAAAGTCTCGCCATCGCGATCGCCATCCTGGTGTTCGTTGTCATCACCATCGCAAAAGGCGTGCGCCTGGTCGCCCAGGGCGAAGAGTGGGTGGTCGAACGTCTTGGCAAGTATCACGCCACGCTAGGGCCGGGCCTCAACATCCTCATCCCCTATCTCGACAAGGTGGCTTACAAGCTGGTGACCAAGGACATCATCCTCGACGTGCAGGAGCAGGAGGTCATTACCCGCGACAACGCGGTGATCCTGACGAACGCGATTGCCTTCGTTAAGGTCACCGACCCGGTCAAGGCGGTATATGGCGTGACCGACTTCTCGGAGGCGATCCGCAACCTGATCATGACCACACTGCGCTCGATCGTCGGCGAGATGGAGCTCGACGAGGCGCTTTCCTCGCGCGACAAGATCAAGGCGCGGTTGCGCGAGAGCATCGCCGACGAGGCGGTCGATTGGGGCCTGACGGTGAAATCGGTCGAGATCCAGGACATCAAGCCCTCGCAGTCGATGCAGAAGGCGATGGAACTGCAGGCCGCGGCCGAGCGCGAGCGCAAGGCCGCGGTGACCAAGGCTGAGGGCGCCAAGCAGGCGGCGATTCTCGAGGCCGAGGCGCGGCTGGAATCCGCCAAACGAGACGCCAATGCGCAGGTGATGCTGGCCGAGGCCTCGGCCGAGTCGATCCGCCGCGTCTCGGCCGGCATCGGCGACCAGGCCGGGCCGATGATGTATCTGCTCGGCGAGAAGTACATCGCCGCGCTGGAGAAGCTCGGCGAATCGGGCAGTTCCAAGCTCGTGGTGATGCCCGCCGACCTGCAGGAGACGCTGCGCGGCCTGGTCGGCAGGCTCGGCGCACGCGGCTGAACCTTCGCTCGCATCCGGCCTCACAGACTCGCATTCAATCGCAAGCCCCAAAGCAAGATAAGGAAGATCACGATGACCAAGCCCGCAAGCCTCGTGCGTACCCTGCTCGCCACCCTCGCCTTTGCCGCCGCATCCGGTAGCGCCATGGCGCAGAGTTTCATGACCGACAAGGTCGAGGTCGAGAAGCTGCTGACCGGCGCCACCTTCATCGGCGTGTATCTGCGCACCGAAACCGCCTACACGCTCAAGTTCGGTACCGACGGTACGCTTACCGACACAACCGGTGCCAAGGCACGCTGGTGGGTGGACGAGCAGGGCCGCTACTGCCGCGAATGGCTGGACGGCAAGCTCAAGGGCAACACCGGCTGCATGAACGTCGAGCTCGAGGACGGCCAGGTGGCGCTGTACTCGGACGGCAAGAAGGTGGTCGAAGGCATCATTGCTGGGGAGTGATCCGGGTCAGGTGTCCATAGGGTGTGGCGACTAGCCCACGCAACTGCGGATCGCCTGTGCCGCGATCGGTAGCCATACCCTCGAGATCTGCGCGCGCATCGCAATGATCGCGCGCGTGGCCGAACGCATGGCGGCTCGGTGAGGCCCCGGCGTTCATGCAGGCCGCAAGGCTTGGTGTCGGAACTTTTTACACAAAGGCTGGCATGGATGCGATGGATGGTGTGATTTCCATGTAAAACAAGAACCTGTATTTTTGGCATGAAATTTGCTTTGCATGAGGAAAGAAAGCTCCGATAGGGGCTTTGTGGATTCAGAAAACCATCCATTCATTTACTCATTGCAGGGACCACCAACATGACCAACCCAATGAAGAAGCTTTCCATCGTGCTGCTGATTGCACTTGGCACTACGACTGCACATGCCGCAGCCATCCACGATTCCAGCCTCTTCACCAACACGCTCGCCGCCAATGACGATGGATCAACTGGTCTGGTGTCGATCGGTTTCAGCCTGAACTTCTACGGAAACGCATACAGCAGCCTGTATGTGAATAACAACGGCAACACCACCTTCACCGGTCCTTTGGGGACCTACACCCCGTTCGGCATCACCGGCGTCAGCACGCCCATGCTGGCCCCCAGGGTCATCGCACTCGAATGGCATGCGCCATCTGAAATTTCCTAGAAAAGTCGT
>NZ_JBQWSN020000019.1:0-58760 GCF_052598215.2 Thauera sp. ZXT1-4 | reverse complement strand
TCATGCGCTGGGGCTCGCGGAGCGGGTACGCGCTGAAGACAACACGGATTCAGGAGCCAGGCAATGACGAGGATCGTTCCGATCAGGATCCCGAAGATCAGGTACCAGAATTCGACGAAGAAGTCCGACATGGCGATGACGATCATCGTCGGGGCGGGGAGGTCGGCGCCGAAGCTGTTGAATACGTTCTTGAACTCGGGGATGACGAACAGCATCATCACCGAAACGACGAGGCCGGCCACGACGATCACCGCGGCCGGATAGAACAGTGCCGACTTGATCTTGCTCTTGATCGCGAGGATCTTTTCCTTGTACGTCGCGATGCGATCGAGAAGGTTGTCCAGGATGCCTGCCTGCTCGCCCGCGGCGACCAGGTTGCAGAACAGCTTGTCGAAGTGCACCGGGTGCTTCGAGAAGGCCTGCGAGAGGTTCGACCCGGACTCGACATCCGCGCGGATCTGATCGAGCAGGCGGGACAGCGCCGGGTTGCCCGAGCCCTTCATGGCAATGTCGAAGGCCTGCAGCAGTGGTACGCCCGACTTCATCATTGTTGCGAGCTGGCGGGTAAAGAGTGCGATGTCCTTGTCTTTGACGCGCCCGCCACGGGACATCCGCTGTTTCTTGACCTTGGTCGGCTGAATGCCCTGACGACGCAGTGTGGCATGCACGACCGCATCCCCCAGTGCGCGCATCTCCCCGCGGACCAATTTGCCGGTCTTGTCCTTGCCTTCCCAGTTGTAGAGCTCTTCCTTGGGTCCGGTGTGTCGCACCGCCCGGCTTGCCGTTGCCATGAGTCGAACGTCCTTTATTCGTTGGTCGTCGCCAGTACTTCTTCCAGCGAGGTGATGCCCTGCTTAACCTTGCGCAGGCCGGATTGCCGCAGGTCCTGCACGCCTTCACGTTGCGCCTGCGCTGCAATGTCCATCGAGTTGCCGCCGGTCATGATGATGTGGGCGATGTCTTCGCTGATCGGCATCACCTGGTAGATGCCCACGCGACCCTTGTAGCCGCTCCCCTTGCATCGGTCGCAGCCGGTGGGGCCCATCGGTTGCCAGCTTCCGTCGAGTTCCTCGGGGGCAAAGCCTGCCTCGATGAGCGCCTCGAGCGGGATGTCCACCGGCTTCTTGCATGAGCATAGCCGGCGGGCGAGGCGCTGGGCCGTGATGAGGATCACCGAAGACGCGATATTGAACGGTGCAACCCCCATGTTCTTGAGTCGCTCGAGGGTGGATGGTGCGTCGTTGGTATGCAGGGTGGACATCACCAGGTGCCCCGTCTGGGCCGCCTTGATCGAGATCTCGGCCGTTTCGAGGTCGCGGATCTCGCCCACCATGATGACGTCCGGATCCTGGCGCAGGAATGCGCGCAGCGCTGCCGAAAAGGTGAGGCCTGCCTTCTCGTTCACGTTCACCTGGTTGATGCCGGCAAGATTGATTTCCGCCGGATCCTCTGCCGTGGAGATGTTGATCCCCGGCTTGTTGAGGAGGTTGAGACAGGTGTACAGCGACACCGTCTTGCCCGAGCCCGTGGGACCAGTGACGAGGATCATGCCGTAGGGGCGCTCGATTGCGGCCAGCATGGCCTGCTTCTGGTCCGGATCGTAGCCAAGCGCATCGATGCCGAGCATGGCCGAGCTCGGATCGAGGATACGCATGACGATCTTCTCGCCGTGCAGGGTCGGCAGCGTCGATACGCGGAAGTCGATCGCCTTGTTCTTCGACAGCACGAGCTTCATGCGGCCGTCCTGCGGAACGCGCTTCTCCGAGATGTCGAGACGGGAGATGACCTTGATGCGTGCGGCGATCTTTTCCTTGAGTACCAGGGGCGGCTGGGCGATGTCGCGCAGGATGCCGTCGGTGCGCACGCGGATGCGGTAGAACTTTTCGTAGGGTTCGAAGTGGATGTCGGAGGCGCCCTCATTGATGGCGTCGATCAGCACCTTCTGGATGAACTTGACGACCGGGGCGTCATCGACATCGCTGCTGTCCTCTTCTTCGGCTTGCTGTCCTGGACCTTCCTGCTGCAGCAGGTCCATGTCGAAGGCCTCGCCGGTGAGGTCCTTGAGCGTTTCGGACGTTGACTCCGAAAGGCCCTCTACGATGCGCTTGAGCTTGTCCGCCTCGGCGATGACGAGATCGAGCTGCATGCCGGTCTGGAAGCGGATCTCGTCCAGCGCGCGCAGGTTCGAGGGGTCTGCAACGGCAAGCGTGATCCGGTTCTGGCGCTTGAGCAGGGGCACGACCTGATGCTTGGTGAGAAGCTTGCGGTCGACCGCATCGCGTGCAAACACCTGCGCGTCGAATGCGGAAATGTCCAGTAGCGGGTAGCCGAAGGTCTCCGCCGCGAAGTGCGCCATTGCCGTGCAGCTGACCAGGCCTTTTCCGGCGACTTCGAGGATGAAGGCGTTGCTGCCATCATGGGCTTGCGTCGAGCATGCGATCGCATCTTCTTCGCGCAGGTGCCCATGCTGAATCAATGCCCTGGCGAAGCCGCTCAGGGCCGGTTTGGAAGTTGCCGCCATACCTTGCTCTTCTCCGGAGTGCGGCCGATCTTGCACGTCGTGCCCGACCTTGTAAAGTGCTCTGTCATGCCATGTGTGATGCCTTCCTCAGGGCTGCGGCCGCTCCTGGAGCGGGCGATACAGGCGGGCAGTGCGCACCATGCGGTCTTCCGTCTGTACCACCTCCACCGGAGTATTGCCGATCTTCATTGATACGCCGGTCTCCGGGATGTCCTGGAGAAACTCGAGAATCAGGCCGTTGAGGGTCTTGGGGCCGTCGATGGGCAGATCCAGATCGAGGCGGCGGTTGAGTTCCCGCAGGTTGGACGAGCCGTCGACCAGCACGCTGCCGTCTTCGCTCCAGTTCATGCGGTTGCCGGCGTCCGGCGTGCTGGTGGTGAACTTGCCGATCAGTTCCTCGATGATGTCCTCGAGCGTGATCAGGCCGAGCAGTTCGCCGTACTCGTCCACGACGAAGGCCAGACGCTGCTGGTTCTCCTGGAAAAACTGGAGTTGCGAATACAGTGGTGTGTCGGCAGGAACGAAGTAGGGCCGCGCGAGCAGTTCGCGAATGCGCTCGACGTCGAAGTCCTGTTCCAGGGTGTCGCTGAGCAGGCGGCGCTGGTGCAGCACCCCGATCACGTGCTCGCTGTCACCGTCATGCACGGCCAGCCGGGTGTGAAAGCTGGTCGCGATCTGGCGCCGGATCTCTGCTTCCGGCTCGGAGAGATCGATCCCCTCGATCGCTCCGCGCGGCGTCATCACGTCTTCCACGGTGATGTTCTCGAGGTCGAACAGGTTGAGGAGGATGCTGCGGTGCTTGTGCGGGATGTAGTGTCCCGATTCCGCCACCATCGCGCGCAGCTCATCGACCGAGAGCCCAGTCTCGGCGTCCTTCCTGGGGTTGAGCCTGAACGTCCGCAGCAGCGCGCTGGAAAACAGATTGACGAACCACACCGCGAAATAGAACGTACGCAGGAGTGCCGTGAGCGGATACGCGACGATCGGCGCGAGGCGGTCGGCATGCGTGGCGCCGACCACCTTTGGAGTGATCTCCGCGAACACCAGGATCGCGAAGGTCACCAGCAGCGTTGCCGCGCCGAGCACCCAGCGCTCATCGCCGAAAAGCTCCATCGTCAGTACGCTGACCAGGGTAGCTGCGGCGGTATTCACCAGGTTGTTGAAGAGCAGGATCACGCCCAGCAACCTGTCGGTGTGGGCGAGCAGGTCGAGGGCCAGGACTGCACCGCGATGCCCCTGGGCAGCCAGGGAGCGGAGGCGGTAGCGGTTTGCGGCCATCATGACCGTTTCGGACATCGAGAAGCTGCCCGAGAGTATGAGCAGCACGATCAGTGCGACGACTTGGAGCGTCAGGCTAAGGTCCGACACGGGTAACGGGGTGTTGAGAGGGACCCCGAGTATTCGCGTGGGTCAGGACGCTGTCAACTCGCGCCCGGTACGCTCGAGCCCAGCACGCGCAAGGCCTGCTCAGGCCGCGCGGCCGAGCAGGACTTCAAGAACGAAGCGGCTGCCTACGTAGGCAAGCATGAGCGCGACGAAGCCCGCGAGCGTCCAGCGCAGCGCCAGCCGTCCGCGCCAGCCCCACAGCCGTCGACCGAGCAGGAGCCCGCCGAACAGGAGCCACGAGATGAAGGCGAAGACCGTCTTGTGGTCCACGCGGAAGGCTTGCCCAAACAGGGTCTCGGAAAACAGCACACCGCTGGCGAGGGTGAGTGTCAGCAGCACGAAGGCAATGCCGATGAGGCGGAACAGCAATGCCTCCATGGTCAGCAAGGGCGGCAGCCCTGAGAGCAGGCGGCTGAAATGGGCATTGTGCAACTGGCGGCTTGCGATCGACATCAGCATGGCGTGCAGCGCGGCGAGGGTGAATAGGCTGTAGGCCAGCATCGCGATCACGAAATGCGCGCGGAATCCGGCTGAGGTGGCGTTGGCCAGCACATGGTCACCCGGGAACAGCAGCGGGATCAGACTGGCGATGGCCCCGGCAGGCATCACTGCCGCGTGCAAGCCGTCGAGCCGGGTGTACAGCGTTTCCACCCAGTAGAAGCACACTGCCAGCCAGACCATGAGGGAAACTGCAAGACCGAAGCCGAAGCGCATCTCGTCGCCGGGGAAGATGCTGACGTGCAGGGTCAGGCCGTGTGCAATCATCGCGACGAGCAACAGCAGGCGCTCGCGGGTGCTCATGCACTCGCGCCTTGCGCTCAGGCGCGAGACGCCCACGTCTCCTGCCATGCAGGTCCGCCAGAAGAAGACCCCGAGCCCGGCATAAAGCGAGGCGGGAAGCAGATGAAGTAGAATTGTGCCCATACGTAGCTGCAGTTTACTCCAAGTCACGCGCGGAAGGCCTCTTACACAATGCTCGACAATCTGACTCAACGGCTGTCCAAGGTCGTGAAGACCTTGCGTGGCCAGGCTCGCCTCACAGAAGAGAACATCCAGGAGGCCATGCGAGAGGTGCGCATGGCTCTGCTCGAGGCGGACGTTGCGCTCCCCGTGGTCAAGGACTTCGTCGCCCGAGTCAAGGAAAAGGCGGTCGGCCAGGAGGTGATCGCCTCCCTGACGCCCGGGCAGGCGCTGGTGGGTGTCGTGCATGACGAACTCAAGGCGCTCATGGGCGGTGCGCACGAGGGCCTGAATCTTGCCACTCAGCCGCCGGCGGTCGTGCTGATGGCCGGCCTGCAGGGCGCGGGCAAGACCACCACCACCGGCAAGCTCGCCAAGTTCCTGCATGAGCAGCAGAAGAAAAAGGTGTTGGTGGTGTCGACCGACGTCTATCGCCCGGCAGCGATCGAGCAGCTGAAGACGGTGGCCGCCCAGGCCGGCGTCGGCTTCTTCCCCTCCGAGACGGTGCAGAAGCCGGTCGACATCGCGCTCGCCGCGCTCGATTACGCGCGCAAGCATCACGTCGACGTGCTCCTGGTCGACACCGCTGGCCGGCTTGCGGTGGATGAGGCCATGATGGCCGAGATCAAGGATCTACATGTCGCAGCCAAGCCGATCGAAACCCTGTTCGTGGTCGACGCGATGCTTGGCCAGGACGCGGTCAACACGGCGCGCGCCTTCAACGAAGCACTGCCGCTCACTGGCGTCGTGCTCACCAAGCTCGACGGTGATTCGCGTGGCGGTGCGGCGCTGTCGGTGCGCCACGTCACCGGCAAGCCGCTCAAGTTCGCCGGTGTCGGCGAGAAGCTCTCCGGGCTGGAGCCCTTCCATCCGGACCGCATGGCCAGCCGTATTCTCGGCATGGGCGACATCCTCGGCCTGGTCGAGGAGGCGCGCCGTGGCGTCGACGAGGAGAAGGCGCGGGTCTTCGCGCAGAAGCTCAAGACCGGAAAAGGGTTTGATCTCAACGACTTCAAGGAGCAGATTGCCCAGATGCGCAAGATGGGCGGGCTGTCCTCGATGATGGACAAGCTGCCGGCGCAGTTCGCGCAAGCCGCGGGCAAGCTGCAGGGTGGGGCGGAAGAGAAGGCCATCTCCCGCATCGAGGGCATCATCAACTCGATGACCCCGCTCGAGCGCACAAAGCCCGAATTGCTCAAGGCCAGCCGCAAGCGCCGCATTGCGGCCGGCGCAGGGGTCACCGTGCAGGAGGTGAATCGCCTGCTCAACCAGTTCGAGCAGACACAGAAAGTGATGAAGCAGTTCTCCAAGGGCGGCATGCAGAAGATGATGCGCGCCATGAAGGGCATGATGCCGGGCGGGCTCCCGGGCATGCCGCGCTGAACGCTTGAGTCCGGAGGCGAGGTGGGCGAATGAAGGACATTCTGGTTGCCCTGGGACGCGCCGCGCGTAGCTTGGGACGGCGCGACATCTTCTGGCATCTGCTCTGGCCGGGGCTGCTCTCGGTCCTGGTTTGGGCCGGCGTGGCCTTCTATGCGTGGACGCCGGTCACCGGATGGATCTTCGAGCAGGTGAGCAACTGGTCCTTTGTCGGCGGCTGGATCTCGGCCTCGGAAACGACGGCGGCCATCGTGCTGGTGCTGGTTCAGATCGCCGCCGCCTTGCTGGTTGTGCCGCTGGTCTATGTCACCGCGGCGATGCTGGTGGCGACGATCGCGTTGCCGCTGATGCTCGAGCGCGTGGCTCGCAGCGACTACGCGGAAGTCGAGCAGCGTCGTGGCGGCTCCAACCTCGGTAGTGCGTGGAATTCGATCCTCGCGGGCGTCCTGTTCCTGGCCGCACTTCTGATCTCCCTTCCGCTCTGGCTGATTCCCGGAGCGGGCCTGCTGATTTCCGTAGGCCTCACGGGCTGGCTCAACCAGCGTGCCTTCGGCTACGACGCGCTGATGTTCCACGCCGACAGGGGCGAACTCCAGCGCCTGCGCGATGACTGGCGGCCGCAGATGCTCCTGCTCGGTGGGGGCACAGCATTGCTCGCTTACGTGCCGGTGATCAACCTGGTCGCGCCTGCCTTTGCCGGTCTCGCGTTCGTCCATTACATGCTCGAAACCCTGCGCCGCCATCGGCTCAAGTACGGCGTGACCGTGCTCGATGCAGAGCCCGGCGCCATTCGTTGAGAACCCTCATGAACTTCGGTGCTCTGATCATCGGCGACGAGATCCTTTCCGGCCGCCGCAGCGACAAACATCTGGCGAGGCTGGTCGAGCTGCTTGGCGCGCGTGGCCTGAAACTGTCCTGGGCGCGCTACGTCGGCGACGATTTTGCCCGCCTGGCCGAGACTCTGCGTCAGACCTTTGCCACCGGCGACGTGGTGTTCAGCTTCGGCGGCATCGGGGCCACCCCGGACGATCGGACCCGCCAGGCGGCAGGGGCGGCGCTTGGTCTGGAGCTCGCCCTGCACCCGCAGGCAGAAGCCGAGATCCGCGCCCGTTTTGGCGATGAGATCACACCCGAGCGGCTGCAGATGGGCGTTTATCCGGTCGGAAGCGAGATCATTCCCAACAGTTTCAACCGCATTCCCGGCTTTTCGATCCGGCAGCACTACTTCACCCCCGGCTTCCCGGTGATGGCGTGGCCCATGGTGGAGTGGGTGCTCGATACCCGGTTTGCCCATCTGCATCACGCCGAGGACTACGTCGAGCAGGCGGTGACCGTGTGGGATGCCTACGAGGGGCAACTCATCGGCCTGATGCGTCAGGTCTGCGCCGACTATCCCGACGCCACGTTGTTCAGCCTGCCTACCATCGCGGCAGAAGGGCAGCGCCGCTCGCTGGAGCTGGGCATGAAGGGCAAGGCCGCGCGCGTGGCCGATGCGATGGCGGTGATCAAGGCCGATCTCGGTGCCCGCGGCCTGACCTGGGAAGACAAGGCTTGAGCGCTCGCGGCCGCGTTGCGGCACAGGAGCAGGCGCACAGCCTCTTGGTCGAAGGAACGCGTGTCGACCTGATCCTGCGCCGCTCCGCGCGACGTTCCTTCGCACTTCAGGTCGACCACCGTGGCGCGCGTGTGGCGGTGCCCTTGCGCACTCCGCTGGACGAGATTGAGCGCTTCATCCACAGCCACGGCCGTTGGCTGCTGGACCGGCTGCAGGCGCGGACTGCGGTGCGCGCCGCGCCGGCGATGGACATTGTCGATGGGGCCACGCTGCCGCTTTTCGGCTGCCCATTGACGCTTCGCCTGCACCCGGGCCGCAGCGTGCGCTGGCAGCTGGATGGCGCGCGGGAGGAACTCATGCTACCTACCGCCGTCGACACGCAACGTGCGCTCGTACGTGCGTTGCAGGCCCGGGCGCTTGCCTGGTATCACGGGCGGGTGGAGGAATGCTGTCATCGACTTGCGCTGCCCGTGCCGCCGGTGCGACTGTCGAACGCACGCACACGCTGGGGCAGTTGCAGTGTGCGCTCGGGTATTCGCCTGCACTGGAGGCTGGTTCATCTCCGCCCGGCCCTGATCGACTACGTGGTGGCGCATGAAGTCGCTCATTTGCTGGAGATGAACCACTCGCCGCGCTTCTGGGCGGTCGTCGAGCGTCTTTACCCGGGCTGGCGCGAAGCGCGGGCCCAGTTGCGCGAGGCCACGGCGACCCTGCCGGTCCTCACCTGCGCAGTCGGTTCTGCGCGCGGCGCACGGGAACATTGAACAAGCAAACGAACAGGACACCACCCATGCGAATTCTCCACACCATGCTGCGCGTCGGCGATCTCGACCGGTCCCTTGCGTTCTACACCGATGTGCTGGGCATGCGTCTGCTGCGCCGGCAGGATTACCCCGAGGGCAAATTCACCCTCGCCTTCGTCGGCTATCAGGACGAGGCCGAGGGCGCCGTGCTCGAACTCACGCACAACTGGGGAGTGACCGAGTACGCGCTCGGCACGGCCTATGGCCATGTCGCGCTCGAGGTTGCGGATGCAAAGAAGGCCTGCGACGAGATCCGTACACGCGGTGGAAAGGTGGTGCGCGAAGCGGGCCCGATGAAGCACGGCAGCACGGTGATTGCCTTTGTCGAAGATCCCGATGGCTACAAGGTCGAGCTGATCGAACGCAAAGACTGAATCAGTGCGGCGATTCCGGGGGCGACGGGATACCAAGCTCGTCGTCATCGCGGAAGCCCGCGTCGTCGTCGCGGAAGCGTACGCGAATCTCCAGCACGGCCTCCCAGGCATGCAGTAGCGCATCGACGCAGTCACCGTCGAAGTGCCGGCCGCGACCATCGCGCAGCAACGCAATCGCGCGCGACATGGGCCATGCGGGTTTGTAGGGGCGTGCCGACGTAAGCGCATCAAATACATCGGCCACGGCGACAATCCGCCCCTCGACCGGAATGTCCGTGCCGGCAAGGCCGTTCGGATAGCCGCTGCCGTCGAACTTCTCGTGGTGAGTCAGGGCGATCGTGGCGCCCAGGCGCAGGATGCTCGATGAGGAATCCTTCAGGATGTCATAGCCGATCTGGGAGTGGCGCCGCATCACCGCAAGCTCTTCCGTGGACAGCTTTCCTGGTTTGAGCAGGATGGTGTCAGGGATGCCGAGTTTACCCACGTCGTGCATCGGGGCTGCCAGCAGCAGGGCATCGGCCGACGCGGTCGAATGCCCCAGCTGTCGTGCGATCAGCGCCGAGTAATGTGCCATGCGCTGGATGTGCGCTCCCGTCTCCGGGTCGCGGAACTCGGCTGCGCGCGCCAGCCGGGTGACAGTCTCTTGTTCGCGGTCCACGATCGCCGCCGTCGCCTTGCGCACTTCGGCGGCGAGTATCTCGGCACGCTGTTGAGTGGCGAGATGGGCCTCGCGCAGTTTGAGCATGTTGCGCACCCGGGCGCTGAACTCATGGCCGTCGATCGGTTTCGTCAGGAAGTCGTTTGCGCCCAGATCCAGCGCCTGGTAACGCACTTCGCGCTCGTGGCTGGCAGTGACCATGAGGATCGGCAGGCTGTCCCGGTCGCGGTCAGCCCGTATCCGGCGCAGGAACTCCAGTCCATCCATCTCCGGCATCATGTAGTCGAGGATGATCAGGTCTGGCTCATTGCCCTGGCACCACGCAAGCGCATCGCGAGGCGCTTCGAAAGGGAGCGCGCGAGCCCCCCCGAGCCGGTCGACGAGCGAACGCATCAGGGCGAGGTTGAGTGGCGTGTCGTCGAGCACGACGACCTGCATCGATCTTTCGGGCAGACGTTCCATGCGCGCAAGTATTTCCTCTGCGGGCGCGCATGCCGAGGAACTATTCCTCGGCTGCCTGTCTGAGCGGAATCACTCCGGCAGGGCGATACGGCCCTCGGTGCTGAATTGATAATCCTTGAACACGTGCTCGGCGGACAGGATGCGGTAATCACCCGTCTCCCCGCATACCGAGGTGTCCTTGAGTCGGTAAGTGTAGTGCCCGCAGGTCCAGCAGTCGAAGTTGCGCATGTGCGTGCACAGACAGGTCTTGTCGAAGACTTTCACCTTCTTTGCCTCGGGGTGCGCAGCCACCTCCCGGTTGTAGGCCTCGATGTACTGGCAGTTGCCGGTCGAATCGAGCAGATAGCCGTATGCTTCGCAGTTGGGGCGGATGCCGCTGCCGATTGCCGGGCTGCTCTTGAGCATCCGCATCGGGTAGCCGGTAGGCGAGATCTGGTTGACCTCGATCTGCTCTTCGCTTGCTTTGAAATAATGCTGCTTGACGTCGTCGGGCAGGCCGCATTCGGCGGTTACGGTGAAGCGGGTTGCAACCTGCACCGCAGCCGCCCCGGCGTCGAGGAAGTTCACCGCATCGGTGCCGGTGAAGATGCCGCCGGCCGGAATCAGCGGAATGTCGAGCTGCTGCTCGCGCAGCCAGTCGCGGATCTCGGTGACGATGGTGGCGAGATCGTACTCTGCCCAGTCGAGGCCGAACCCGAGGTGGCCGCCGGCGAGCGGCCCCTCGACCACAACGTAGTCGGGCATGCGGCCGGTACGGGCGCTCTTCTTCAGAAAGAGCTGCAGCGCACGCAGCGAACTGACGATGATGCCCAGTTGCACATCGCGGAAGCGCGGGTGGTCCTCGATGAGCGCGAACGAGCCCAGATGCAGGCCGGCGGCGAGCGTGATGCCGTCGATGCCGTGATCCATCGCGGTGCGCAGGCGCACGCGCAGGGTTTCCTTCGGCGCGTTCATCGTCAGCTTTTCCATGCAGTTGATGAACACCATCCCTGGGCCGCGCTTGCGCTCCATGGTGCGACTGACGTGGGTCGCGGTGGCCTCGGCGATCAGTCCGAGGTCGAACTGCACCACTGACTTGTCGGCGTTGGCGACGTTGAACTTATACTGCTGCAGCTTGTTCTTGACGTACTTGGTGTTGTAGCGCCGGTCGGATACCGTCGGCAGCATGGCATCGGAAATGTGCCCGACTCCGCCCAGGCGTGCAGCCTCGAGTGCCAGGTCGGAAGTGGAGATGTCCACTCCCATACCCCCGACCATGATCGGCACGAGTTCGCTGGAACCCAGTTTCAGGCGGAAATCATCAACACGCTTCATTGCTTCGAGTCCGTTTGTTCGGAAGTCCCGCATTATCACCCGCCGAGGCGTTTCATTACAGCCCCGTGGCGCCCGTCGGCCGTTCGGGGCAGGCGTGCGGGTGATGCATCACCTGACTTATGATCCCGCGTGGGCATTTTAGTTTTCACAACGGAGGTCGACACCATGTTCAGGGCGGTTCTGATCGAGAAGGACGACGCAGGCTACCGTGCGTCGGTCAAGGCGTTGGATGAATCCACGCTGCCCGAGGGCGATGTCAGCGTACGCGTCGCCTATTCCTCGCTCAATTACAAGGACGGGCTGGCGATCACCGGCCGCGGTGCGGTCGTGCGCAAGTTCCCCATGGTGCCGGGCATCGACCTCGTCGGCACCGTGGAAGCCAGCAGCCACCCCGGCGTGGCAGTCGGCGATGCGGTGATCCTCAATGGATGGGGGCTGAGCGAGGTGCACTGGGGCGGACTGGCGCAACGGGCGCAGGTCCGTGGCGAATGGCTGGTGCCGCTGCCGGAGGCGTTCACCCCGCGTCAGGCGATGGCGATTGGCACCGCTGGCTACACCGCCATGCTGTGCGTGATGGCGCTCGAGCGCCATGGGGTGACGCCGGAGCGCGGCGAAGTCCTCGTAACCGGGGCGAGCGGTGGCGTGGGTAGTGTGGCGATCGCCTTGCTCGCGAAGCTCGGATTTACGGTCGTTGCGTCCACCGGCCGGCCACAGGAGGCGGATTACCTGAAGTCCCTCGGGGCCAGCGAGATCATCGACCGGAATGAACTCGGTTTGCCCGGAAAGCCTCTGGGCAAGGAGCGTTGGGCGGGCGTGATCGATGCGGTCGGCAGTCACACCCTGGCCAACGCATGTGCCACAACGAAGTATCGGGGCACCGTCGCCGCCTGCGGACTCGCGCAGGGGCTCGATTTTCCGGCGTCGGTCGCGCCTTTCATCCTGCGCGGCGTGACCTTGGTCGGCATCGACTGCGTGATGGCGCCGCGCGAGGATCGCCTGGAAGCTTGGCGCCGGCTCGCACGCGACCTCGACGTGAGCAAGCTCGAGTTGATGACCCGGGAGATTGGGCTCGACGAGGTCATCGACACCGCTACCGCCCTGCTCGATGGCAAGGAGCGGGGCCGTATCGTGGTGAACGTGGACCGCTGATCTGGTCGCAGGGCGAGCCTGCACGAGACAAGCGCTTACAAAGCTCGCCCGGTCGGATTGCGCCGAGGCATTGAATACGAAGGGCGACCTGCGTAAGATTCGCCGCATGGTTGTAATCCCGGCAATCTGGAGGCGTTCTGGACAGGGGTTCGATTCCCCTCACCTCCACCCAAGTGCATTCGGGAGTGTGCTTGGGTGGGGGTGTACCGGTTTCGACAGGGCGGGCAAAGGTGAGCAGGCAACCCGAGAGGCGACGGACGTAATCCGCGCAAATCCATAAACGCCAACGATGAGCGTTTCGCACTGGCCGCTTAAGGCCTATGCCGAGGCTGCTTGAGCCTTGTTACCAAAGAAAAGCCGGTGGGGACTTCGGTCCCCATCGTCACGTCTACGCCCAGGCCTGTTTGCGCCCAGGCCTCGCGATGGTTTCTCAGGGCGTTTGCCTGCAACCCCGCAGGGTCACGACGACGGCCTCTGCGGGCTGCGGCTCCAGCCCGGGCAGGTGGTCTGCGAGGGGTCGGCAGTGCCCGCCGGTGCAGAGTTCGTAGGGCGCGGCATACGCACTGTGTGTCAGTTCCAGCGCCTCGACGACGCGGCTCACGCGGTAGTGCCAAACGCCGTCTCGGAGTTCGGCGCCGGCCGGAGGCTCCATGCCGGCACCCGAACCGCGGACCCGGGCTTCCATCAGCGCCAGCGCCCAGGACTTCGTGTCGCCTTGGGATCCCAGGTCGGCGGGCTGGATCTGCCAGTCTTCTTCCCAGCGCTGCTTCTCGATCGAGTGGGTCCACGCCAGGGTGAATCGCTCTGCGGGTACGAATGCCGCCAGCGTGCCGCTCAGCAGGCAGATGCCGATCATGTGGTCGCCACGACGCTGCGGCGCTGGCGCCAGGCCAGCCAGCCGAACAGAAGGGCCGCACTGCCCAGACCGATCTCGTCGGTGATCGGCAGTGCGGCGACGAGAAAGAGGGCGCTCAGGAAGGCCCAGATGCGCAGCGGCCAACTCACCGGCTGCCACAGATAGCCAATCGAGGCGACGCCCCAGAGCGCAATCGCCACCAGCGCCTTGAAGACGATCCATGCGACTGCGAGAACTGTCGGGTCGCCCTGCAGCATCAGCTCTGGTGCATAGACCGCCATGTAGGGCACGACGAAGCCCGCGAGCGCCACCCGCACCGCCTGCAGGCCGATGCGCATCCCTGACACGCCGGCGATCGGTGCCGCCGCGAAGGCGGCTAGTGCCACCGGCGGCGTGAGATCGGCCAGGATTCCGAAGTAGAACACGAACATGTGCGACACGATCAGCGGCACGCCCAACTCCAGCAGCGCGGGTGCGGCCAGTGAGCTGGTGATGATGTAGTTGGGGATGGTCGGGATGCCCATGCCCAGCAGCAGGCAGACGAGCATGGTCAGCATCAGCGACAGCAGCAGGTTGTCCTTGCCGAGCGAGATGATGGCGTTGGCGAAGGTGGTGGCAGCGCCGGTGAGGGTGAGCACGCCGATGATGACGCCCACCAGGGCGCAGGCCACGCCCACCGGAAGCGCGTGGCGGGCGCCGTCAGCGAGGGCGTTGGCGGCGATGCGCAGCGTGGCGCGCCCGCCGCTGACGAAGAAGCAGAGCAGTACGAGGCCGGCGATCACGCTCAGGATCGCGCTGATGCCCCATTTGAAGAAGCCGGCGCAGAAGACGCCCAGCGCGATCCAGAACGCGAAGCGCAGCGCATTGCCACGCAGGCGGAGCGCCACTGCAGCGCCAAGGATCAGCACCGCGGTCAGCGCCAGACCGACCATGCCCGAGAACAGGGGCGTGTACCCCGAAAACAGGAGCCCGACCAGCACCGCAAGCGGCAGCAGCAGGTACCACTGTCGCCTCACTGCTGCCCAGGGGTCGGGGCACTCGTCCTTGGGAATGCCGTGCAGGCCGGCGCGCCCGGCCTCGAGATGGACCATCCAGAACGCAGTGACGAAATAGAGCAGGGCAGGGATGATCGCCGCCTTGACGATCTCCACATACGCCACCCCGATCGTCTCGGCCATGATGAAGGCGACCGCGCCCATCACCGGGGGCATGATCTGCCCGCCCATGCTCGAGGTTGCTTCGACGCCGCCGGCAAACTCGGGCCGATACCCGAAGCGCTTCATCAGCGGAATGGTGAACTGGCCGGTGGTGACCACATTGGCCACGCCCGAGCCGTTGATCGTACCCATCATGCCCGAGGTGACGACGGATACCTTGGCTGGCCCCCCGCGCGTGTGGCCGACCGTCCCGAGGGCGAAATCGGTGAACAGCCGGATCATGCCGGCCTGCTCGAGAAAGGCGCCAAACAGGATGAACAGGAAGATGTAGGTGGCGCTGACGTAGGTTGGGATACCGTAGATGCCCTCGGTGCCGAAGGTGAGGTGCTCGATGAGCTGGTCGAAGCCGTAGCCTCGGTGGGCGAAGTCACCGGGCAGGTGTTGGCCGAACAGGGCATAGGCGAAGAAGGCGGCGCAGATCAGCGGCAGCGCCGGGCCCATGATGCGACGTGCGGCTTCGAACACCAGCAGCAGGGTGAGGCTGCCGACGACGATGTCGGCTCGGGTCGGGTCGCCAGCGCGTACGATCAGATCCGATTCGAACAGCCAGTGATACGACGCGAGCAGAAGGGCGAGCACCCCCAGCAACCATGCGAGTGCGGGCACCGACCGACGTGGGAGCCAGTGCTGCATCAGCGCGAAGGTCATCAGCAGCATGAAGCCGACGTGAATCGCACGCACGACCTGCGAGGACAGCGGGTGGTAGGCCGCCACCACGATCTGGAAGGCGGAGAACGCGATTGCGATCAGGAACAGGGCGCGCCCCTGCAAGCCCTTGTCCCAACCGAAGGGGGCGACGTGTGCGTCCTGCATTTGACTGAGCCTGTGGGTGTGCCGTGGGTTGCATGCCTCACCGGCAGGCTTCGATCACAGGACAACCTCGATCCTGTGCGCTACCGTCTGCCCACCGGGGCGTGTGGTGAGGGGAGTGTCGGAAAGACGGCGTGGCGGCGCCTGGAGGAGGCGCCGTCACGCTGCCGGGCTCAGTTGAGCAGGCCCGCCTCTCGGTAGTAGCGCTCGGCCCCGGGGTGCAGCGGCAGCGGCAGATTGTCGGCCGCCCCCTCGGCCTGGATGCCGCGTGCGGCGGCATGGGCCGATACGAGCTGGTCGAGGTTCTCGAACATCGACTTGGTCTTTGCGTACACCACCTCGTCCGGCACTTCAGCGTGCGTGACGAGAATATTGCGGATCGCCACCGTCGGCACGTCCTCGGCCTGCCCTTGATACGTGTTCGCCGGGATCACGGAGGGTTGGTACGCCGTGTCCCCGATGCTCGCGACCACCTCGGCAGGGACGGGAATCACCGTGATATTGAGTGCATTGGCGAGATCGCGGATCGATGCGACCCCCAGCCCGGCGGATTGCAGGGTGGCGTCGAGCTGGCGGTTCTTGATGAGTTCGACGGACTCGCCAAACGGCAGGTATTCGACCTTGGCGAGATCCTCGTAGCTCATTCCCGCGCCCTTGAAGATGGCGCGTGCGTTGAGCTCGGTGCCCGAACGCGCTGCGCCCACGGATACGCGCTTGCCCTTGAGATCCGCCAGGCTGCGGATGCCGGAATCGGCGGCCGCAACGATCTGGATGTAGTTGTTGTAAATGCCAGCCAGACCCCGCAGCTTGTCGAGCTTGCTCTTGAAGCCGGCCTCTTCCACCCCGTTCCATGCCGCGGAAACGGAATCGCCCAGGGCGAATGCCACTTCGCCACGGCCCGCCTGCAGCAGATTGAGGTTCTCTGCGCTGGCCTTGGTGGATTGCACGCTGACGCGAGCGCTGGGCAGCGCATCGCCATACACTTTGGAGAGCGCGACACCGAGCGGGTAATACACGCCGCTGGTGCCGCCGGTCAGTACGGTGACGAACTGCTGCTGTGCGTGCGTGATGCCGCTGCCGACGGTGGCAAGGGCCGTGAACGCGGCGAGGCCGAGCGTGCGAATCAACTTCATGGTTGTCTCCTACCTGGTTGATCAGACAAATGGTCGTATTGGCTGAGGCCGGATCTTGTGCCCGGCTTGGGCGGTGAAACTGTGCGTCGGGCGGCACCCTGGAGGCAATGCGTGTTTGCCCGAACCTTGATACCCCGAAGGCGATTGAATTTCAGTCGATTGCGCCCTCCCTGCGCAGGGTTTCAATGCGCGCCTCGTCCAACCCGAGGACGCGTTGGAGGACGTTCTCCGTGTGCTCGCCCACCGCGGGAGGCGCATGACGGTAGGCGGGTGGCGTCGCCGACAGGTGAAGCGGATTGGCGAGCTGGGGGATGCCGCCGATTTCGGTCCTCATGCGGCGGTGGCGGATCTGTGGGTCTGCGAATACGCGCGCAAGGTCGTTGATCGGGCCGCCTGGTACGCCCGCCGCCTCGAGCGCCCGCACCCAGTCGTCGGTACTGCGCATCACCGTCGTCTGACGCAGCAGCGGGATCAGGGTCTGGCGGTGCTCGACCCGTGCCGCGTTGCTCTGGAAGCGAGCATCCGTGATCCACTCCTCGCGCCCGGCAAGGCGACAGAAGGCGGCCCACTGGCGGTCATTGCCGATCGTGAGCACGATATCCCCGTCCGCGGTCGGAAAGGCCTGGTAGGGGACGATGTTGGGATGCGCGTTACCCATGCGCGTGGGTGCCTTGCCCGAAACCAGGTAATTCATGGCCTGGTTGGCCAGGCAGGCGACCTGTACATCCAGCAGCGCAAGGTCGATATGCTGACCTTCGTTCGTGCGCTCACGGTGTGCGAGCGCGGCGAGAACCCCGACCGTGGCGTAGAGCCCGGTCAGGATGTCGGTGAGCGCCACGCCCACCTTCTGCGGTGGCCCGTCCGGCTCGCCGGTGAGACTCATCAGACCGCCCATGGCCTGCAGCAGGAAGTCGTAGCCGGGGCGCTCGGCATAGGGGCCGTCCTGCCCGAAGCCGGTGATCGAGCAGTACACCAGGCGCGGGTTGAGCGCCTGCAGGCTGGCGAAATCGAGCCCGTACCGCTTCAGCCCGCCGACCTTGTAGTTCTCGATCAGCACGTCGCAGTGCATGGCGAGTTCGCGCACCAGCGCCTGCCCCGCGGGATGGGTGATGTCCACCGCCACCGATTCCTTGTTGCGGTTGGTGGAGAGGTAATACGCCGCATCGCGCCGGCCGTCTGCTTCGAACCAGGGCGGGCCCCAGGCGCGGGTGTCGTCGCCGCCACCGGGGCGTTCGATCTTGATCACCTCCGCGCCAAGGTCGCCCAGCAGTTGCGAGGCCCACGGGCCCGCGAGCACGCGTGACAGGTCGAGCACGCGCAGGTGTGAGAGGGCGCCGGCCATGGTCAGCAGAAGGCCTGGATGCCGGTCTGCGCGCGGCCGAGGATCAGCGCGTGGATGTCGTGTGTCCCCTCGTAGGTGTTAACCACTTCGAGATTGACCAGATGGCGCGCCACGCCGAACTCGTCCGAGATGCCGTTTCCGCCCATCATGTCGCGCGCCATGCGGGCGATGTCCAGTGCCTTGCCGCAGGAGTTGCGTTTCATGATGCTGGTGATCTCGACCGCAGCCGTGCCCTCGTCCTTCATCCGGCCCAGGCGAAGGCAGCCCTGCAGGCCCAGGGTGATCTCGGTCTGCATGTCAGCGAGCTTCTTTTGTATGAGCTGGTTGGCCGCCAGCGGGCGACCGAACTGCTTGCGGTCGAGCACGTACTGGCGCGCGGTGTGCCAGCAGGACTCTGCCGCGCCGAGTGCGCCCCACGCGATGCCGTAGCGTGCGGAGTTGAGGCAGGTGAAAGGCCCCTTCAGGCCGCGGATATCGGGGAAGGCGTTCTCCTCCGGGCAGAAGACCTCGTCCATGACGATCTCGCCGGTGATCGATGCACGCAGCCCGACCTTGCCGTGGATGGCAGGCGCGGACAGTCCCTTCCAGCCCTTCTCGAGCACGAATCCGCGGATGCGCTCGACCCCGTCCTCATCCTGGGCCTTGGCCCAGACCACGAAGACGTCCGCGATCGGGCTGTTGCTGATCCACATCTTGCTGCCGCTGAGCAGCCAGCCGCCCTCCACGCGCCTCGCCCGGCTCGCCATCGAGCCTGGATCCGAGCCGTGGTCGGGCTCGGTGAGGCCGAAGCAGCCGATCCACTCGCCCGTCGCCAGCCGTGGCAGATACTTGCGCTTCGTGGCTTCGGTGCCGAACTCGAAGATCGGCACCATCACCAGCGAACTCTGCACGCTCATCATCGAGCGGTAGCCCGAATCGACGCGCTCGATCTCGCGGGCGATCAACCCGTAGCTGACATAGCTCAGTCCCGCACCGCCATATTCCTCGGGGATGGTCGGCCCGAGCAGGCCGAGCGCACCCATCTCGCGGAAGATCGACGGGTCGGTGCGCTCGTGGCGGAAGGCTTCCGTGACGCGTGGCAGGAGCTGGTCCCCCGCAAAGGCGCGCGCGGTATCCATCACCATGCGCTCCTCGTTACTCAGCTGCTGGATGAGTAGCAGCGGGTCATCCCATTGAAAAGAGGCTGTGCTGGACATGATCAAATCCGGTTGAAGTTCCGCTGTGCAGAACAAATAATCATCAATGTGCTGGAATCGTTGCAAATATCGCGCCGAATGAGAAGCGGGATGCGCACTCAATCGCCATAGAATCGAAAAATTTCATAGAGTGTTCCGCTATGCAGAACAGAAAGGCCGGGGTGTCGCGGGGGGCAGAAGAGGCCTCTGGGGATGGCGTAGATCGTCAGTTCGTGACGGCGCTCGCCCGTGGACTCGAACTGCTGCGCTGCTTCTCCAACGACGCCCGCCTGCTGTCCAATGGTGAGCTGGCCGAGCGCACCGGGCTCGCCAGGTCGACCGTTTCCAGGCTGACGCATACCTTGGTGCAGCTTGGCTACCTTGGCCTGGATGACGCATCGGGGCGCTATCGCCTGACCAGTGCGGTGCTGGCGCTGGGACATGCCGCGCTCGCCAATGTCCACATGCGCGAGATGGCCCGGCCGCTGATGCAGGATCTGGCCGATTACGCGCAGGCCTTGGTGGCACTTTCCGCGCGTGATCGGCTCAGCATGATCTATCTGGAAAGCTGTCAGCCCCGCTCGCTGATGACGCTGCAGGTGAGCGCGGGAATGCAGTTGCCGATTGCCTCCACCTCGATGGGGCGCGCCTTCCTGTGTGCGCTGCCCGACGCGGAGCGCCGCTTCCTCGTCGAGCAGATCCGCTTGCGTGACCCCGAGGCCTGGCCTGCCCTGGCCGAGGGCTTGCTGCGCGCCGACGAGGAGTTCCGCGAGCACGGCTACTGCACTTCGTTCGGGCATTGGAACCGTGACACGCATGCGGTCGCGGTTCCAATGCGGTGCCCGGGTCAGGATCTGTTGGTCCTCTCGGCGAGCGGGCCAGCCTATGCGCTCACCCGCGAGCGGATCGAGCGCGACCTGGGACCGCGGCTGGTCTACCTTGCGCGGGGAATCGAGGCGGGGGCGACAGAACGAGATGCCAGTTCCGAAGGGGAGCTAAGTGACTGACCCGTTGTCGGTTGCCTTGCAGTCTCCGCCATGCGGTGTGAGGCGCGGCGAGTTTGACCGCTGGTGCGTACAGACGGCTGATTCCCCGCTGCCAACGCGACATGGCGCATCGACGGGCTGCATCGACGGGCGCGACCTTGCGGGTTGAGGGGGGTATCGTCGAGCGCACCGCATGATGCATGAGAAGCCAGAAGGCAATCTGCGACATCGCGCGTGGCGCGGCCTGCCTATACTGCAGGATGCCCGGACCGCCCACGCGGGCTCCAGGCGCTTGAACGGCAGTTCCTTGCTGCACGATCAATCCCACGGAGAAAAACGCCATGACCAAGGTACTTGTTCTGTACTACTCGTCGTATGGACACATTGAAGCGATGGCATCCGCCGTCGCCGAAGGCGTGAGGGAAACAGGGGCACAGGCGACGATCAAGCGTGTCCCGGAGCTGGTGCCGGAGCAGGTTGCCCGATCGTCCGGCATCAAGCTCGACCAGGTCGCGCCGATCGCCACGGTGGCCGAGCTCCCTGACTACGACGCGATCATCTTCGGTACTCCGACCCGCTTCGGCAACATGGCCTCGCAGATGCGCAACTTCCTCGACCAGACCGGTGGCCTGTGGGCCAAAGGCGCGCTGATCGGCAAGGTCGGGAGCGTGTTTGCCAGTACCGCGACCCAGCACGGCGGCCAGGAGACGACGATCACCAGTTTCCACACCACGCTGCTGCATCACGGCATGGTCATCGTTGGCGTGCCGTACTCGGAAGCACGTCAGACGATCATGAGTGAAATCACGGGTGGTAGCCCCTACGGCGCGACCACGCTTGCCGCGGGTGATGGTTCGCGCATGCCGAGCGAGAACGAGCTTGGCATCGCCCGGTTTCAGGGCCGGCACGTCGCGGCAATCGCCGCGAAGCTTGCCGCGGGATAGGCACGCGCCGAGGGCCTATGGGGCCTGAGCACAGACGTTGCATCTGGGTGTGCCCAGCCAGCGCCATTACGGCTCGCCACCATTCAGAGACCCGGAGTGCGCAGTCGAGACTGGAGGGTACTGATGCGGGGCGTGAGAGCGGTGGCAGCGATCCACAAGCGGTGTGCGTGGCGAGTAGCGGCGAGGCGCTGGAACTCCGGGAGAACGGAGAACGCGGATGCTCTGAAAAGAAAAGCAAAACGCCAGCCCCGAGGGACTGGCGTAAGTGCTTGATGAAATTGGTGGGCCCCCTGGGAGTCGAACCCAGCACCAACGGATTATGAGTCCGCTGCTCTAACCAGGCATGAGCTAGAGGCCCGGTGCTGCCTTACTGGTCGCTATCCAGGAAACTGCGCAGTTTTTCCGAGCGGCTCGGGTGACGCAGCTTGCGCAGGGCCTTGGCTTCGATCTGGCGGATACGCTCGCGGGTGACGTCGAATTGTTTGCCGACCTCTTCCAGTGTGTGGTCCGTGTTCATCTCGATACCAAAACGCATGCGCAACACCTTGGCCTCGCGCTGAGTCAAGGAGTCGAGCACCTCGCAGGTAGCGTCGCGCAGGCCGGAGTACATCGCGGCCTCGGCCGGGGCCAGGGTCGCGGTGTCCTCGATGAAGTCGCCCAGGTGGGAGTCGTCGTCGTCGCCGATCGGCGTCTCCATGGAGATCGGCTCCTTGGAGATTTTCATGATCTTGCGGATCTTCTCCTCGGGCATCTCCATCTTCTCGGCCAGCGTCGCGGGATCGGGCTCCTGGCCGGTTTCCTGCAGGATCTGGCGGCTGATGCGGTTCATCTTGTTGATCGTCTCGATCATGTGCACCGGGATGCGGATGGTGCGGGCCTGGTCGGCGATCGATCGCGTGATGGCCTGGCGGATCCACCACGTGGCGTAGGTCGAGAACTTGTAACCGCGGCGGTATTCGAACTTGTCCACCGCCTTCATCAGGCCGATGTTGCCTTCCTGGATGAGGTCGAGGAACTGCAGGCCGCGGTTGGTGTACTTCTTGGCGATCGAGATTACCAGGCGCAGGTTGGCCTCCGTCATCTCGCGCTTGGCGCGGCGCATCTTGGCTTCGCCGGTGGACATCTGGCGGTTGATGTCCTTCAACTCCTTCAGCGGGATGCCGAGCCTGTCCTGGAGGTCGATCAGCTTTTGCTGCTCTTCGAGTACGGCCGGGTGAATGCGCATCAGGCCTTCGGCGTAGTTCTTGCCGGAGGCAATCTCGTCCTTGAGCCAGTCCAGCTTGACCTCCTGGCCAGGGAAGACCTTGATGAAGTGCTGTCGCGGCATGCCGGCGCGGTCGACGCAGAGCTGCAGGATCTGGCGTTCGTGGCTGCGCACCTGCTCGACCATGTGGCGCACCGAGTCGCACAGCTTCTCGATGGCCTTGGCGGTGAAGCGGATGTTGAGCAACTCGTCCGAGATCTGCTGCTTGAGCTCGAGGTAGGCTTTGTCCTGCGAGTCCTTCTTGTCGAGGACTGCCATCTTCTTCGCGTAGAGCGCGCGGATGACGTCGAAGCGGGCGAGCGCGTCGTTCTTGAGCTGGAGTAGCGAGGCGGCGTTGGCGCGTTCGGCGCTGTCCGCGTCGTCTTCTTCGTCGTCGCCGTCGTCGCCGCTGTCCTCGTCTTCGCTGGCCTCTTCCTCGTCTTCGGCGCTGGCTGCGGCGGCTTCGTCTTCGGTGCCCTCTTCGCTGCTGGCGTTGGGGTCGATCAGGCCGTCGATCAGCTCATCTATCTTGGCCTCGTCGCGCGCGATGCGGTCGACGATCTCGAGCATCTCGGCAATCGTCGTCGGGCAGGCGGAGATTGCCTGCACCATGTGCTTGAGACCATCCTCGATGCGCTTGGCGATCTCGATCTCGCCCTCGCGGGTCAGCAACTCGACCGTCCCCATCTCGCGCATGTACATGCGGACCGGATCGGTCGTGCGCCCGAATTCGGAGTCGACGGAGGACAGCGCCTGTTCGGCTTCCTCTTCGGCGACATCCTCGTCGACATTGGTGGCGACGCTGTCCGACATGAGCAGGTCTTCGGCGGCAGGCGCCGCGTCATAGACCTGGATGCCCATGTTGTTGAAGGTCGCGATGATGCCCTCGATCTGTTCCGCATCAGCGACGTCGTCCGGAAGGTGGTCGCTGATTTCGGCGTAGGTGAGATAGCCGCGTTCCTTGCCGAGCGTGATCAGGGTCTTCAGGCGCGTACGACGCACCTCCGCGTCAAGCGGGGTGGTGGCGGGGCTTTCAACGACGGGGGCTGCCTTGTCCTTGGCCTTCGCCTTGGAGGGGCGCCCCTTGGCGGAGGGCGCGTCCTTGCGCGGATCCTTGGCTTTTTCGCGTGCCATAGCACTCCTCAGGTGAGGGTGTAAGAAATAGGGAAACCGAAAATTGTACTATAAATCTGAGACTTTGCCGCTGCTGGCCAAGTTCCGCTTCTCCATCAGAAGGCCGTTCAGGCGATGGCGACGGGGCCCGTCGAGGCCTTCGTCGCGGTCCTGCTTGAGAAGAAGGTCGATTTCCTTACCGATCGCGTCCATCTGCAGTTTGCGCAGCGCGTCGTCGAAAAGGGCCTCCACCACGCTCTCGTCGAACTCCGCTTCGACCAACTCGGCCGCCACGCGTGAGAGTGTGTCGCCGTGCGGAGTGTCGCGGAAGCGCTCGATGAGTGCGCCCAGGCCGTTGGCCGGAATCGCCTCGCCCAGACTGAGCAGGTCGATGATGGCGATCAGCGCCTGGCCTTCAGGGCTGTCATCCGGGACCAGGGCCACGGGCAGTCGCGCTGCCCAGGTCGGATGCTGCATGACGAGGCGCAGCAGGGTGCCCGCGGTCGAGGGCGGCTTGCGGCGCCCTCCGGGCCGCGGGCGTGGGGTCGGAGTGCCCCTGGGGCGGATGCGTGACGTGCTTGTGGGGGTGGAGGTGGCGTCATCCGTGTGTGCACCGTCATTGCTCGCCGGTGAGGGCGAGTGTGCTGCCGGCTGTGGGTCCGCACCGCGCCTGCGTTTTGCGCTGCTGGCGATCTGTTCGAAGGCGTATTCGACCTCCGCCTGTGTCATGCCCGCGCTTTCCGCGACGGCCTTGATGACCTGTAATCGAAGCAAGGGGGCGGCAATCCGGGTGACGAGCGGCGCGGCTTCGTGTACGAACGCGGCGCGACCCTCGGCGCTCTCGAGGTGATGGCGACTGCGGAGTTCCTGGATCAAGAATCCGGCCAGGGGTGTGGCGGCGCTGGCGGCGGAACGGAATGCTTCGACGCCTTCGGCGCGCACGAAGGAGTCCGGGTCGTGCTCGGCAGGCAGGAACAGAAAGGCCAGCGTGGCGTCGTCGCGCAGGGACTCCAGTGCATTCTCGAGGGCACGCCAGGCTGCACGGCGACCGGCAGCGTCGCCGTCGAAGCAGAAGACGATGCGATCGGTCTGGCGCAGCAGGGTGTGCACGTGCTGCGGCGTGGTGGCGGTGCCCAGTGTGGCGACCGCGTTCTCGAGCCCATATTGCGCGAGGGCGACCACGTCCATGTAGCCCTCGACCACGACCGCAAACCCCGCATCGCGGATCGCCTTCTGCGCGAGGAAGAGTCCGTACAACTCGCGCCCCTTCTCGAACAGCGGCGTTTCGGGCGAGTTGAGGTACTTGGGCTCTCCCTTGTCCAGTACGCGGCCACCGAAGGCGATGATGCGCCCGCGGCGGTCGTGGATCGGGAACATGATGCGGCCGCGGAAGCGGTCGTAGCGCCGCCCCTGGTCGTTGTCGATCACCAGACCTGCGTCGGCCAGCGTCTTGGCTTGATAGTCGGAAACGGTCTCTTTCAGGCTTTGCCAATCGTCTGGTGCATAGCCGAGACCGAAGCGCGCTGCAACCTTTCCCGACAGCCCTCGGCGCTTGAGGTACTCGACTGCATGCGGCGTGGTCTTCAGTTGGTCCTGGTAGAAGCGCGCGGCGATCCCGAGCGCCTCGTAGAGCGGCTCGCTGATGTCGTTGTGTACCGCACTGGCGCTGCGGCCGTCGTCCGGCACCTGCAGGCCGACCTGCCCCGCGAGTTCCTTCACGGCATCGACGAAGCCCAGTCCGCTGTATTCCATCAGGAAGCCGATGGCGCTGCCGTGAACGCCGCAACCGAAGCAGTGGTAGAACTGCTTCGAGGGACTGACCGAGAAGGATGCGGACTTCTCGCCGTGGAAGGGGCAGCAGGCGAAGTAGTTCGCGCCGCTCTTCTTCAAAGGCAGGTAGCGCTCGATGACGTCGACGATATCGACGCGGGACAGCAGTTCCTGAACGAAGGACTGTGGGATCATCGTGCGCAAGGACGACTGCGCGCGCCTGCCAGATCCGTCATGGATGGCGGCGGCGGTGCGCGCAGATCAAAAAGCATCACGCCGGGCGAAGGTCAACGAACCTTCGGCCGGCGTGCGGGCGTCCCCTGAAGCGGGGCGCAGCAGGGCTCAGTACAGCTTCGGCGGCAGCATCTGGCTGCGCAGGCGCTTGTGGTTGCGCTTGACTGCGGCTGCCAGCTTGCGCTTGCGCTCGGCGGTGGGCTTTTCGTAGAACTCGCGCGAGCGCAGTTCGGTCAGCACACCGGTCTTCTCGATGGTGCGCTTGAAGCGGCGGATCGCAACTTCAAACGGCTCGTTTTCCTTGACGCGGATACCGGGCATTGCGGACTTCCTTGGGTGTCTGGTGGGCAGAAAGACCGCGAATATAAACTAGGGCTCCGATGAAGGCAAGAGGTGTGGCGCGCGCGACCCGCCCGCCGGAGGTTAGAATGCGACATCCAAAAAAGGGCTTCCGTTCTCATGAAAGTTCTCGGCATCGAAACCTCCTGCGACGAAACTGGGGTGGCGATCTACGATACTGGCGCGGGTCTGCTGGCTCATAGCCTGCATTCCCAGATCGATCTCCACGCGGCCTACGGTGGCGTAGTGCCGGAGCTTGCTTCGCGCGACCACATCCGCCGGCTTCCGCTGCTGCTGAAGCAGACCTTGGCGGAAGCCGGGTTGCAGGCGAGTGATCTCGATGCCGTAGCCTACACAGCAGGGCCGGGACTGGCCGGGGCGCTGCTGGTGGGGGCGAGCGTGGCCGAATCCTTCGCCATGGCGCGGGGCATTCCGGCGCTGCCGGTGCACCACCTCGAAGGGCATCTGCTTTCGCCGCTGCTGTCGGCCGATCCGCCACAGTTTCCGTTCGTTGCGCTGCTTGTGTCCGGTGGACATACCCAACTGATGCGGGTGCGGGGCATCGGTGACTATGCGCTCCTGGGTGAGTCGGTGGATGACGCAGCGGGTGAGGCCTTCGACAAAACAGCCAAACTGCTGGGACTGGGCTATCCGGGAGGTCCGCAACTGGCGCAGTTGGCCGAGCAGGGGGTGGCGGGGCGGTTTCGTCTGCCGCGTCCCATGCTGCACTCCGGCGACCTCGATTTCAGCTTCAGCGGCTTGAAGACGGCAGTGCTGAACGTCGTTTCCGCGCCGGGCTGGAACCCCGGCGATATGGCTGACCTTGCAGCGGAGTTCCAGCAGGCGGTGGTTGAGGTCTTGTGCGCCAAGGCGCTGGCTGCGCTGAAGAAGGTGGGCCTGAAAACTCTGGTGGTCGCTGGCGGCGTGGGCGCGAACAGGTGCCTGCGGACAACGCTGGATGCCGCGCTCGCGGCCAGGGGGGGGCGGGTGCATTACCCGGAGCCCGCGCTGTGCACCGACAATGGCGCGATGATCGCCTTTGCGGGCGCCATGCGCCTGGCTGCGGGAGACGGTGCGCCGGAAGCCCCCGCCGTGCGTGTCAAGTCGCGCTGGCCGATGACTGAACTTCAGCCGCCGGTTCGGATCTGACGCGCCTTGCCGATCCGGGTTCAGGATTCGGGCGGGTTGCCCTTCTTCTTGCCGCCGATCTTGCCTTCCGTACCCGCGCGCAGGCGAGCGATGTTTTCCTTGTGGCGCCATACGAGCGCAGCCGCCATCACCGCGAGCACGCCCGTGGCGAACTGCGGGCCGAGGAACTGCAGGGCCGCAAAGGGCGCCGCGATTGCCGCGGACAGCGCTGCAGCCGAGGAGTAGCGGGTGGTGTAGGCAATCATCAGCCAGATCACGGCGCTGAAGATGGCGACCCGTGCATCCACGCCGGCCAGCACGCCGAGCGCTGTGGCGACGCCCTTGCCGCCGTTGAAGCGCAGGAACATCGAGAATGCATGGCCAAGGAAGGCCGCCAGGCCGGCGAGCGCCGCCTGTCCCAGATCAAAGCCAAGCTGTGTGGCCGCCCAGACGGCGAGCCAGCCCTTTGCGCTGTCGCCGATCAGCGTCAGTGCGGCTGCGAACTTGTTTCCGCTGCGCAGCACATTGGTGGCGCCCGGGTTGCCTGAGCCATATTTGCGTGGGTCCTGCAGGCCGAAGAGCTTGCTGGTCACGATTGCGAAGGGGATGGAGCCTAGCAGGTAGGCGGCGGCGAGCAACAGCAGAAGGGACATCTTGGCTCCGCGACCCGCTTTGCGCGGGTAGATCCGTTACGGACTGCATGAAGGGGCGGCGTGTCGAAGCATTGGGCAAGCCTCGTGCTGTGCGTGGCAATCACGCGGCAGGCTGGCTTGGGCACGTTAGAATCGCAGGGATTCTAAACGGGAAGCAGCATGGATTTCATCTTTATCGAAGAATTGCGGGTCAAGGCCTGGGTCGGCATCTACGCGCGCGAGAAGACCGGACCGCAAACCGTCGAACTCAATCTGACCTTCGGCGTGCCAGACGCTGCCGCCGAGCATGACGACATTGCCGACACGATCGACTACGCGGTGGTGACCGAACGTATCCGAAAGGAATTATCGGAACGGCATTTCAACCTGATCGAAAGTCTGGGTGAATTTGTCGTCAATCTGCTTTTCGAAGAGTTCGGTGCGCCGTGGGTGAAGCTGAAGGTCGCCAAGATCGGCGTAATGAAGGATGTGCGGCGTGTTGGTGTGCATATCCAGCGCAGCCGCGCGGGCGTGGTCGTTCCGCCTGCGGCATGAAAAGAAGCCGCCCTTGCAGCGCGGGCTGGCTGCAAGGGCGTGGTGATGTGTTCCGCCGGGCAGATAGGTGTCAGTGCAGAAAGGTCTGCGCTGAATCGCGCCCCGGGGGAATCGGGGCGATTCTCCGATCAGACTGCGAGATCGTCCAGCGACTTGCCTTGCGCCAGCCAGTCCAATGCCCATTGGGGCTTGCGGCCGCGGCCGCTCCAGCCTTGGTCCGGGTTGGCGGGGTTACGGTACTTGATGACGGGCGCAGCCTTCACTTTCTTCGGGCCGGGCCGGCGGCCACGACGGGCCGGCTTGTCGTCACTTGCCGCGGGGGTTGCGCCTTCGAGCAGGTCGCCGAGCGACAGGCCTTCGTCGGCCGCCATCTTCTGCATGCGCTTGAGAAGATTGCGTCGCGTCACGTCACTGCGGCGGCGGATTTCCGCTTCGATCTTGCCCTGAAGGCGACGCAATTCGGGAAGTGTATAGCTGGAAAGATCCATTTTATTCAGGCTCCAGGGCGTTCTTGATTCAGGTAATTGACACCTGCTTTCCGCGTCAATTGTGCCACCTTTCAAACGGAGAGATAAAGCGTTTTCATTTCGTGCGCGATCTTCTTTACACCCTTCTCCGCAACCGCCCTGATCGGGAAGGATGATCGGTTCCCGCTCCGCCGTTCAATTTGCTGCCGACACCAGCACAGGGGTAAGCGCGCGCATCAGATCGTGCGGATGAATGCCGACCAGAAATCCACGTCGTCCGCCGTTGATGTAGATCAGCGGGAGATCGAGGATGCTGCGTTCCATATATACCGGCATCTTGCGCCGGGTGCCGAAGGGTGATGTGCCGCCGATCAGATAACCGCTATGCCGGTTAGCGGTTTCGGGCTTGCAGGGCTCGACATGCTTGCAGGAAATCTGGCGCGCCAGTTCCTTTGTGGAAACCTTGCGGTCGCCGTGCATCAGCACCACCATCGGCTGGTTATTTTCGTCCTCCATGATCAGGGTCTTGATGACAGAGTGCTCCGAAACATTGAGCTCCCGCGACGAAACCTCGGTTCCGCCGTGCTCCTCGTATTCATAAAGATGGGCCGAGAATGCGATGCCATGCTGGCGCAGGAAACGGGTGGCGGGCGTTTCGGGGGCGTGTTTTTCGTTTTTGCTCATGATCTATCCGAGGAACCGGGAGTGGTTGTCGTCAAAAGGATCGCAGCCAATCGTGCGCGTCCGGTGTGAATGCATGCGCGTCGCAGTATTCACTCCGCAATCTGGGACTCAGGCGCGTGGATGGTGTTTTGCGTGCAGTTGCTTGAGCCGTTCACGTGCAACATGCGTATAGACCTGGGTCGTCGAAATGTCCGCGTGTCCCAGCAATAGCTGGACCACGCGCAGATCCGCACCGTGATTGAGCAGATGGGTCGCAAAGGCGTGGCGCAGGGTGTGCGGTGATATGCGGTCGCTGGAAATTCCCGCGTGAGCTGCATGCTGCTTGATGATGCGCCAGAACATTTGCCGTGTCATGCCCGTGCCGAATCGGGTCACGAACACTTCATCGCAATTGCGTCCGCCCAACAGCGCCGGGCGGGCTTCGAGCAGGTAGCGGCGCAGCCAGTCAGCGGCAATCTCACCGATCGGAACCAGCCTTTCCTTGCTGCCCTTGCCCATGATGCGCAGCACGCCTTCAGCGAGACCCATCGCAAATACTTTCAAGCCGACCAGTTCGGAGACACGCAGGCCGGCGGCATACAGCACCTCGAGCATGCAGCGGTCACGCAGGCCTTGGGGCGAGTCGGTGTCGGGCGTGTCGAGCAGCGCTTCGACCTGGGCTTCGCTCAGCGTCTTCGGAAAGCGCTCGGCCGGCATCGGCGAATCGAGCAGAAGTGTCGGGTCTTCGGCAATCTCGCGGTTGGCGAGCAGCATGCGGTAATAGCGCCGCCATGCCGCTAGCAGGCGGCGCTGGGTTGCGGGGCGGGCGTTACGGCTGAAATCCGCGAGATAGGCGCTCAGGTCCGCTGCGGAGGCCGCCGGCAGCCGTCCGTCGCGTTGTTCGAGCCAGGCGGCGAAGTGTGCGAGATCGCTGCGATAGCCAGCCAGCGTGTTGCGCGCCAGGCCGTGTTCCAGCCAGAGGTTGTCGGTGAAACGGTCGAGTGCGCTGCGATGGTGTGCCTGCAGCCCGGCTTCGACGGCGGGCTTGCGAGCGCTCACAGCGCGCCTTCGAAAGCCAGCAGCCAGCGCTTGACGTCGAGCAGCCAGCCGCTGCGCGCGTTGGCGAAGCCCCCCAGGCCGGCGGCAGACGTCACGCGGTGGCACGGCACGATCAGCGGGAACGGGTTTGCGCCGCAGGCCTGGCCGACGGCGCGTGGTGCGCTGCCCAGGCTTGTGGCGAGTTCACCGTAGGTGGTGGTCTGGCCACGCGGGATGGCGCGGATCGCGGCCCACACCCGCTGGCGGAATGCCGTACCGCAGGGGGCGAGTGGAACGGGGAAGGGGGCGTCGGGATCGTCGATCCAGCCCCGCAGGGCATGCGCAGCCGCGCCCGCAGTGGCGTTCTGAGGGTCGAGCAGCGGCGTGCCCGGGGGCAGGAAGACGAGCTCTCGGATGAACTCGCCCTCGCTGCGGATGCCGAAGGGGCCGAACGGCAGCGCAATGACCGCATCGAGGCCTCCCGTGGTGTCGATGGCTTGCACGCAGTCCTCCGTATTCGTCATGTCCGGGTCCGTATCTTTGCACCAAGGTGCACTCGGGAGGACTGGGGGCGTGGAGGCGGCCAGTTGCCCCGCGCGCGGGGTGGTGCCTGCGTCCGTGCCCCAGTATGCCGGGTGCCGGGCTCAGCGGCGCGTTTCTCCATTGCCGAACACCACCCATTTTTGGCTGGTCAGGCCCTCTAGGCCCACTGGGCCGCGGGCGTGAATCTTGTCGGTGGAAATACCGATCTCTGCGCCCAGGCCGTACTCGAAGCCATCGGCGAAGCGGGTCGATGCATTGACCATCACCGAGGAGGAGTCGACCTCGCGCAGGAAGCGCATGGCGTGCGTGTAGTTCTCGGTGACGATGGCCTCGGTGTGCCCCGAACTGTAGGCGTTGATGTGCTCGATCGCCTGGTCCAGCCCGTCGACCAGCTTCACCGCGATGATCGGAGCGAGGTACTCCTCGCGCCAGTCGGTCTCGGTGGCGGCAACCAGCTTTGCGGCGTCGATGCCGGCCTCGGCGAGCAGCGCGAGCGATTCCGCGCAGCAGCGCATCTCGACGCCCTTGGCGGCGAGCATGCGGCCGATCTCCGCGAGGTAGATGTCGGCCACATCGCGTGCGACGAGCAGCGATTCGGCGGTATTGCAGGTCCCGTAGCGCTGCGTCTTGGCGTTCTCTACGATGGGCACGACCTTGGCGGGGTCGGCCTCGTCATCGATGTACACATGGCAGTTGCCATCGAGGTGCTTGATTACAGGCACGCGCGCGTCCCTCGAGATGCGCTCGATCAAACCCTTGCCGCCGCGCGGCACGATCACGTCGATGTATTCGGGCATGGTGATCATTGCGCCCACGGCCGCGCGGTCGGTGGTCTCGATCACCTGCACCGCGTGTTCGGGCAGACCGGCCGCGACAAGGCCGGTGCGCACGCAGGCGGCGATCGCACGATTTGAATGGATCGCCTCCTTGCCGCCGCGCAGGATCGCCGCATTGCCGGACTTCAGGCACAGCGCCGCAGCATCGGCAGTGACGTTGGGCCGGGCCTCGTAGATGATGCCGATCACGCCCAGCGGCACGCGCATCTTGCCGAGCTGGATGCCGGAGGGGCGCCGTTTGAGGTCGGTCATCTCGCCCACCGGGTCGGGCAGGGTGGCGATTTGTTCCAGCCCGGAGGCCATGGACTCGATGCCTTTCTCGTTCAGGGTCAGGCGGTCGATCAGGGCAGGCTCCAGGCCGGCGGCGCGCGCTTCGTCCAGATCACGGGCATTGGCCGCGAGCAGTTCGTCGCGGTGGGTGCGGATCTCCGTGGCCATCGCCAGCAGCGCGGTGTTCTTGCTTGCGGTCGAAGTGGCGGCGAGTACGCGTGACGCCGCGCGAGCCTGGCGGCCGAGCGTCTGCATGTAGTTCTGGATGTCCATCGCAGTATCGGGTGTGAGGCAAAGCGGCAATTAAAGCACCGATTGCCGCGACTGGGCTACGGGCGGCGCGCCAGCCGCAGCGTGAGCTGCAGGAACTCGTCCCACACCTCGCCGGCGGCCAGACCCTTGATGATGCGGTCGATGCGGGCGGCGTGCATCAGCGCCGCGCGCAGCCCCGCCTGGTCCAGCCGGCTTAGCGCCCTGCTCATCGCCTGCTGCCGGCGTGGCTCGAAGATGCGCTCCGCCTTGAACAGCGCGGCCAGTGGCTGGCCGGCGTCCCGCCCTGCGCACAGGGTGGCCAGGCTGCGCGTCTCGTTTGCGAGCGCCCACAGCACCAGGGGTGGTGCAGCGCCCTCGCCCTCAAGTCCGTCGAGCAGGCGGGCGCAGCGCGCAGGATCGCCCTCCAGCACTGCTTGGCGCAGCTTGTCGATGTCGTAGCGGGCGACGTTCAGCACTGCGTCCTGCACCTGTTCGAGCGTCAATGTGCCCTCGCCGTGCAACAGGCCGAGCTTGAGGATCTCCTGGTGGGCGGCGAGCAGGTTACCCTCGACATGGTCGGCGATGAACGCGAGCGCCTCGGGCGGTGCGGACTGTTTCTGCGTGGCGAGCCGGCGGCCGACCCAGTCGGGCAGGCGTTCGCGCTCGGGGGCGTTCAGCTCGATGCTCACCGCCGCGTCGCTGAGCGCCTTGAACCACACGGTCTTGCGCGTTGCCCAGTCGAGCTCGGGCAGGGTGATCAGGGTCAGGGTCTGTGCCGGAAGGGTGGTGATATAGCGCTGCAGGGCGTCGCCGCCATCGCGCCCGGGCTTGCCGGTGGGGATGCGCAGGTCGATCAGCTTGTTGCCGCCGAACAGCGACAGGTTGCCCGCAGCGAGGGTGAGCGCGTCCCACTTGAAGCCCTGTCCGACCACCAGGGTTTCGCGCTCATCGTAGCCCTGGCGGCGGGCGGCGGCACGGATGGCATCCGCCGCTTCGAGCACCAGCAAGGGTTCGTTGCCGTGCAGTAGCCACAGTGGCGCGAGCGGGCGCTCGAGCTGGGCAGTGAGCAGGTCGGGGCGCAGGTTCATGCGCGGCAGGCTCTCTGGCGCGTTCAGCCGGCGTGGTTCACGGCTGCGAGCCGGCGCATCATCTGCTGCACCAGGTCGTTCTGCATGTCGCGGTAGAGCAGATCCTCTTCCTGCTCCTTGCCGAGCACCTGGCTGTCATCGAAGGTGTACTCACGGCGCGCGGAGATGCTGGTGGGTGGGATCAGGGCCTTGCCTGCCTTGTCGAGGAGTTGGAAGCGCAGGGTCTGGGTGAGTTGGTACTCCCGCACCTTGCCGGCGCCCGTCAGGCTCAGGATCTCCCGGCCGCGGTCGCTGGAGAGGATCTGCAGGCGCGCGTCGGCCTGTTCGGCCTCATCCATGATGCGCGTCGTGCCGGAGGTGGCGACGAGCCGGCGCAGGCTTGCGCCCAGCTCGGATTGTGCCGCGGCGTTGATGTGCAGGGTGGCGAACGACAGTGCCTGCGGCCCTCGCAGCTGGAAGCCGCAGCCCGACAGCAGCATGGCAGCGATGACGCTGCCGGCCATGAACAGGCGTCTTCGACCCGTGCTTGCCGGGCCTTCCACGATTGCAGCTTGCGGCTGGCCCTCGGCGCCAATGGCCCCGGGCGCGCGCAGGCTGGCAGGGCCGGTGTCGGGATTGGGGCGGATGGACATGCGCGGGATCCTCAGGCGACGATGTTGACCAGACGGCCGGGGACGACGACGACCTTCTTTGCCGGCTTGCCTTCCATGAACTTCTGCGCGGCCTCGGAGGCGAGGGCGATCGCCTCGATGTCGGCCTTCGGGGCGTCGGCAGCGACCTTGATGCTGCCGCGCAGCTTGCCGTTGACTTGTACCATCAGCTCGATCTCGTCCTGCTTGAGCGCGTCCTCGGCAACTTCCGGCCAGTGCGCAGCGAGGATGTCGGTGCCGAAGCCGCAGTCCTGCCAAAGCGCGTGGCAGATGTGCGGGGTGATTGGCGAGAGCAGGCGCAGCAGGATGGAGAAGCCTTCCTCGGCCAGTTCCGCATGGGCAGCGGGCTCGCTGGAAGCGAGATCCTTGTGCGCCTTCTCGAGCGCGTTGAGGATCTTCATCGCCGCCGACACCACGGTGTTGAACTGGTGCTTGCCGAAGTCGTAGCTCGCCTGCTTGAGGTGCGTATGCACCTCGCGGCGCACGTCGGCCGCGGCGGCGGGCAGGGTGCCGGCGGCGAGCTTGCGTTCGGCGGGTAGTGCGGTGCGGGTGGTGGTGGCGAAGGCGTGGCCGTAGTTCCACACCCGGCGCAGGAAGCGCGAGGCGCCCTCGACGCCGGCGTCGGACCACTCGAGCTGCTGGTCGGGCGGTGCGGCGAACATCATGAACAGGCGCGCGGTGTCGGCGCCGTACTGGTCCACCAGCGACTGCGGGTCGACGCCGTTGTTCTTCGACTTCGACATCTTCTCAATGCCGCCGATGACCACCGGCAGGCCATCCGCTTCGAGCTTCGCGGCGACGATGCGGCCCTTCTCGTCACGCTCGACCACCACGTCGGCCGGATTGATCCACTGCTTCTTGCCGCCGTCCAGCTCGCGGTAGTAGGTCTCGGCCACCACCATGCCCTGGGTGAGCAGCGCGCTGAAGGGCTCGGAGACATTGACCAGACCGCAGTCGCGCATCGCGCGGGTGAAGAAGCGCGAGTACAGCAGGTGCAGGATGGCGTGCTCGATGCCACCGATGTACTGGTCGACCGGCGCCCAGTAGTTGACGCGCTCGTCCACCATCGCGGTCGTGCTGTCGGCGCAGGCGTAGCGCAGGAAGTACCAGGACGACTCGACGAAGGTGTCCATGGTGTCGGTCTCGCGCCTGGCAGGCTTGCCACACTTGGGGCAGCTGCACGCGTAGAACTCGGGCATCTTGGCCAGCGGCGAGCCGCGACCGGTGATCTCCACGTTCTCGGGCAGCACCACCGGCAGCTGCACGTCCGGCACCGGCACGTCGCCGCAGTCGGCGCAGTGGATCATCGGGATCGGGCAGCCCCAGTAGCGCTGGCGCGAGATGCCCCAGTCGCGCAGGCGGTACTGCACGCGCTTGGCGCCGAGGCCTTTCGCGGCGAGGTCGGTGGCGATCGCATCGACTGCGCCCTGGAAGTCGAGGCCGTCGTACTTGCCGGAATTCACCAGGCGGCCATGCTCGGCGTAGGCGTCCTGCCAAGGCGCGACGGTGTCGGCGTAGGCCTCCGAGCCGACCACCATGCGGATCGGCAGCTCGTATTTGGTGGCGAAGGCAAAGTCGCGCTCGTCGTGCGCCGGCACCGCCATCACCGCCCCTTCACCGTAGCCCATCAGCACGTAGTTGGCGACCCAGACCTCGAGCGGCTCATTGGTGAGCGGATGGCGCACCTTGAGGCTGGTGGGCATGCCCTTCTTCTCCATCGTGGCGATGTCGGCTTCGGCCACACCGCCGCGCTTGCATTCCTCGATGAATTCGGCGAGCGCAGGGTTGTCGGCGGCGGCCTGGGTGGCGAGCGGGTGCTCGGCTGCCACCGCGACGTAAGTCGCGCCCATCAGGGTGTCGGCGCGGGTGGTGAACACCTTCAGCGCGCCTTCGTGGCCGATGCTGGAGACGTCGAACGGGAAGCTGATCTCCACGCCTTCCGAGCGGCCGATCCAGTTCTTCTGCATCAGCTTGACCTGCTCGGGCCAGTTGGGCAGGTCGTCCAGCGCGGACAGCAGCTCGTCGGCGTAGGCGGTGATCTTCATGTAGTACATGGGGATCTCGCGCTTCTCGACGAGCGCGCCCGAGCGCCAGCCGCGGCCGTCGATGACCTGCTCGTTGGCAAGCACGGTCTCGTCGACCGGGTCCCAGTTCACCGTGCCGAGGCGCTTGTAGATCAGCCCCTTCTCGAACAGCCGGGTGAACAGCCACTGCTCCCAGCGGTAGTACTCGGGGGTGCAGGTGGCGAGTTCGCGCGACCAGTCGATGGCGAAGCCGAGGCGCTTCAGCTGCGCCTTCATGTACTCGATGTTGGCGTAGGTCCACTTCGCCGGCGGCACGTTGTTCTGGATCGCGGCGTTCTCGGCTGGCATGCCGAAGGCGTCCCAGCCCATGGGCTGCAGCACGTTGAAGCCCTTCATGCGGTGGAAGCGCGCGAGCACGTCGCCAATGGTGTAGTTGCGCACGTGCCCCATGTGCAGCTTGCCCGAGGGGTAGGGGAACATCGACAGGCAGTAGTACTTCGGACGGCTGGCGTCCTCGGTCACGCGGAAGGCGTCGGTGGAGTCCCAGTGCTGCTGGGCGGCCGTTTCGAGGGCGGCGGGCTGGTATTTTTCCTGCATGGCGGGCGTGCACAAGGGGGCGTTGAAAACACGCCAGTATACCGCGAAGCGCAGGGCACGGCGCTGGTACGCGGGTCCTCAGAAACCCGTCTGCACGGCACCCGGAGCCCATGCGCGAGGTCGATCGAGCGGGCGGGTACCGATGGGCAGGGCGAATTCGGCGTCCGGTTCGAGCGAAATCCCGTGCGCATCGCTGGCGGGCGTGATGAGGCTGCGAAGGAGCTGTGCGTTGCGTGGACGGAAGTCGAGCGCGTCCGGGCCGTGCAGCGCGCCGGGTGGGAGCGGCAGATTGCCGCGATACGCGCCGCGGTTGGCCAAGGTCAGGCTGCCGAGCCCGACGCTCAGGTTGTTGATGCCGACGATCTCCGCATTCTCAGGCAGCCGGTCGGTCCAGGCGCGCAGGAACAGGGTGCCGGTATGGCGGTCGCTGACCAGGGTGTTATGCACGAGGTAAAGCGCGCTCTGAGGCCAGGCCTGGCCCTCCGCGCCGTACGACACCAGCACGGGGTTCCGCGTGTTGGCGCTCTGCCCGATGATGTTGCCGATGACGTAGGCGAGCCCGCCGTTGGGCAGGTCGAGCTCGTAGGCACTCTCGCCCAGTGCGCCGTCGTAGAGCAGGTTGTAGCGGATGTCGTTGAGGCGCGCCCGCGACTTGACGAGGTGGCCGCGGTAGCCCTGGTGGAAGCGACTGCCGGTGAGTTCGAAGCGCGCGATGCGGCCGACGTAGAGCAGGTGTGGCAGGCTCGCATCCTGCCGTGGTGCCTGCGCGAACAGGCTGTCCCGGACGATGAGCTCTGCGTCAGCAGAATTCGCGGTCAGGATGCCGTTCTGATTGTCGATGAACGTGCTGTTGCGCACCTCCAGCCGGCCACGCTCGAAACGGATGCCGGCGCCGTTCTGGTCGGCGGCGCGCGCCCCGCGGAATTCGATGTTGTCGATCAGGAAGTCGCCTTCGCGGAGTACCCAGATCGCCTTGCCTTCTGCAATGTGCCCGTCGGCGATAAGTACCGGACCTTCGCCGGTGCCGCGGATGTGCAGTCGCCTCTGCTTCCAGACCGCGACGTCGCCGCGGTACTCGCCGGGCAGGATCTCGACGGTGTCGCCGTCCCTGGCGACCTTGGCCGCATCGGCGATGCGGGTGAAGGCCTCGTTGGGGCCGACGCGAAGGGTGTCGGCTTGTGCCGAGAGGCAGACCAGGGTGCCGATTGCAGCCGCGGTGAAGCGCCTTGCCTGCGTGCTTGCGGCCGTGGTGCGTAGCGCGGCTGCGCGCACGCCCTCAGTCCCCGAGTTCGCCCGCCAGCGTCTTGCGGTCGATCTTGCCGTTGGGGTTGCGCGGCAGCGGGCCCGCGCGCAGTTCGATGCGCCCGGGCACCATGTAGGCCGGCATGCGGCTGCGGCATTCAGCCAGGAGCGCAGTGGTGTCGAGCGTGCCGCCTTCGGGCGGTGTGGCGATGACGACGATGCTCTGACCGAGGGTGTCATGGGCGACCCCGAAGGCCGCGCACTCGCCGACCAGTTTTGTGGCATAGAGGATCTCTTCCACCTCGGTGGGGCTGACGCGATAGCCGGAGGTCTTGATCATCTCGTCGCGACGGCCGATGAAGTAAAGGTAGTCCTCCTCGTCGCGGCGCACGGTGTCGCCCGAGAATACCGCGATTTCGGGCAGCACCAGCCCGCTCTGGCGGCCGGGCGCCTTAGGGGGCAGGGGTTTGAAGCGCTCGGCGGTCTTCTCCGGGTCGTTCCAGTAGCCCATGGCCACCAGCGCGCCGCGTTGCACGAGCTCGCCCGGTTCGTTGGGCGCGCATTCACTCCCGTCCTCGCGCAGCACCATGATCTCGGCGTTGGGGATGGCCTTGCCGATGGAGTCGGGGCGCACGTCTGCCTGCTCCGGGGGCAGGAAGGTGGCACGGAAGGCTTCGGTGAGGCCGTACATCAGGAAAGGTCTGGTCTTCGGCAGCATGCCGCGCAGCGTGGTGAGCGTCTCCAGCGGCATGCGCCCCCCGGTGTTGGCGATGTAGCGCAGATGTTCGGTAATGGTTTCCGGCCACTGCAACTGCGAAAGCTGGATCCACAGCGGTGGCACTGCTGTGAGGCCGGTGACCTGTTCCTTTTCCACAGCCTTGAGTACGTCGCGTGGCATCAGGTAGTTGAGCAGCACCACGCGTGCGCCCGCGTGGAAGGCGGTGCTGAGCTGCGAGAAGCCGGCGTCGAAGGACAGCGGTAGCGCGGCAAGCAGGGTGTCGCCGGGGTGGTTGCCGAGGTACTGCGCAACGCTCTTGCCTCCGGCGACCATGTTGCGGTGCGATAGCACCACCCCCTTCGGGCGGCCGGTGCTGCCCGACGTATACAGGATCGCCGCCATGTCGGTGTCGATGATGCGGTGGCCTGCGGCAGGTGGCGCGGCGCACAGCACATCCCAGTGCACCACGCTGGCGCCGGGCAACTCGGGGAGTACATCTGCCTTGCCGGTGAGCACGACATGGCGCAGGTCGTGGCAGGTGGCGAGCGTGTCGCGCAGCGTGGCGAAGCGCTCCGGCGAGGTCACCAGCACGCGCACGTTGCAGTCCTGCAGGATGTAGCCCACCTGCTCGGCCTTCAGGATCGGGTTGACCGGCACGAACACGCCCCCGGCCGCACTGGTGCCGAAGAAGGCGGTGACCGTCTCGGGCCGCTTGTCGAGGTAGATCGCCACGCGCTCGCCGCGCTCCAGCCCCAGCGCCAGGAGTCCGTTCGCGATGCGACCGAGTGCCGCATCGAGTTCGGCGTAGCTCTGCGTGGCCCCCGAGAAGGTGAGCGCCGGCGCGTCAGGCATGCGTTGCGCGGAGGCCGCGATGAGGTGATGGAGCAGGGAGGTGTGGTTCATGATGGCCGGGCGAGGATCGATATGGACGCCTGGATTCGCAGGGTTCCGGGCGTGTACGGCAGAAGGTTAACGCCGCGCGATGACAATCACAATCGTGCCCCGAGTCGAGGCCCCGGCTCTGCTAGAATCGCCCGCCATGAGCTATCAGGTCCTCGCACGCAAGTGGCGGCCGAAATCATTCGGCACGCTGGTCGGTCAGGAGCACGTGGTGCGTGCGCTGACGCATGCCCTCGCGACCGGCCGACTTCATCACGCCTGGCTGTTTACCGGCACCCGTGGCGTGGGCAAGACCACGATCAGCCGAATCCTCGCCAAGGCACTGAACTGCGAGGCGGGCGTCACCCCAGAGCCCTGTGGCGAGTGTGATGCCTGTCGTGCGATCGACGCCGACCGCTTTCCCGATTATGTCGAGATGGATGCTGCCTCCAATCGCGGCGTGGACGACATGGCTGCGCTGCTCGACAAGGCTGTTTATGCACCGGTGCAGGGGCGGTACAAGGTCTACATGATCGATGAAGTGCACATGCTCACCGGGCATGCCTTCAACGCGATGCTGAAGACGCTCGAGGAGCCTCCGGCGCACGTCAAGTTCATCCTGGCCACCACCGACCCGCAGAAGATTCCGGTCACGGTGCTTTCGCGCTGTCTGCAGTTCAATCTAAAGCAGATGCCGCAGGGGCACATCGTCGACCACCTCACGCGCATCCTGCAGGCCGAAGAGGTGGCTTTCGAGCCGGGCGCGTTGCGCCACCTCGCCAAGGCTGCCGCTGGGTCGATGCGCGATGCGTTGTCGCTGCTCGACCAGGCGATCGCGCACGGCGCCGGCAGGGTCGAGGAGGAGCAGGTCACCCATATGCTGGGCACCGTCGGCGACGATCACCTGCATGCGGTGCTTGACGCACTCGCTGCGGCCGACGTGGCGGCGCTGCTCGCGGTGGCGGATGGGATGGAGGCGCGCAGTCTGTCGTTCGATGCCGCGCTGCAGGCGCTGGCAACCTTGCTGCATCGCGCCGCGCTGGCGCAGTTCGCGCCGGAGGCGATTGCGGACGAGACCGAGCGCGCACGCATCCTTACCCACGCGGCGCGCTTCGATGCGGAATACCTGCAACTCGCGTACCAGATCGCAATCCATGGCCGCGACGAATTGCCGCTGGCGCCGGACGATTACACCGGTTTCACCATGGCCTTGCTGCGCCTGCACGCTTTTCGCCCCGAGCAGCCTGCGGCGCTGGGCGGGCCCGGAGTGCAAGCGGGACCGTCCGGGCGGGCGCGGGCGATGGACGCTCCGGCACCGGGGCATGCGGCTGCGGCGTTGCCCGGCAGCTCCGCCTTCTCGCCCGCTGGGGCGTCCAGGCCCGCGCCGGGCGTTTCGCCGGACAACGCAGCGCCGCAAGCCGTCATCGTGCCGCAAGACGCGAAGGGGAATGCCGCGGCGCCGCGCCTGGCCGGGGCGAGCGCGCCGGAGAACCCCATTCCACCCGATGTGGAGGCGAAGCCGCCCGTGGGGCCAGTGCCTGGCGCAACGCAGGCGGCCGTAACGGCCAATGCGGCCATGCCGCCCGCGGGCGCGGGCTCGTCCGCGAATCCTGCAGTCTCTGGGCCTGCGGCCTCGCAGGCTGTGTTGGCTGACGTCCCCCCCTGGGAGGACATTCCGGCCGAGGCGTATGCGGACGATGGCCCTGAATTGCGCGACGCGCAGCGGCATGTGCCACAAGTGCCGGTGCAGCTCCCGAAGGCGCTGTCGAGAAGCCATCCGTCGCATGCAGAGGCCGCAGCCGATTTGCGCGGGGAGGGCGAGCGGGCCGCGGCTCTCGTTCAGCGGGAGGGGGAGGCGCAGGATGCGAGCAGGGATTCTTTCCGGACAAGCGCGACGACCGCAGGGGCAAGTGGCGATGCGGCTGCGCTGCTTGCGTTGGGCGACTGGCGTGGGCTGATTCGCGCGCTCGGGCTCGGAGGCTTGGTTCGCGAACTGGCACAGCATTGCGAATGGGTCGAGTGTGGCGACGATGGCCTGCAGTTGCGGCTATCGACCGCCCATCGTCATCTCCTCGACATGAACCGCGGCGCGCTTGAACGCATGCAGGATCAACTGTCGGCCGCGCTTGGCCGGTCGCTCAAGCTGCGCATCGAGATCGGCGACATCGCCGGCGAGACGCCGGCGCAGCGTGACGCGCTCGAGCGCCGCGCACGTCATGCGGAGGCGGTGGCCGCGCTCGAGGCGGACCCTTTCGTTCGCGAACTGATCGAGCGCTTCGATGCCACGCTCGTCGAGAGCTCGGTGAAACCTTTGTGATCCCTGTGGTGCGGCCATGCGGGGCACGGCCCGTGGTCGTAGCGCCCGCACCACGTTCAATCGACCTACTGGAGAAGACGACATGATGAAAGGCGGAATCGCCGGCCTGATGAAGCAGGCCCAGCAGATGCAGGACAACATGAAGAAGATGCAGGATCAGCTCGCCTCGATCGAGGTCGAGGGGCAGTCCGGCGCAGGCATGGTCAAGGTGCAGATGACCTGCAAGTACGACGTGCGTCGCGTCTCCATCGACGCGTCGGTCATGGACGACAAGGAGATGCTGGAGGACCTCGTTGCCGCAGCGCTGAATGATGCCGTGCGCAAGGTCGAGACCGCCACGCAGGAAAAGATGGCCAGCGTGACCGCGGGTCTGAACCTGCCCCCGGGCATGAAGCTGCCGTTCTGAGCTTGCTGCGCCGATGGCACCTTCCAGCCTCGACGAACTGATCGAGGCGCTGCGCTGCCTGCCTGGGGTTGGGCCGAAGTCCGCCCAGCGCATGGCGTACCACCTGCTCCAGCGCGACCAGCGTGGCGCTGCGCGGCTGGGGCACGCGCTCGCACATGCGCTGGAGGTGCTGCGCCATTGCGAGCGCTGCAATACCTTCACCGAGGCATCGATCTGCCAGCGCTGCGCCAATCCGCGCCGTGACGCTTCGCTGTTGTGCGTGGTGGAGATGCCGGCGGATCTCGCCGTGATCGAACAGACGCAGGCCTACAACGGCCTCTACTACGTCCTCATGGGGCGCCTGTCGCCGCTCGATGGCGTGGGGCCACGCGAACTGCGACTGGACAAGCTGATCGCGCGCGCCACCGAGGAGGGTGTGCGCGAGGTGATCCTGGCCACCAATTTCACCAACGAGGGCGAGGCGACGGCGCACACGGTCGCGACCCTGCTCGGTGCCCGTGGCGTGCGTGTCACTCGCCTGTCCAGAGGTGTTCCGGTGGGCGGCGAACTGGAGCACACTGACGGCGGAACCATTGCGCAGGCGCTGTTCGAGCGGCGCGCACTCTGAATGTCTTTGTTGCAACGCAGCAGAGAATGCGTCGCAATTGCATGATCCTTGTCGTGTTTTGCCCGGAAAGCCTTGTTCCATCAGGCGAACAGAGCGATGTGCTTTCTATGCTGCAGCGTCTTGGATATAATTAGACGGTTATTTTGTATCCAGGTCTTTCGTTTTCCATTTTTGGGAAGAGGGTCATGAGCGTTGATCAAAAGATGGACAGCAGCCGCCGCACACTGCTGTTGGCAACGTCCGCCGCTGGCGGCGCTGCCGCAGTGGCGACCGCGGTGCCGTTTGTTGCCAGCCTGACGCCGTCCGAGCGCGCCAAGGCGGCCGGTGCGCCGGTCGAAGTCGATGTGAGCAAGCTTGCTCCGGGCGAGATGATGACTGTGGAGTGGCGCGGCAAACCCGTGTGGATCCTCCGCCGCACGCCCGAGATGCTGGCGTCGCTCGACAAGACGGACGAGAAGGTCACCGACCCGATGTCGGAAGAGCCGCAGCAGCCCGACTACGCCGCCAACAAACATCGCTCGATCAATCCCGAGTACCTGGTTGCCGTCGGTATCTGCACCCATCTGGGCTGTTCGCCGACCGACAAGTTCAAGGAAGGGGCCGAGAGCGGCATGGGTGCGGATTGGCCCGGCGGTTTCCTGTGCCCCTGCCACGGTTCGCTCTTCGATCTGGCCGGCCGCGTGTACAAGAGCATGCCTGCGCCGACCAACCTGGAGGTTCCGCCGCACCAGTACCTGGCGGACACCAAGATTCTTGTTGGCGAAGACGGGAAGGCATAAGCGATGACTACCAAATCCCAAGCCGTTCTCAACTGGATCGATGAGCGTTTCCCGCTCACGTCCACCTGGAAGGCGCATCTGTCCGAATACTACGCACCGAAGAACTTCAACTTCTGGTACTTCTTCGGCTCGCTGGCCCTGATGGTGCTGGTGATCCAGATCGTTACCGGCATCTTCCTGGTGATGCACTACAAGCCGGACGCCTCCCTCAACGCCTCGGGCGTGCCGGTGGCCTTTGCCAGCGTCGAGTACATCATGCGCGAGGTGCCCGGGGGCTGGCTCATCCGCTACCTGCACTCGACCGGCGCCTCGGCATTCTTCATCGTCGTGTACCTGCACATGTTCCGCGGCTTGCTCTACGGCTCGTACCGCAAGCCGCGCGAGCTGATCTGGATCTTCGGTACGCTGATCTTCCTGGCGCTGATGGCCGAGGCCTTCATGGGCTATCTGCTGCCGTGGGGGCAGATGTCGTACTGGGGCGCGCAGGTGATCGTGAACCTGTTCTCCGCAATCCCGATCATCGGACCGGATCTCTCGCTCGTGATCCGTGGTGACTTCGTGATCAGCGACGCCACCCTGAACCGCTTCTTCTCCTTCCACGTTATCGCGGTGCCGCTGGTGCTGATCGGTCTGGTGCTGGCGCACATCGTGGCGCTGCACGAAGTCGGCTCCAACAACCCCGACGGCGTCGAGATCAAGAAGAAGAAGGACTCGCGCGGCGTACCGCTCGACGGCATCCCCTTCCATCCGTATTACACGGTGAAGGACATCGTCGGCGTGGTGGTCTTCCTGTTCTTCTTCAGCGCGGTCGTGTTCTTCATGCCCGAGGGTGGCGGCTACTTCCTCGAGTACAACAACTTCATCCCGGCCGATCCGCTGAAGACCCCGCCGCACATCGCGCCGGTCTGGTACTTCACCCCCTTCTATTCGATCCTGCGTGCGGTCACTTACCCGCTGTTCGGTCTCGATGCGAAATTCTGGGGTGTGGTGGCCATGGGCGCGTCGGTCGTGATCATTGCCTTCCTGCCTTGGCTCGACCGCAGCCCGGTGAAGTCGATCCGCTACAAGGGGCCGATCTTCAAGATCGCCCTGGCGATCTTCCTGGTGGCCTTCTTCATCCTCGGCTACCTCGGCGTGCTGGCGCCGACTCCGGGCCGTACCCTGGTTTCGCAGATCTGCTCGGTGCTGTATTTCGCGTTCTTCCTGCTGATGCCGTGGTACAGCAAGCTCGACAAGTGCAAACCCGAACCGGAAAGGGTGACTTCCAAATGAAAATGCGCGTGATCAACCTCATCAAGCGGGCGGCGGCGGTGCTGCTGTTCGCCCCGGCGGTGGCGCTGGCGGCGGGCGCCTCGGTCAACCTGGACAAGGCACCCGTAAGCACTGACCCGGCTGCGCTGCAGCATGGCGCGAAGCTGTTCGTGAACTACTGTTTGAACTGTCACAGCGCCAGCTTCATGCGCTACAACCAGCTGACCAACATCGGCCTTTCGGAAGACGAGATCCGCGACAACCTGATGTTTGTCGGCGAGCGCGTCGGAGACCTGATGACGGTCGCCATGCGTCCGAAGGAGTCGAAGGTCTGGTTTGGCGCCACGCCCCCCGACCTGACCCTGATCGCGCGTCAGCGTGCTTCGGGCGATGGGAGTGGTGCAGATTGGCTCTACACTTACCTGCGCCAGTTCTACCGCGACGCAGAGCGCCCCAGCGGCTGGAACAACGTGGTTTTTGAGAACGTCGGCATGCCGCACGTGTTCTGGGAACTGCAGGGTGAACAGGTGGCCAAGGTCACCCAGAACCCTGACGGCACCAAGCACTTCGAGCTGTCGCTGGCCAAGCCCGGCAAGCTGTCGGTCGAGGAGTACGACAAGGCCGTTGCAGACCTTGTCTCCTTCCTGGTCTGGATGGGTGAGCCGGTCGCCGAGAAGCGCAAGATGATCGGCACCTTCGTGCTGATCTTCCTGGTGGGTATGTTCTTCCTGACCTACGCGCTGAAGAAGAACTACTGGAAGGACATTCATTGATCAGAGCCGTAACGGCCCCGCAGGCCGTTTAGCCAGATCCTGACCCAGACGCACCACGCGAAGCCGCGTGGTGCGCTTTTGCATTTGAAATCCGGAGTCGCAACACCATGATGAACCTTTATTCCGGCACGACCGATCCCTTCAGCCATCGTTGCCGGATCGTGCTGTATGAGAAAGGCATGGATTTCGAGATCATCGATGTTGATCTCTACAACAAGCCCGAAGACATCGCCGTCATCAACCCCTACAACCGCGTACCGGTCCTCGTTGATCGCGACCTCGTGCTGTACGAGTCCAACATCATCAACGAGTACATCGATGAACGGTTTCCGCATCCCCAACTGATGCCGCCCGATCCGATCATGCGCGCTCGCGCACGACAGTTGCTGCACACCTTCGAGCAGGAACTGTTTACCCACCTCGATGCGCTCGAGGCCGCGCAGAAGGGTGTCGACCAGGTGCGTGCCCACGTCCGCGATCATCTCACCCAACTCGCGCCGGTCTTCACCAAGCAGAAGTACATGCTTGGCGACGAGTTCTCGATGCTGGACGTTGCGATCGCGCCGCTGCTGTGGCGCCTCGAGCACTACGGCATCGAGCTGCCGAAGGCAGCCGCGCCGCTGATGAAGTACGCCGAGCGCATCTTCAGCCGCCAGGGGTTCATCGATGCGCTGACCCCGTCTGAAAAGGTCATGCGCCGCTGAGCGCCAATCCCCAGATCCAGCCATCGCCGCTCGCCGGCCGATGGCTGCCGGAGAGCCGATGAGCAACGATAGAACCGTTTCGACCAAGCCCTACCTCCTGCGGGCCATCTGGGAGTGGTGCGTGGATCAGGGCTTCACGCCCTACCTCGCCTGCCTGGTGGACGCCGGCACGCGGGTGCCGCCCGGCTACGCACGCGATGGCCAGATCGTCTTGAACCTGTCGCCCGATGCGACTGGCCAGCTCCAGATGGACAACGAGTATGTGAGCTTCCAGGCGCGCTTCGGTGGGGTGGCACATTCGATCGTGGTTCCGGTCGGCAACGTCATCGCGATCTACGCGCGCGAGAACGGCCAAGGCATGGCCTTCGAGCCGGATCTGCCGGAAGATGAGACGCAGCCTGAGGCGCAGGCCGTTCCCGAGGACATGGCTGAGGTCACCGCGGCCCTGCAGGCCGGGCGCCTGGAAGACGAGGCGGGTGCTGACCGAAGCAAGAACGATCGTGAGGGCAGCGCGGAGGAGGACGAAGGCCACGTCCCGCCACCCGCGCGCCGCGGAAGCCATCTGAAGCTCGTGAAGTAAGGATCGACCATGCCCAGCATGACCTGGAGCGAATCGCTCTCCAACAACCTCGCTCCGATGGACGAAACCCACCGCGAGTTCGTCGAGTGTTACAACACGGTCGCGAACGCAGCGCCGGAAAATTTCCTGTCCGCCTTCGATCGCCTGATCGAACATGCGAAGGGGCATTTCGATCTGGAAAACGCGTGGATGCAGGCCGTGGACTTCCCCGGTTGCCATCGTGCAGAACACGACCGGGTACTTGCGGTGATGCTGGACATCCGCAAGCGCGTTGCTGCCGGTGATCTCTTCTTCGCACGCAGGCTCATCGAGGAACTGCCAGCGTGGTTCGAGAACCACGTCAACGGCATGGACGCCGCACTGGCGTTCCATCTCGACAGCATCGGTTTCGACGTCGACACCTGCGCACTGCGTCCGCTGGCGGATGGCGAGACACGTGGGGCCGGCTGTGCATGCGCCGCGCTCTCCGCCGAGGATGCGCCGGCCGAGGGCGCTGTCGCCTGAAGCCTGCCAGCTGCGCGCGGATCAGCCTGTCCGCAGGAACGGGAAGGCCACCGGGGGTACGCTGCCCTGCATCAACTGCGCGAGAGCGGCTGCGGAGCCGCAGGCAAGCGTCCAGCCGAGCGTGCCGTGTCCGGTGTTCAGCCACAGCTTCTGGCGTGCGCTGCGTCCGATGAGCGGGAGGTTGCCGGGCGTCGCCGGGCGCAGTCCGGCCCAGCTTTCCGCGCCGGCCAGATCAAGCGCCTCCGGAAAATGCGTGCTTGCCCAAGCGAGGATGGGCGCGACCCGCTCCGGGCGGATGCGAGTATCGAAGCCGTTCAGCTCTGCCGTCCCCGCCACGCGGAGGTGCTGGCCCAAGCGTGAGCATACGATGCGGCGCGATTCATCCGTCAGGCTGACCTTGGGCGCGTGCTCCGGCTTCACGATCGGAATCGTCACCGAGTAGCCCTTGACCGGGTAGATCGGAAGCGACAGCCCGAGCGGGGCGAGGAGTCGCGGTCCGTAGCTGCCCAGGCAGAGCACATACGCGTCCGCCTCCAGTCTGGCGGTGCGGCCGGCCGTGTCGCGCACGTCAACGCCCCCGATGCTGCCGTCGGGGTTCGCGTGCAGTGCGGTGACCTCCTTGTTCCAGTGCAGCGCTGCGCCTGTGCGGCTCACTTCGGCTGCCAGCGCGCGTGTGAAACGGCGCGCGTCGCCGGATTCGTCGCCAGGCGCGAACAGCCCGCCGGCGAGCCTGTGCGCGTGTGGAGCGAGCGCCGGCTCCAGTGCGAGACATTGATCGCGAGAACAGGGGCGGGCCTCGATCCCGAATGCACGCAGCGCCTCGGCGCGGGCGCTTGCACGGGCGAACTCCGCCCGATCATGGAACAGATGCAGGATGCCGCGTTCGAGCTGATCGTACTCGAGGCCGAGCTGCGTACGGAGCGCGCGCAACTGCATACCGCTCCACACGGCCAGTGCTGCGATCGCCGCGGTGTTGCGTCGTGCGCGCGCAGGAAGGCACTCGAACAGGAAGCGCGCGCCCCAGCGCCACTGTGCGGGATCTCCGCTCGGACGGAACTTCAGCGGCGCTTCGTCGCGCCCCAGCCATCGCAGGATCAGCCCAGGCGCAGAGGGGTTGGCCCAAGGCTCCGGGTGGCTGATCGAGATCTGTCCGCCGTTGGCAAAGCTTGTCTCGCAGGCCGCTTCGGCCTGCCGGTCGACCAGGCTCACGCGAAACCCCGCCTGGCTCAGGTACCAAGCGGTCGTGACACCGGACAGGCCGGCGCCGAGAACCAGGACGTGCATTTGAAGTGCTGCGCAATGAACTTGCCCCGGATGATACCCCCTTGCCTGCTGACCTGCCCGTGCCGCGCCGTTCCGGGGACGCGTTAATCCGTGCGCTTGCGGTGCGGAACCGGGATAATCGCAGGCTGTCCGTTAAGTGTCTTGTGGAGCCCTTTCATGCGTCGAGTGACCCTTACCCAGTTTCTGATCGAACAGCAGCGCGCCGGCCGCATCAACCCCGAGCTGCGTCTCCTGATCGAGGTGGTCGCGCGCGCGGTGAAGGCGATCAGCGTCAACGTTTCCAAGGGTGCGCTCGCGGGTGTTCTCGGCGAGGCCGGCACCGACAACGTGCAGGGCGAGGCGCAGAAGAAGCTCGACGTGATCGCCAACGAGATCCTGCTGCAGGCGAACGAATGGGGCGGCCACCTGGCTGCAATGGCCTCGGAGGAGGTCGAGACCGTGCATCAGATCCCGTTCGACTACCCCAAGGGCGGTTATCTGCTGCTGTTCGATCCGCTCGACGGGTCCTCCAACATCGACGTGAACATCTCCGTTGGCACGATCTTCTCCGTGCTGCGCAACCCGCCCGACCACACAGAGCCGACCGAGGAGGACTTCCTTCAGCCTGGCGATGAGCAGGTGGCCGCAGGCTATGCGGTATATGGTCCATCGACGATGCTGGTGCTCACCGTAGGCAAGGGGGTGCATGGTTTCACCCTCGATCGCGAGATGGGCAGCTTCATTTACACTCAGCCCTACATGACGGTCCCGCCCGATACGCACGAGTTCGCCATCAACGCATCGAATTCCCGCCACTGGGAGGCGCCGGTCAAGCGCTACGTCGACGAGATGACCCTCGGCAAGGAGGGGCCGCTTGGGAAGGACTACAACATGCGCTGGGTGGCCTCGATGGTCGCGGATGTGCATCGCATCCTCACCCGTGGCGGCGTCTTCATGTATCCGATGGACGAGAAGTGCCGCGCCAAGGGCGGCAAGCTGCGCCTGATGTACGAGGCCAACCCGATGGCGATGCTCATCGAGCAGGCGGGCGGTGCAGCCACCACCGGGCGTGCGCGCATCCTCGACCTGAAGCCCACCCACCTGCACCAGCGTGTCCCGGTGATTCTGGGCTCGAAGAACGAAGTCGAGCGTGTGACCGCCTACCACCAGGGCGGCTGACCCCCGTGGCGGGAAGCAGGGCGCGCGATATGCACCGCTGCATCGCGGCCTGTGGCTTGGCGGCGATCCTTCTGGCGTCTCCTGCGTCCGCGCAGGATGGGGGTGAAGCGCAGCCCACGCTGGAGGTCAGTCTCGATACGCCGGATTCGGTGCGTGGCCTGCTGTCCGAGCACGTGCGGCTGCTCAAGCGCTCGCCGCTCGTGCTGCCCGAGGAGAGCGCCGATCGTGCTGCGATGACCCGGCGTACCCGGCGCGAAGTGGCGGATCTGCTCGCGACCGAGGGGTATTTTTCCCCGCGCATTCGATTCGACCGCAGTGATGACCGGCGCTGGGTGCTGCAGGTCGAGCCCGGCGAGCGGACCGTGGTGGCCGGCGTGGAGCTCGTCTTCGAAGGTGAGGTGGTTGCGGGCGTGGAAGGGGCTGCAGGCGGCGAAGGGGCCGCAGCCTACCTGGAGGAATTGCGTGCGCGCTGGCAGTTGCCGGTCGGGCAAGCCTTCCGCCAGACGACGTGGGACGCCGCCAAGCAGGGACTTCTCGACGCCATCAACGCCCGACGCTATGCCGCCGCGCGCATCGCGGAGAGCCGCGCGGAGATCGATCCCAAGACCGCTCAGGCTTGGCTGCGCGTGCGTATCGACAGTGGCCCCAGCTTCTACCTTGGCGAGCTCGACGTGCAGGGCATCGAACATCTGCCCGAGGACCTCGTGGCGCGCTACAGCCAGCTCGAGCGCGGCGCGCCCTACGACCGCGAGGCCTTGCTCGCATTTCAGACGGGATTGCAGAACACGCCGCACTTCGGCTCGGTGATCGTCGATATCGAGCGTGATCCCGCGCTTGCGGCCGCGGTTCCGGTGCGGGTGCAGGTGACGGAGGCTCTGCCGCGCTATGCGGGCATGGGCGTGGGCTACTCGACCAACACCGGCGCACGGGTGGAGTTCAATTATCGCGATTCCAACCTGCGCCAGCGTGGCTGGGAGTTTTCCACCGGCCTGCGCTACGAGCAGTACCGACAGTCGCTGTATGCCGACATCTTCCTGCCGCCGCGTGGGGAGCATCGCGACAGCGTTGGCGCGCTCATCCAACGCAGCGATCTCGAGGGCCTGAAGGTCGACACCCAGATCCTCGGTGCGACCCGCGCGAGCCAGCGTGGTGACACCGAGACCCAGCTCGCACTGCGGCTGCAGCACGAGAAGATCCAGCCCGCGGGCGCAGACGCGCGCAGCAGCAACACGCTCACCGCAAACTGGACGTGGATCAAGCGTGCGGTGAACGATCTGCTCGACCCCACCGATGGTTATCTGCTCGAGTTCCAGGTCGGTGGTGCGCCTGAGATCGCCCTCGCCGAGCAGGACTTTCTGCGGCTGTATTCGCGCTTTGTGCGCTACCAGCCCGTGCGAGGCACCGATGTGTTCATCCTGCGTGGCGAGGCGGGGGTGACCCTTGCCGACAGCCGCGAAGGGATTCCACAGGATTTCCTTTTCCGCACCGGGGGTGCGCAATCGGTGCGCGGCTACGACTACCAGAGCCTGGGCGTCAGGGAAGGCAGCGCCACGGTAGGCGGGCGCTACCTCGCCACCGCCAGCGCAGAATACGTGCGCTGGTTCCAGCCCCAGTGGGGTGCCGCAGTGTTTGTGGATGCAGGGGACGCAGCCGACACGCGCGAAGACATCGACCTGCGCGTGGGCTACGGACTTGGCGCACGCTGGCGCAGCCCAGCCGGCCCGCTCGCGATCGATCTTGCCTGGGGCCATCAGGAACGCCGCCTGCGCCTCCACTTCGGGGTGGCGATCGCTTTCTGAGCTGTGGACGGCTCAACTCTACGGCCGGTCCAGTCGCCCCGCCAGCGCGCGCAGGTCGGCGAGCTTCTTCAGCCCCTCAAGCACCTTTGCGTTGAGCGAACCCACTGGCATCGCGCCGTCCGCATCCGGCTTCCCCGCAGGGACGCCGGTGAGCAACTCCAGGGCCTCATCGACGTCGGCGACCGCCCACACACTGAAGCGGCGGCTGCGCACGGCCTCAACCACATCCGCGCGCAACATCAGGTGGCACACGTTGGCGCGCGGGATGAGCACGCCCTGCGCACCGCTCAGGCCGCGCGCTACGCAGATGTCGAAGAAGCCTTCGATCTTCTCGTTGATGCCGCCGACCGGCTGCACCACGCCGAACTGGTTGACCGAGCCGGTGACGGCCAGCGCCTGCCGGACGGCTACGCCCGAGAGCGCCGACAGCAGGGCCGTGAGCTCGGCGAGCGAGGCGCTGTCTCCCTCGACGCCGCCGTAGGACTGCTCGAACACCAGGCTGGCCTTGAGCGAGAGCGGCATCGTCCAGCCGAAACGCGCAGCCATGAAGGAGGACAGGATCAGCACGCCCTTGGAATGGATCGGTCCGCCGAGTTTCACCTCGCGCTCAATGTCGATGATCTCGCCTTCGCCCACGCGCACGGTGGCGGTGATGCGGACCGGATGGGCGAAGCTGTCCTCGCCGAGGGGCACCACGGCCAGCCCGTTGACTTGTCCGACATGGCTGCCGTCGGTGTCCACTAGCCACTGCCCGCGCAGGATCTCCTGCTGGTGGCGCAAGCGGATGCGTTCGTGGCGCCGCCGATGGGCCTCAAGTGCAGCCTCCACGTGGTCGCGCTCGATGCGGTCGGCGCCGCTCGCGGTGGCAAAGTGCGCTGCCTCGCGCAGGCGGTCGTCGATCGGTTGGGTATGCGTGCTCAGGCGCTCGGCATCGCCGGCGATCCGCGCCGCTTGATCGATCAGGCGCGCCATCGCGGGCGCCGAGAGCGGAGGCAGTGCGGCGCGGCGGGCGAGGGCGGCGATCAGGCGTGCGTAGGCCGCGGTGTTGTCCGCGCTGCGCACGATCTCGCTCTCCATGTCCGCGTTGATGCGGAACAGTGCCGGGAACTCCGGATCGTACTGGCCGAGCAGGTAGTAGATCACCCGTTCGCCGATCAGGATCAGTTTGAGTTCGAGCGGCATCGGTTCGGGTTCGAGTTGCACCGAACCGGCGACGCCAATCAGTTCTGACAGAGACTCGATGCGCAGCCGGCCGGACTTCAGTGCGCGCTTGAGGCCTTCCCATGCAAAGGGCTGGGCGAGCAGCTTCATTGCATCCAGCACCAGGAAGCCGCCGTTTGCGCGGTGCAGGGCGCCGGCGCGAATCAGCGTGAAATTGCTCACCAGTGTACCCATGTGCACCAGGTGGTCGATGCGGCCGACCAGGTTCTGCAGGGTCGGGTGGTCCTCGTACACCACGGGCAGGGCCCCGTCGGCGGGGTTGGCCACCAGCACATTCACCAGGTAGCGCTGCACGGAAATGCTGCCCGAAAAGGTCAGCGTCTCCGTGTCCTCATCGCTGCGCGGTGAGGTGTGTAGCGATTCGCCGCTGGCGATGATGTCCTTGAGCACCTCGTCCAGGTGCTCGCACAACTCGGGCAGATCGGCGTACCGTGGCTTGAGCTCCTCGATCATGTGGGTGACGGTCGCGCCGAGTGCGTCACGGCCGGCATCGCGGATGCGATTCTGCAGCTCGCGCCGCCAGCGTGGGAACTCAGCGACCAGACGGTGCATGCGTTCGCGAAGGGCCTTGATGTGTTCGCCCAGAGCATGCTGGCGGTCCTCGGGTAGCTTCTCGAACTCCTCTTGCGTGAGCGTGTTCTCGGTGTCCTTCATAGGCAGGAAGGCGAAGCCGTGCGGGGTGCGCAGCAGGGCGATGCCCAGTTGCTGGGCTTCGTCACCAAGCTGGCGCAGCGCGGTTTCCTCGCGCTGTTTTGCTTCGTCCTGCAGGGCTTCGATGCGCTCGCGGTACTCGTCGCCTTCGAACACCGCGGCGATCGCTGGGATCAGCTCCTCTACGAAGTGCTGCATGTCGTCGCGGAAGGCAGGGCCGCGACCGCAGGGCAGGCGCAGCAGGCGTGGTCGCGAGGCGTGCTCGAAGTTCCACACATAGCACCAGTCGCCCGGCGGTGGCCCCTCTTGCCGCCTTTCGTCGAGCAGGCGTGCGACGATCTCTTGGCGGCCGCTTCCGGCGTCGCCGAGCACGAACAGATTGAAACCCTCTCCGGCAATGTCGAGTCCCAGGTGGATTGCGTCCACCGCGCGGCCATGCAGGTCTGCGGCGTCCAGTTCGGGGAGTTCGTCGGAGCGCTGGAAGCCGAGGGCTTCCGGGTCGCAGGCGGTATGCAGCTGTGCAGCAGCAAGCGGGGCGAGCTTGGGCATGACGGGGCCTCGCGCATTCGGGCGTCTCGGCGTCATCTTAACCGCCCCTGCGGAACGACCCAACCCGGCGCTGGCCGAACTTCCATCCGGTGTGCCGGACCGGCGCAGAAAAAGTTGCATGGCTCGGACTTGAAATCCACCGACCCCGTCCCTATTATTAGCACTCGTTAGCGGTGAGTGCTAACAAGCGTCGGGCGGCGCTTCCTGCGCCGATCCGCGTCACTGCGAATTTTGTCCTGCGGGCTCGTCCCGCGAACCAACCCAAACAGTCGAACCGAAAGGAGAGAACTCGATGAAGATTCGTCCCCTGCACGATCGCGTGATCGTCAAGCGTCTGGAAGCCGAGCGCAAGACCGCGAGCGGCATCGTGATCCCGGACAGCGCCGGCGAGAAGCCCGATCAGGGTGAGGTCCTGGCCGTCGGCAACGGCAAGATCCTGGACGACGGCAAGGTGCGTCCGATGGCCGTCAAGGTGGGCGACAAGGTCTTGTTCGGCAAGTACGCCGGCCAGACCGTGAAGGTCGAAGGCGAAGAGCTCCTCGTGATGCGCGAGGAAGACATCATGGGCGTGGTCGAGGCCTGAGCCTCCCCCGAATCCCAGAAACGCTAACCGAAATATTTCCGGAGTTCTGAAGAATGGCAGCTAAAGAAGTCAAGTTTGGCGATTCCGCCCGCGAGCGCATGGTCGCCGGCATCAACATCCTGGCCAACGCGGTCAAGGTCACCCTGGGCCCGAAGGGCCGCAACGTGGTGCTGGAGCGCTCCTTCGGCGCCCCCACCGTCACCAAGGATGGCGTCTCCGTCGCCAAGGAAATCGAACTGAAGGACAAGTTCGAGAACATGGGCGCGCAGATGGTCAAGGAAGTTGCTTCCAAGACCTCCGACATCGCCGGTGACGGCACCACCACCGCCACCGTGCTGGCCCAGTCGATCGTGCGTGAAGGCATGAAGTTCGTTGCCGCCGGCATGAACCCGATGGACCTGAAGCGCGGCATCGACAAGGCCGTCATCGCCACCATCGACGAGCTGAAGAAGCTGTCGAAGCCCTGCTCGACCAACAAGGAAATCGCCCAGGTCGGCTCGATCTCCGCAAACTCGGACAGCGACATCGGCGACATCATCGCCAAGGCGATGGACAAGGTCGGCAAGGAAGGTGTGATCACCGTCGAAGACGGCAAGTCGCTGCAGAACGAACTCGACGTCGTCGAGGGCATGCAGTTCGACCGCGGCTACCTGTCGCCCTACTTCATCAACAACCCGGACAAGCAGGTTGCCATCCTCGAGCAGCCCTTCGTCCTGCTGTTCGACAAGAAGATCTCCAACATCCGTGACCTGCTGCCGGTGCTCGAGCAGGTCGCCAAGGCCGGCCGTCCGCTGCTGATCATCGCCGAAGACGTCGAGGGCGAAGCCCTGGCCACCCTGGTGGTGAACAACATCCGCGGCATCCTCAAGACCTGCGCCGTCAAGGCGCCGGGCTTCGGCGACCGTCGCAAGGCCATGCTGGAAGACATCGCCATCCTGACCGGCGGCCAGGTCATCGCCGAAGAAGTCGGCCTGACCCTTGAGAAGGCCACCCTGGACGACCTCGGCCAGGCTGCCCGCATCGAGATCGGCAAGGAAAACACCATCATCATCGATGGCGCCGGCCAGGCCGAGCGCATCGAAGCCCGCGTCAAGCAGATCCGCGTGCAGATCGAGGAAGCCACCTCCGACTACGACCGCGAGAAGCTGCAGGAGCGCGTCGCCAAGCTGGCGGGCGGTGTTGCGGTGATCAAGGTCGGTGCCGCCACCGAAGTCGAGATGAAGGAAAAGAAGGCCCGCGTCGAAGACGCCCTGCACGCCACCCGCGCTGCAGTGGAAGAGGGCATCGTCCCCGGCGGCGGTGTTGCGCTGCTGCGTGCCCGTGCTGCACTGGGCGAGCTGAAGGGCGACAACCACGACCAGGATGCCGGCATCAAGATCGTGCTGCGCGCCATGGAGCAGCCGCTGCGCGAGATCGTCGCCAACGCCGGTGACGAGCCGAGCGTGGTGGTGAACAAGGTTGTCGAGGGTTCGGGCAACTACGGTTTCAACGCCGCTACCGGCGAGTACGGCGACATGGTCGAGATGGGCGTGCTGGATCCGACCAAGGTCACCCGCACCGCGCTGCAGAACGCCGCGTCCGTCGCTGGTCTGATGCTGACCACCGACTGCATGGTCGGCGAGCTGGCGGAAGACAAGCCGATGGGCGGCATGCCCGATATGGGCGGCATGGGTGGTATGGGCGGCATGGGCGGTATGGGCATGTAATGTGCCCGCGCCTCGCCTTCTTCTTGGGGCGGGGCGCAAGCCGCGGTAAACGAAGAACGGCTCCGCGAAGTGCGGGGCCGTTCTTCGTTTACCGGGCTGCGAGTCGACAGTGCTACGGATCCTCGGTGCGCGAAGCATGCCGAAGCGTGGGATAATCTGGCCGTGTTCGAGGGAGAAAGGTCGGTGGGGAGCGTGCGGATTCGGTCCGGCGCCGCTCCCCGGAACGTCGCCGCGCTGACGGCAACGTTCCCGAAGACCGAGCAAAAGGAGAACAGCGGCTTCATTCTCGGAAGCTCCGCTTACAACGAACTTACAGCTCAGGTCCTATGCGTATTCTGTTGGCGGAAGACGATCCCGTGATCGCCGATGGCATCTGCCGTGCGCTGCGTCGCGGTGGCTACGCGCTTGATCACGTAGCGGATGGCATGGAGGCGGACGCTGCGCTGGCGGGCCAGACCTACGATCTCGCCATTCTCGATCTTGGCATGCCACGCATGAACGGGATCGACGTGCTCAAGCGCCTGCGCGCGCGCAAGTCCGCGCAGCCGGTGCTGATCTTGACCGCACAGGACGGGGTGGACGACCGTGTGCGCGGGCTCGATGCCGGCGCAGACGACTACCTGACCAAGCCGTTCGCGCTTCCTGAGCTGGAAGCGCGGGTGCGGGCGCTGACCCGGCGCGGTACGGGCCAGCCGCGTTGTGTCGAGGTGGGGCAGCTCAGTTACGATCAGGCCGATCGGGTCGTGAAGATCGGCGGTCAGCTCATCGAGTTGTCCGCCCGCGAGATCGGTCTGCTCGAGATCTTCCTTCTCCGCATGGGACGTTTGGTGAGCAAGGACCAGCTCGTCGATCACCTGTGTGGCTGGGGGGAGGAAGTCTCCAGCAACGCCATCGAGGTCTATGTGCATCGCCTGCGCAAGAAGCTCGAGGACAGCGGTGTACGCATCGTGACGGTGCGCGGTCTGGGGTACTGCCTGGAAAACCCCGATGCTGCCCCTGCGGCGAAAGCCCAAGGCTGACAAGGGCGGCGCTGCGCCGCGCAAGTCCGGCCCGCCGAACTCCCTGTTTGGCGAGATCCTGGACTGGATGCTCGCGCCGCTGCTGTTCCTGTGGCCGATTTCCATCATCGTCACGCACAACGTTGCCGACAATATCGCCAACCAGCCCTACGATCTCGCGCTCGCTGACAGCGTGCGCACGCTGGCGCGATTCGTGTCGATCGATGGCGGGCAGGTCGCGGTGAGCTTCCCCGCGCCGCCACGGGCGCTGTTCCGGGCGGATCAGGACGACGTGGTGTATTACCAGGTCGCCGACGATGAGGGCCGCACACTCTCCGGCGACGCCGAGATCCCGCCTGCGCCCACGCCCCGTAGTCTCGTCGGCGAGGAGGTATTGCTGCGCGACGAGCTCATTCATGGCGAAGAGGTTCGGGTTGCCTACCGTTTCCTGAGGCCGGCTCCTGAGGTTTCCGACCGACTGGTGGTGGTGCAGGTGGCGGAGACGCGGAACAAGCGCACCGACCTGGCCTCGCGCGTCGTGACTGGCGTGCTGCTGCCGCAGTTCGCCATCATCCCGCTTGCGGTGGTGCTGGTGTGGGTGGGTCTGAGCCGAGGCATTGCCCCGCTCAACCGCCTGCAGAGTCTGATCCGGCGACGGCGGCCGACGGACCTCTCTCCGGTCGAACCGTCAGCGGTGCCCGAGGAGGTGCGGCCGTTGATCGTTGCCTACAACGACATGATGGTCCGCCTGGAAGAGAACCTGCAGGCGCAGCAACGCTTCATCGCCGACGCGGCCCACCAGATGCGCACCCCGCTGACGGGTCTAAAGATGCAGACTGACCTGGCGATGCACGAAACCGATCCCGACCAGTTGCGCGAGTCGCTGGCCCGGATTGCCGAGAGTACGGACCGCGCCGCGCACCTGATCAACCAGCTTCTGTCGCTGGCGCGTGCAGAGGCCAGCTTCGAGAAGCTCTATGCGGTTGAACGGGTGAGCCTGGATGCCGTGGTGAGGGAGGTCGCCCTCGATCTCTTCCCACGTGCGCAGGCCAAGCACATCGACCTGGGGGTCGAGGCGGGCGAGCAGGAACTGTTCATTGAGGGAAACACCGTCCTGCTGCGGGAGCTGGTCAAGAACCTGGTCGACAATGCGGTCAAATACACGCCGTCCGGAGGCAGTGTCACGGCCCGCACGCGCTTCGCCGGCTCGCCGATCCTGGAGGTCGAAGATACTGGCCCGGGGATTCCTGAGGGCGACCGCGAGCGGGTCTTCGAGCGCTTCTTTCGCGTGCTCGGCAGCGGCGTGGATGGCTCCGGCCTAGGGCTGCCGATCGTGCGCGAGATCGCCGAGTTGCACCGCGCAGCCGTTACGCTCGATTCGGCACCTGGAGGGAAAGGCACCCTGGCTCGGGTGGTGTTCCCCCGTACCCACCTGCATCCGCCCCCGATCGTGCAGGGCGACTACGATGCCCTGTAGGTTGCGACAGGCGCTTCGAGAAGAGATAGCAGGCCAAAAGATCAAAGACCCCTGTTGGCAACAAATAGAACTGTCCGGTGTTGTAGCAAATGAATTGTCCGCTCGGT
>NZ_JBQWSN020000018.1:0-62692 GCF_052598215.2 Thauera sp. ZXT1-4 | reverse complement strand
GATTGTGGCCAAGGAAGACCTGGAGGCGCCGGTAGACTGGGCTAGACTCCGAAGGACGTTCGAATCGTCTCGGGCGCGCCAAAAATTCAGTGGGTCAGGTCTTCACGGGCCTGACCCATTTCCTTTTGTGCCCGGCGTAACGCACTGGGCCGCTTACTTGCGCCAGTAGTTGTTGGCGGCGGCGACGGTCTGGAAGTTGATCGCAATGACCTGTGAGGCCGCGGTCAGGGCTTCGGCGCTGTTGGCGTACTCGGGGCGCAGTTTGTGCAGCACTTCCGGGTCGGGCTGGGTGTATTTCACGCCGCGGCGGCTCAGGGTGATGGCCAGTTCATAGCCAGCCTGCGGGGTGGGGGTGATCAGTGTTTCAAGCCATTGGTCTGCCATGGTTCGGGCTCCTGTGAGGACGTTCGGGTATCGGGTCGATGCGGCTGCATCTTAGCGGAAAGTGCATTTTTTCCGCTGCACCTATTGCGCTTCTTGCGGGGTGGCCATGAGCTTGTCCGTGTCGAAGTCCTTGTAGCACAGCCGCTTCGGCAGCGCCTGTTGGTTCTCGGGCGGGTAATTTCGTACCCGCGCCCCATGTAGCGCGGAAGATCCAGGCTGGAGATCGTGTTCAGCGCCCGGGTGTCCCGTTTGGCGAGGCCGTCACAGGCATAGTGAGTTCGGACGCGAGCGTGAGCAGCAGCGCTGCGATCACGTTTCGGAGCCGGGGCGTTCCTTGGGGGTGAGAAGGGCTGAGGCCCTGTGCCTGCACCTTCTTCTCGCGCTGAAGAACGGCAGGGGTGTGGCCAGCCTGTTCGCCAATCGGCCGCTCACCGGCGCAGAAAGCGCAGCCAGGCCGCGATGTTGAGCAGCGTCATCAGCGATTGCCCGACGTAGGTCAGCGCGGCGGCCTCGAGGATCTTGCGCGCATGGGGCTGATCCGACGGGTGCAGGTAGCCGCCGCGCTCGAGCATCGGCAGCGCACGGCGGAAGCTGGCGTCGAACTCGGTGGGCAATGTCACCAGATGAACCACCGCAGCCAGGCCCATCGACAGCAGCCCCGCAAGCACGAAGAGTAGCCCGGGGGCGGGGTGACGGGTGAGGACGGTGATGACCGGCACCGCCACCATCATCATTGCGCCCAGGCGCTGGCCCTTGATGGCGAAGCGCACCAGGCGCTCGCGCAGTGCCAGCGGTGCGTAGCCTTCGGCGTGCTGCAGCGCGTGGCCAACCTCATGTGCGGCCACAGTGACGGCGGTCAGCGAGCGCTGGTGATAGGTATGCGCCGACAGGCGGACGGCGCGCGCCTCGGGGTCGTAGTGGTCGCCGGTCTCCGACTCTTCAACGCTGACCTGGGTGAGGCCGTGCTTGTCGAGCAGCATGCGCGCGAGCATGGCGCCGCTACCGTAGTAGCGGTCGACGGGGTCGCTGTAGCGCCGCAGCGTGCGCCGCACCCACCAGCCCGGCAGCCAGACGGCGAGCATCAGGATCGGCACCAGCACGAACAGGATTGGGGACATGGCGGTCTCGGTGAAGTCGTCAGGCGTCTGACCATGCGCCGCCGTGAGCGTTTCGTGCGGGCCGTGCCGGCGCGGCTTGTGGCGCCTCTGCCATGTACGCGCTGGCCCGTGCGGCGAACGCAGCTCAACAGATTGCCGCCACCCGTGCCCCGATCGCCAGCGCCGCGGTCAGCCCCGGCGACTCGATTCCGTACAGGTGCACCAACCCCGGTACGCCATGCGCGGATGGGCCGTCGATGCGGAAGTCGGCGTCCGCCTCGCCCGGGCCGACGATCTTCGGCCGCACGCCCGCGTAGGCGGGCTGCAGGCGGCCGTCGGCCAGCCCGGGCCACCAGCTACGGATGGCGGCGTAGAAGCGTTCGGCGCGCGCCGAGTCGACCTGGTAGTCCGGTTGCTCGATCCACTCCACGTCGGGGCCGAAGCGCGCCTGGCCGCCGAGGTCCAGGGTCAGATGCACGCCCAGCCCGCCCGCTTCGGGGACCGGGTAGATCAGGTGCGAGAACGGTGCGCGTCCGACGAGGCTGAAATACACCCCGCGTGCGTAAAAGGCCTGCGGTGCGCGCAGTGCAGCCGGGCCGGCGAGAGCATGGCCGAGCCGTGGTGCGTCCAGTCCGGCGGCGTTGATCACGCAGCGCGCACGCAGCTGCATTGGTGCGCTGCCGCCCACGTCCAGCACGATGCCGGCGCGGTCCGCCCGCCCGCCCCGCACCGGGCTGGCCAGCGCCAGCACGGCGCCTTTGCGCTCGGCGTCGGCCAGTAGCGCCTGCATCAGACCGTGGCTGTCGACGATGCCGGTGGAGGGCGAGAACAGCGCGCCTGCGGCGTCGAGTTCGGGTTCCAGTGTGCGCACGTCTGCGGCGCCCAGCGGGCGCAGATCATCCACGCCGTTGGCGCGCGCACGGGCGGCGATGGCTTCGAGCGCGGGCAACTGGGGCGCGCGGCTGGCCACCACCAGCTTGCCGAGGCGGCGGTGGGCGATGCCGCGCTCCGCACAGTAGGCATACAGCGCCTTGCGGCCGGCTACGCACAGCGTCGCCTTGAGCGAGCCGGGCGGATAGTACAGGCCGGCGTGGATGACCTCGCTGTTGCGCGCGCTGATGCCGGTGCCGAAGGCGGTCTCGCGCTCGAGCACGATCACCTCGCGCCCCGATTCTGCGAGGAACTTCGCGCATGCCAAGCCCACCACGCCGGCGCCGATCACCACCGCATCCACGTGCTCCATCATCTCCTTGCCCCTGCGGTACGGGTGGCCACTGCTCACACCAGGCCCAGCGCGCCCGCGGCGGCACCGACCAGGATCATCCAGATCGGCGCCAGCTTCGTCTTCAGCGTGGCCGCTGCGGTGAGTCCGATCAGCGCCAGCGCCCCGGCACGATGCGCGGGGTCGCCGATGAAAGGCAGCGCCAGCAGCCAGCCTGTGGCGAACACCAATCCCACCGTGACCGGTGCCAGCCCGGCGGTGAAGGCGCGCACCAGCGGTGTGTCGCGGCGCGTGGCGCCCCAGCGGCTCACGCCGAGCGACAGCAGGGTCGAGGGCAGCAGGATACCCACCAGCGCCGCCACTGCCCCGGGAATGCCGGCCACCTGAAAACCGAGCACCGGCACGAACAGCACGTTCGGGCCCGGCGCCGCCTGGGCGAGCGCGATCGCGGTGGTGAAGTCAGCCTCGCCCAGCCAGCCGCGCTCCACCACGAGGTAGCGGTGCATCTCGGGCGCGGTCGACATCGCGCCCCCGATCGACAGCAGCGACAGCACCAGGAAGCGCAGGAAGAGTTCAAGCAGATCGGCCGCTGGCAGAGTGCTCACCATGTCCGGTCCTTGGCACGGGCGTGCGTATGGGCTCGCGCGATGCGCCAGCGGGCAAGCCCCCAGGCGGTGAGGCCCAGGCCGATCACGACCCAGGCGAGCGGCAGACGCAGGACCGCGATCGCGACTAGTGTCGTGAGCCCGAGCGCAGTGCACAGCGCCGGGCCGAGCACGTTGCCGCGCAGGGTGACGAGCATCTTCAGCGCCATGGCCAGAATCAGCCCGGCAGCGACGGCTCCCATGCCGCGCAGCGCGCCTGCCACAGCGGGATAGCGGGAGAGCTCCTGGTAGCTGGCAGCGAGCACGAGCACCACCAGGATCGGTGCGAGCAGCATGCCGGAAACCGCGGCCAGCGCACCGCGCCAGCCGAAGTAGCGGTCGCCGATCATCAGCGACAGGTTCACCACGTTGGGGCCGGGGAGCAACTGGGCGACGGCATAGAGTTCGATGAATTCGTGGCGGGTGAGCCAGGTGCGCCGGTCCACCAGCTCGCGCTGTGCAACGGCGAGCACGCCGCCGAAGCCCTGTAGCGCAAGCAGGCTGAAGGCGACGAACAGTGCGGTGAGCGAGGCGGGGCGTGCCAGGGTCGCTGCGGCGTCCGGCATCGTGGGCGTGGCTGCGGACCGGGGGCTGTGCTTCATGTCGCCTCCGTGCGCGCGTGTTGGGGGGCATGCAGCAGTCCAGGGTCCCGCGCCGCCGTGTGGCCCGACAGTGCAACATCGTGGTCCAGCAGGGCGGATGCGCTCGCATGCCAGTGCAGGTGGCCGTCGTCCAGACCATAATCGGCGACCTTGAACAGCGTGCCGCCGATCTCCGCCGCGACATATCCCATCAGGCTCAGGTGCGTGATCCGGCAGTGCAGGCGGGGTGTGTCGGCAAGCGGCTCGAAGCGCTGCGCCACCGCAGCCGTGGGCCAGGCATCGGCATACAGGCCGACGGTGACGTGGGGCACGTAGAGGCCCTGCGGGTGCGCAGCCTCGGCATGCAGGCAGCGGCGGAGGGTGGCGAGCGCAGTACCGTCGTCCTCCACGTGCAGGAAGGGCGCCGAGGAGAAGCTCTCCAGTCCGCCGATCTCGATGTCGAAGCCGCCCGGATTGGCCGTTTGCAATGCGGCAAGCTGCGCGGCGATCCGCTCGAAATCGAATTCGTCGTGTGCAGGGCGGCCGGACCTGGCCGGAAAGCCGCACAGCGCGAGCGTGACGTGCGGTTGGCGTGCGTAGCCGTCGAGCAGCAGGCCGGTCAGCGCGTGCTGCGCCGCGGCCACCCGTGCCCGCACTGCAGGGGTGTCCACGTCGAGCGCCCACAGCAGGTAGTGCGACCGGCCGCGTCGCCACGCGTGGAAGTCACGCCGCTCGTTGCGTATGGTGAAAGGCGTGGCGAGAAATTGTCGGCGCAGGAAGGCGGGGTCGGTCATCGGCCAGAATGCCCGGAGCGATGTGTATGCGCGCTCGGGGCAGCTAGAATTGAGACATGAACACGAATCCGATTGTCCCGGAAAACGACCGGGTCCGCATGTCCGACGCAGAGGGTTCCGCGCCGGTGCACAAGCCTTCCACGGTCGAGCGCGTGGTGGTGCGCGGCCTCGAGTATGCGGTGCGCCGCTGGGGGCCGGTGGATGCGCCGCAGCTTTTCCTGCTGCACGGCTGGATGGATTCCTCTCCCACCTTTCAGTTCGTGGTCGATGCGCTGCGCGAGGACTGGCAGATCATTGCCCCCGACTGGCGCGGATTCGGCGGCAGCACCTGGCTCGGGCACAGTTACTGGTTCCCCGACTACTACGCAGACCTCGATGCGCTGCTCGATCACTACTCGCCCGGGCGGCCAGCACGCCTGGTCGGGCACAGCATGGGCGCGGCCGTGGCCGGGGCGTATGCAGGGCTGCGCCCGCCGCGGGTGGGGCAGCTGGTGATGATGGACTTCCTCGGCCTCAAGCCGCCCCCCGAGGCGGACGCGCCCCTGCTGCTCGGCAAGTGGCTCGACGCGCAGGCCCAGCCGCCGCGCCTGCCCACGCATGCGGACCATGCCGCGTTCGCGCGCCGGCTGTGCGCGGTCAATCCGCGCCTGAGGCCTGAGCGGGCCGAATTCCTCGCCCGCCACGTTGGCCGTGTGGCGGCGGATGGGCGGGTGGAGATGGCTTGTGATCCATGGCACAAGGTGCCTTCGCCCTTCGTGTATCGCATCGAGGACGCCATGGCGTGCTGGCGACAGGTCACTGCGCCGACCTTGATGCTGTTTGCCGGGCAGGGCTACGTTAACGATCGCTTCGGGGATGCGCCTGCCGAGCTTCGCCACCGCCTGGACTGCTTCGCCAAGCACCGGGTCGTCACCATCACCGATGCCGGGCACAACCTGCAGCACGACCAGCCCGAACAGGTGGCGGCCGCGCTGGAGGCCTTTTTGTCGCGCGCCTGAGGCCGGCGCGGCGGGAACGGCGTACCGGCGGCCGCTGTCTGTGCGGTGCGCGCCCTGCATGCTTCCCTTCGGCGCCAGGCTCATTGGAGGATTTTGATGTCGCAGCCCCCGGGCCCTACCCGTTTCGTCGCCAGTCACGCCGCGCACAACGACTGGCGCGTCGCGCTGCAGCGCGCGCTCGATACATTGCTGCACGATGCCCGGGTTGCGACCGTGCACGCCTTCGAGCGCACTGGCGAGACGCTCGAGTTCAGCCTCGGCCTGTGTTACCTCACCGATCATTTCGCGGTGGAGGCCGAGCACATCCTCGCGGCGCTGCAGCACCGCCTGCCGGGTGTGCACTGGGCTGGAACGGTGGGCGTGGGTGTGCTCGCAAGCGGCGCCGAGCATTTTGATGAAGCCGCACTGGCGCTGATGCTTGCGCCCTTGCCGCGGCGTAGCTTCCGCGTTTTTTCGGGGCGGCAGCCCCTGCGCGCCTACAGTGGCGACTTTCATCCGCATACTGCGCTGGTGCATGCCGATGGCCGCACGCCCGACCTGCAGGAGTTGCTCCCCGAACTGGCCGAACGTACGGCGGGAGGCTATCTTTTCGGTGGTTTAACCGCTTCGCGCGGGCGCAGTGTTCAGATCGCCGATGCGGTGTTCGATGGCGGCGGTCTGTCGGGCGTTGCTTTTGCTGCGGAAATCGGCGTTGTGTCGCGCGTGACGCAGGGCTGTCGCCCGATCGGCCCGCGCAGGGTGGTGAGCCGGGTGCAGGACAACCTCGTGCTTTCCCTCGATGGTCGTGCTGCGCTCGACTGCGCCATGGCCGACCTCGGCCTGCCGCCCGACATGGCCTTCGAGCCGGTGGCGCAGGCGCTGGCGAACACGCTTGCCGGGGTGCATCCGGCCGAGGACGATGGGGCGCAGGAAGAGGGGGATTTCGGTGCCGACATGCTCGTGCGTCATATTGTCGGCATGGACCCTGGGGCGGGACTGGTGGCGATCGCAGATGCGGACGCGGTGACGAAGGGGGCTTCGCTGGTGTTCTGCCGGCGCGACCCGCAAACCGCGCTCGCGGATCTGCAGCGGGCCGCACGCGAGATTCGTGACGCCTTGGTCGACAGCGGCCGGGTCGCGCTGGGCGCGGTGTATGTAAGCTGTTCCGGCCGCGGCCAGCGCCATTTCGGCGCCCCGGCTGCCGAATCGGGCGCGATTCGCGATGTGCTGGGCGATCTGCCGATGGTGGGTTTCTTCGCCGGCGGTGAGATCGCCCGCAACCGGCTGTATGGCTACACCGGCGTGCTGACGGTATTCACCGCGCCTGCAGGCCGGTCTGGCGCACCAAGGTAGGGCGCCACCAGGCTGCCCACGTTCACCCGCGCCCGCAGCCGCGCGGCGAGCAGATACAGTCCGCCCAGCTTGCGGTGCAGGAACAGCGCGTCGGCTGGCGGGGTGTGCCAGAAGTCGCGCTCCATGCTCAGGGCGAGCCCGGCGTCGCGCAAGCGCAGCGCCAGGCCGCTGGTGCCGAAATCGTAGGGGCCGGCATGGCGCAAGGGTTCGCAGGCGGTGGAGAACAGGTCGATCACCGCTTCGCGCTGGGCGGCGTGGATATTGCCCTGGAAGTAGCCGATGGCCTCCGCCGCCTCGGCCATGGTTGCGCGGTCGCCGCCGATCGTCGCTGCGATCAAGCGGCGATAGGCCTCGACCACCGCTTCAGCGTAGGGCCGGGTGGCGCCGAAGTCGAGCAGCACCAGGCGCCCGCCTTCTGGCTCGAAGCGGTAGTTGGCGAAGTTGGGGTCGGTCTGGATCAGGCGGAATTCGAACAGCTCGCGGAACAGCAGCCCGATCAGGCGGCTTGCCAGGTGGTCGCGCACCGACTGGTCGGCGTCCGTGAGTGACTCCACCGCTACACCGTCCACCCAGCTCATCGCGAGAATGTCGCTGCGGGTCAGTGCGTCGACCGCGCGAGGTAGCACGAAGTCGGTCTCGCCTGCGAGCAGTCGGCCGAAGCGGTGCAGGTTCTCCGCCTCGCGCCGGTAGTCGGCTTCCTCGTGCAGCTGGCGCTTGGCTTCGGTGAGCAGTGGTTCGAGATCGAGCGATCTCGGTAGCAAGCCCGAGACGCGCAGCAAGGTCGCCACGTTGTCCACGTCGCTGTCGATGCTGCGGCGCACGCCCGGATACTGCAGCTTGATCGCCAGTTCCTGACCGTCGTGGGTGCGTGCCCGGTGCACCTGGCCGATCGAGGCCGCTGCGCAGGGGGTGAAGGAGAAGCGCTCGAAGCCTTGCTCCCAGCCCTTGCCCCAGTGCGTTTCAAGCACTTCGACCACCTGGCTCATCGGCATCGTGCGCGCGTCCTCGCGCAGGCGGGCGAGGATCCCGGTGAGCTCGGCCGGAAGCAGACTGCCGGCGTCCATCGACATCAGCTGACCGACCTTCATAGCCGCTCCGCGCAACTGTGCGAGCTGATCTGCGACGCGGCGCGCGTTGGCGGGGGTCAGGACCAGCTCGCGTGCCGTCGGGCGCTTGCCGGCGGCGAGCTGACGGGCCCCTTCGGCGAGCATGCCGCCCGCCACGCCGGTAGCGAGGCTGCCGAGGCGAGCAAGGCGCGATAGCCGGCCGCCGGGTACGGCGGTGCTTCGGGGGGTGGCTTCGGACTCGGTGGCGTTGGGGTTCATGAGGACCTTCATCGTGGGTGGGTGTACAGGGCCGGCCGGGTTCAGTATGGCCACTGCACGAATGCCCCGGCGACCAGCGCGATGCAGGCCACCGTGGTGAGCTGCAGCCGGAGTGGCAGGTACCACGCCGGGAGTCGCGCATGCCGGGCAAGGCGCCTGTCCTGCACATAATGCAGCACGAAGCCTGCCACGAGCAGGATTGCCGCATCGGCGGGCACGAGCAGCAGTGCCGGCCAGGCGAGCAGCGAGGGCACCACGCTCCACAGCAGGGTGCGCGTGCGGCGGGTGTCGTCCAGTCCTGGGAGCGTCATGGCGAACCCCCAGTGCAGGGCGCACACGAAGCTGAGGATTACCGCGCCGTACGCGAACAGCGCATCGCTCCAGGTCAGGCCGTGGTTTGGGTCGAGCAGACTGGCGGGGGCCAGTATCACGAAGGGGACCAGGCCGGCATAGCCGAGCCGGTGGGCCGTGCTGCGAAGGGCGTCGGACGGAGCGTTCATGTGCGGTGACCGGTCGAGTTGCGTGGGTGCGGAGGAGGCGGACACGTTCCTGCGCGGAATCGGTTTGACGTGGACGAGGCGGTGACGTGCGCCACTAGATCACCTTCACGCGCCTCGATCGTTGCCGGATGCTAGCCGCGAGGACCTAGGTTGTCCAGGACAAAAGGTGTATCTTTGGCGCGAGAAGAGACGACCCCAATCGCGGTCGTCAAATACCGTGGGTGTGATCATGAAGCCTCCCTTGCATTACGCCGTGATCGGAGCCGGCATGGCCGGCCTGCGCTGCGCACGGGCACTTGTTGAAGCCGGTGTTCGCGTAACTGTCCTGGACAAGAGTCGTGGCCCATCGGGGCGCATGAGTACCCGCCGTGGTGAGGGCTGGGCCTGTGACCATGGCGCGCAGTACTTCACGGCGCGTGACCCGCTGTTCCAGGCCGAGGTGGCGCGCTGGCGGGCCGCCGGCGTTGCGGATGCCTGGCAGGCGCGGCTGACCGTGCTCGAGGCCGACGGCCGGCGCGCGGGCGGTGGCGACGAGGCTCGCTTCGTCGGCACGCCGCGCATGACGGCCCCGGCGCGCCTGCTGGCCGAAGGTCTGGACCTGCGCCTGCAGGCCACGGTGAATGCGCTGGACCGTTATCCGCACGGCTGGGAGCTCGCCAGCGCTGAGCGCGGGCTGATGCCCGAGGCCTTCGACGGCGTACTGCTCGCCGTGCCCGCGCCGCAGGCAGTACCGCTGCTGGGACCGGTGGTGCCGGCGCTCGCCGAGGTGGCTCGGGCCGCGCGCATGCAGGGCTGCTGGGCGTTGATGGCGCGCTTCGAGGCGCCGCTGGCGCTTGACTTCGATGCGGCCTTCGTCAATCACGGCCCGCTGCGCTGGATCGCTCGCGACAGCAGCAAGCCTGGGCGCGAGGGTCCGGAAACCTGGACGTTGCACGCGAGCGCCGAATGGAGCGAGACCCATCTCGAGGACAGCCCCGAGCAGGTGGCCGCGGCGCTGCTCGCGGCCTTCCGCGCGCTCGGCGGCGAGGCGCCCCTGGCGTGGTCGGCGCACCGCTGGCGCTACGCGATCACCGAGTCGGCGGTTGAGGGCGGCTGCGTATGGGCGCCCGAGGACAGTATCGGTCTGTGCGGCGACTGGCTGAACGGCGGCCGCGTGGAAGGCGCCTGGCTGAGCGGCCACGCGCTGGCGCAGCGCGTGCTTGCGAGTGTGCGCGATGGACTTCAGCCTGGTCTGGTTCAAGCGTGATCTGCGCGTCGCCGATCATGGCGCGCTCGCCGCGGCGGCGCGCCAGGGTCCGGTGCTGTGCGTGGTCATCGTCGAGCCCACGCTGTGGGCGCAGCCGGATGCCGCACGCCAGCACTACGCGTTCATGCTCGAGAGCGCACGCGAGCTGCACGCCGAGCTGCGCCGCGTCGGGGCCGTGCTGCCCGAGCCGTCGCGACTGCAGTTCGTGTCGCTGCCGGTGTCCTTGCAGCCGGGCGAGTGCGCGGCCTGGCCGCAGCAGGGCGCGGTGGTGGCGACGCGCGCGGCCAAGGCGCGCGTGCATGCGCTGCGGGCGCATCCGGAGGTGCGGGCGGCGAAGGCGGCGATCGTGGAGCGGCATGGCTCGCGCAAGCGGTCGGAGGGGCGGCGGCGCAAGGCGGCGGCGAGTGCTGGCAGTGCGGCGCAGCTGGATCTGGAGTTTTGAGGGTGGCAGGGCGATGGGAATGCGGCGCAAGGGGGATCTGCCGACCAAGCTGTGCGCGGGCTGCGGGCGGCCGTTCGCGTGGCGGAAGAAATGGGAACGGGTGTGGGACGAGGTGCGGTACTGCTCGGAGCGTTGCCGACGGAGTCGCCCAAGGGCGGAGCTGGGCTGATGGGTTCGGAGCTCGTGATCTTCTGGTTTCGCAACGATCTGCGCCTGGGGGACAACCTGGCGCTGGTCGAGGCGTGTGGGGCGGCTGGGCGGGTGCTGCCGGTGTATTGCCATGACCCGGCGGCCGAGGCGTCGACGCGCTGGGGCTTTGCGCGCCGAGGGCCGCATCGGCGTGCCCTCCTCGCTGCGGCGCTGGCGGATCTGGATCAGACGCTGCGTGCGCGGGAGAGCCGCTTGCTGCAGCTGCGTGGGGTGCCGGGCGCGGTTCTGCCCGCGCTGGCGCGGGCGCTGGGGGCGGAGCGGGTGGTGTGTGAGGCGATCGCCGCGCCGGAGGAAGAGGACGAGGTCGCGGCGCTGCGTGCGGCGGGGCTGCGGGTGAAGACGGTGTGGCAGTCGAGCCTGCTCGATCCGGCGGGGTTGCCGTTTGCGGTGGCGCATCTGCCGAAGGTGTTCACGGCCTTCCGCCAGGTGGTGGAGTCGGCGGGTGTGCTGCCGGCCGCGCCCCTGGCAGCGCCCGAGGCCTTGCCGCCTTGCCCGCCGCTCGCGTCGCTGGACGAGGCGCTCATCGCGGGCTGCGGCGATCGCAGCGAGCCCGTGGTGGAGGCGGGCGCCGAGCGTTTCGAGGAGGCGTCCTTCCCCTGGTGGCAGCCGGCGTTCGCCGGGGGCGAGCGGGCTGCGCTGGCGCATGTGGCGCGCTACTTCGCCGGCGATCTGCCGAGGCACTACAAGGCGACGCGCAACGGGCTGAGCGGGGTCGATTTCTCCAGCAAGCTCTCGCCCTGGCTGGCACAGGGGGCCTTGTCGCCGCGGGTGGCCCTTGCTGCGCTGCGCCGACACGAGGCCGAGCAGGGCGCAAGCGATGGGACCTACTGGCTGTGGTTCGAACTGCTGTGGCGGGACTACTTTCGTTTCCTACACCTTCAGCACGGCCGCAGGCTGTACCGGGCGCGCGGGTTGAACGAGGAGGCGCCGATGCCCGCGCACGACCCGGCGGCGTTCGCGGCGTGGTGCGAGGGGCGCACCGGGCACGCCTTCATCGACGGCGGCATGCGCGAGCTCGCGGCAACCGGCTGGCTGTCGAACCGGATGCGCCAGGTGGTTGCCAGCTACCTGATCTACGACCTGGGCTGCGACTGGCGCGCGGGCGCGGCGTGGTTCGAGGCGCAGCTGGTCGATTACGACGTCTACAGCAACCAGGGCAACTGGCTCTATATCGCCGGCCGCGGCACCGATCCGCGCGGCGGACGGCGCTTCGATCCGGACAAGCAGGCGGCCACATACGACGCCGACGGTGCCTACCGGGCGCGGTGGGCCGAGCCTGGTCGGCGTGCTGGCGATTGAACGCGCGCGCCCGTCAGTCGCGAGCGTGCCGCGCGCAAGCCCTTCGATCTTGCCCGGGCCCCGCTCCGCGGCGACGGGCCACGCGTGCCGCCAATTGCGTGGCGGCCCTTTCCGGCGTTCAGCGTGAGCGGAATCCGCGCAAGCGCGAGAGCGCCGCAGGCGGCAGCGCGCCGAGCAGTGCGCCGGCCGACACCACCATGATGCCGACGATGGTGGTGAGGCCGAGCGCCTCGCCCAGGATCAGGAAGGCGCCCACGGCGGTGACGGCGGGCACCAGCGCCAGCATCATCGAGGCCTCGCTCGCGCCCACCTTCTGCACCGCGTAGCTGTAGAAGCCGCCAGCCACCAGCGCGGCGATCACGCCCTGGTACACGCCTTGCAGCGTGATCGCGCCCCAGCTCTGGGCGGCCAGATTGCCCGGCAGCCAGAGCAGATATACCGGCAGGTAGGCGAGCGCCGAGAATGTGGCGATGCCCAGCATCCCGTATTGCGGCTTGACCTGCCAGCGCCGCATCAGCAGGCCGAACACCGCCCAGCACAGCGCGGCAGCGAGGAAAAGCAGGTCGCCGACCCATTCACTTCCGTGCGCGGGCGCGAGCAGGCTCTCGAAGCCGATCAGCAGCAGGCCGGCGGTCGACAGCAACAGCGCGATAACGGTGGGGCGGGCGATGCGAAAGCCGCTCGTCACCGCCATGATCACGATGGTCCAGAACGGGATGCCACCATTGACGAACACCCCGGCGTGCGCGCTCGGCGCGAACGCGAAGCCGGAATAGACCAGGATGCCGTAGCCCAGCCCGGCCACCGCCGCGAGCACCATGTGGCGCGGCCAGTCCCGGCGCGGCACGAAATACAGGTAGAGCGGGAGCGCGATTGCGCCCGATACGCCGAAGCGCAGCGCGGCGATGTCGAAGGGCGTGAAGCTGGCGGTGGCGCCGAAGCGCGACACGATGTTGAAGCCGGACCAGAACACCACCACGGCGAGCGCGGCGAGCAGGCCGCGGACGGCGTCGGCGTGGGAGGGGTGGTTGTGGGGCAATTTGGGTCCGTGGAGCGTCGGGGGTGCGACTGTAACCGTTCGTTCGCCGGCAGCACAGTGCGTATCGGCGCTGACAGGGTGTGATCGGGCTGAGAGGGGCCTGTGGCCGGCGTGGCCTGGATGGTCAGAGCATCAGAATTGGGAGCCTTTTCACCGCCTTGATCAGGATCTTGTAGATGTCCAGGTCGAAGGTCGGGCGGCCGGACTCCAGAATGTTGGCGAGCATGGCTTCGTCGGTGGCGGTGCCGAGCCAGCGCCAGCCGTCGATGACGTGGAGTGCCTCGCCCTCGCGGAGGCCGATCGGGCCGGGCCAGGTCCAGTGCTCGACCTTGAGCGTGTGCAGGGCCTCGATCAGGCGCAGGGCGTGGGCCTGGGGGGATTCGCCGCCGTGGCAGGCACCGCGGCAGCGCTTCAACTGGAAGCCGAAGCAGCGCGCGCCCTGGGGTTTTTTTTCCAGGCCGAGCAGGGGTGGGCACAGGGCGTGGTCGCGCGCGAGGGCGCGCAGGCGGTTTGTCGCCTCGCGGCGGGTGCGGAAGAAGCCGTAGAGGTCGTCGCGGCGGCCGAAGTCGAGGTCGGCGGCATGCACTAGCTCGAGCCGCCAGTCGCCGACGATGTCGGTGGCGAGGCGCCAGGTGCACAGCTCGCGGTTGCGGCGCAGCTGGCGGTTGTGGGTGGGCTGCAGGCGCTTGACGAGGCGGGCTTCCTCCAGCAGCGCGCCGATCTCGCCGGCGGTCTCGATCCACTCGATGTGGCGCACCTGCTGCGAGAGGCTCAGCTCGCGGTCGCTCTGGTGGTCGGCAGCGAAGTGCGACAGCACGCGGCTGCGCAGACGGGTGCTCTTGCCGATGTAGAGCGGCAGTTCGCCATCGGTCTCGCCGCCGCGTTCGCCGTAGAACAGATACACGCCGGGCGTTTCGGGCAGGCCGGCGATCTGTTCGGGGTCGAGGTGGGGCGGCAGGCTGGGGCGGCCGATGAGTTCGCGCACCATGGCCTCGAGGTAGCCGGGCGGGAAGCGCTCGTGAATCTTCTGCCAGAACTGCCACAGCAGCTGGGCGTCACCGAGCGCGCGGTGGCGGTCTGCGACCATGAGGCCGTGGCGCTCGACGAGGTGGTCGAGGCCGTGGTGGCGGTGTTCGGGGAACAGCCGGCGCGACAGCTTCACGGTGCACAGCACCTGCGGCCGCATGTCGAGCCCGGCGCGGCGGAAGGCGGCGCGCAGGTGACCGTGGTCGAAGCGAGCGTTGTGGGCGACGAAAAGGCGGCCGTCGAGGCGGTCGAAGACCTCGCCGGCGATGTCCGCAAAGCGTGGCGCGTCGGCCACCATGGCGTCGTCGATGCCGGTGAGGCGCTGGATGTACTCGGGAATACGCGACTCGGGACGCACCAGGGTGGACCACTCGCGCATGCCGTCCTCGTCGACCTGGAGGATGCCGATCTCGGTGATCGATTCGCATTGGGCGGGGCCGCCGGTGGTCTCGATGTCGACGAAGGCGAGGCCGCCGGGGACGTAGCGGGGGAAGGCGTTCAAGTCGCGCGGGCGGAAAGAGTTGTGGAGGAAAGGCGCTGTGGGCACGGGCTTGCCGTTGCCATTCCGGCGGGGCGCGGTCGATCCGGCGGCGCTGCGGGTACTACTTCAGCGCACGCCGAAGCCGGCATCCTCGATGGCCTGGTGGATGTCGGACTCGGACACGAGGGCGCCGTGCTCGATGCTTGCGGCGCCGGTGTCGAGCGCGATCTCGAGATAGCCGATGCCGGGCAGGTCCTGGATGGCGTTGGTCACGAGGCGAAGGCACTGCTCGTCGCGCATGCCGGTGATGGTGAGGGTGGTGGTCTGCATGGTGCGAATCCGACTGTGAGGAATGAACTGGGTTCCCCACATCTTGTCTGTGGCGGTCGGCGGCGGCAAGGCCGCCGACAGGCCGCCTGGGGGTCAGGCTGACGTGCCTGCCGCCGAATCCGCGGTGTGGTGCGCGAGTTGGCGTCGATACAGATCGGCGAGGCGTGCGGCCATCATCTGGTCGCCCCACTCGGCGGCGTGGAGGCGCGCTGCGGCGGCGAGCTGTCTGCGCAGCCGGAGGTCGGCGAGCACCGCTTCGACTTCGGCTGCGAAGCCTGCCGGGTGATCGGGCGCGGTCCGTGTGCCGCGTTGGGGGGAGAGGATGTCGGTGGTGCCCATCGCGGCCAGCGCCACCACCGGCAGCCCCGCAGCCATCGCTTCGAGCAGGACCAGGCCCTGGGTTTCGGTGCGCGAGGCGAACACGAACACGTCGGCAGCGGCGTAGCAGTCGGGCAGCCGCTTGCGGCGCTCGAGATAGCCGACAAAGCGCACCGTGCGTGCGAGCCCGTCGCGCAGCACGCGCTGTTGCAGGCTTGGCGCGGCCGGGCCTTCGCCGGCGATGACGAGCACGAAGCCCGGGTGCCGGGCGCGGAGCAGGGCGGCAACTTCAAGCAGGAAGCCGATGTTCTTCTCGTGCGCGACGCGTCCGATGTAGAGCGCCATCGGGGCGTGCTCGGGGATGTCGTACAGACGGCGGAAGTGAAGCCCGTCGCCGGCAGCGAAATCGCGCACCGGAACGCCCGTGGGCAGGATCTCCATCGGCGTATGAACGCCGTAGCCGGCGAGCCGCTCGTGCATCGCGGTAGAAGGCACGACCACGCTGTCGACCGCGTTGCACTGGGCGCGGGACACGCGCCGTGCCAGCGCGCGCAAGGCGCCAGCGGGCAGGAAGGGGGCGTAGTGGTGCAGGTACTCCTCGAAGAAGGTGTGATAGGTCAGCAGCACCGGGCGGGCGTGGGCACGTGCGGCGCGCAGGCCGGCGCGGTGGGCGGCAAAGGGGGTCTGGATGTGCACAAGATCGCAGCCGGCTGCCTCGCGCAGCGCGGCCTTGTGCATTGCGCCAGCGCGAACCAGCCGGTCTTCCGGGTCGAAGGGCAGGCGCAGGCCGGGGATGCGCACGATCCCCGGGGCTTCGGCTTCGTTGCCGTAGCGTGGCGCGATCAGGCGCACCTCGACGCCGAAGGCGGAAAGGGCGTTGCGGAAGGTCGCGATCGACGTGGAGACGCCATTCACCCGCGGAAAGAAGACGTCGGAAATCATCAATACCCGGATCATGAGTGCAGCATGCGCGGCACGTGTTACCGGGCAGTGAATTGCACAGGGTGTGATCTCGTCGACACGGTTCGCGGCGTATCGGTGCGACAATGGAATTTTTAATGCCACGGGTCGTGGCGGGCCGGCCATTGCCACCGGGTTCCGGGCCACGCCGCACCTTCTGTCCGTCAAATGAATCACCCAGAATCCATCGACTCCCTTGTCGACGAGCGTCTCCCCTTCCCCTACGCGGAGGAAGTGCGCGTCGGCAACGTCATCTGTCGTGACCTGCTCGAATGCAGCCCGGATGTTCCGCTGCACGAGGCCGCGCGTCGCATGAGCGAGCGCCGTGTCGGCTCCATCCTGGTGGTCGAAGGCGACGCCGTGCTGGGAATCTGGACCGAGCGCGATGCGCTTGCGGTGGATTTCGACGACCCCGAGACCTTCGAGCTCGCCGTGGGCGCGGTCATGAACGCTCCGGTGCGCACGGTATCCGAGGCGGTGCCGCTGCATGATCTCGCGGTGCGCTTTCGTGAGGAGCACCTGCGCCATCTGCTGGTGGTGGATGAGGACGGGCGCCGCATCGGCATCGTTTCGCAGTCCGACGTGGTGCTGAACCAGGGCATCGAGCACTACCTGAAGCTGCGCCGGATCGACTCCCTGCTCAAGGGCAGGCTCAGCGCGCTGCCGGCCTCTGCCGGCCTGGGAGAGGCGGCGCGCTGCATGCGCGAGGCCGGGCTCGATGCGGTGGCGGTGGATTTTGGCGAGCAGGCCGGCGATAGTGCCGAGGGGCGGTATGGCATCCTCACCGAGCGCGACGTGACCCGCCTCGTCGCGAGCCGCGTGAGCGATTGTCCGCTGGGTGAGCTTGCCACCCGGCCTCTGGTGGTCTGCGCCGACACCGAAAGCCTGTACGGGGTGCGTGCCCGGCTCGCCGAACGGCGCATCCGGCATATCGGCGTGCTCGGTGCCGATGGCGCGCTGATTGACCTGATCAGCTTCAAGGATATCCTCAGTGGCATGGAGCTGGCGTACGTGCACGAGCTGCAGCACGCGCTGCGCGCACGCGACCAGGCGCTGAGCAGCTCCCAGCGCAACCTGTATCTGGCAGAGAAAGTCATCGAAAGCTCGCTCGAGGGCATTCTGGTGACCGACGCGGACGCCCGCATCCTGTCGGTGAACCCCGCCTTCACGCGCATGACCGGGTATACCGCGGAAGAGGTCATCGGGCTCAACCCCTCGCTGCTGAACTCTGGCCGACAGAGCCCCGCCTTCTATGCGCGCATGTGGGAGAGCCTGCTGCAGGAGGGCCAGTGGCAGGGCGAGGTGTGGAACCGGCGCAAGAGTGGCGAGGTAAGCCCGCAGTTGCTGCACATCACCGCGATCCGCGACCGAGAGGGGCAGCTGACGCACTACGCCGCGCTGTTCACCGACATCAGCCGGCTCAAGGAGACCGAGGCGCGCATCCGCGACCTGGCCTATTACGACCCGCTCACCGGCTTGCCCAACCGCCGCCTGCTCGAAGACCGCCTGCAGGTGGAACTGGCGCATGCCGCGCGGTTGCGCTGCCGGCTGGCGGTGATGTTCGTGGACCTCGACCGCTTCAAGCGTATCAACGACAGCCTTGGCCACGAAGTCGGCGACCGGCTGCTGGTCGAGATCTCGCAGCGCCTGCGCGGCAGTCTGCGCGAGGATGATACGGTGGCGCGCATGGGGGGGGACGAGTTCCTCGTCATTCTCAACAACCTCGCCGGGCCGGACGAGGCCGCGATGATGGCGCGCCGGCTGGTGGGCGCCCTGCGTCGCCCGGTCCAGATCGAGGGCCGTGAGCTTGTGGTAACGACCAGCCTGGGGATCAGCATCTACCCGGACGATTCGCAGGATGCCAACACCCTCATCAAGTACGCGGACGTTGCGATGTACCGCGCCAAGGATGAGGGGCGCAACAGCTTCCAGCTCTTCGAGCCGGCGATGAATGCGCGCAGTCTGGAGCACCTCGCGCTCGAGACCGCCTTGCACCGTGCGCTACCACGCAACGAGTTGCTGCTGCATTTCCAGCCGCTGGTGGAGCCGGCCACGGGCAGGCCGGAGGCGGTAGAGGCGCTGCTGCGCTGGCAGCACCCCGACCTGGACCTGGTGTCGCCCGCCGATTTCATTCCGCTCGCCGAAGACACCGGGCTGATCGTGCCGATCGGCGAATGGGTGTTGCGCAACGCGTGTGAGCGTCACCGCGAATGGCGCGAGTCCGGCGGCGGATCGCTGCGCATGATGGTCAACATCTCGGCGCGCCAGTTTCGTGATGAGGGGTTCGTGGCGATGGTGGGCAGCGTCATCGCCGAAACCGGCATGCCGCCGGAGTGCCTGACCCTCGAGCTGACCGAGAGCATGCTGATGGATGCCACTGACCGTGCGATCGCCCGCCTGGAGCAGCTGCGTGCGCTGGGCGTGGGGTTGGCGATCGACGATTTCGGCACCGGCTATTCTTCCCTGGCCTACCTCAAGCGCTTCCCGATCGACGAGCTCAAGATCGACCGCCTGTTCGTGCGCGGCATCGATCGCAACGCCCGGGATGCCGCGCTGGTGTCGGCGATCATCTCGCTGGGCCACAGCCTGGGGCTGCGGGTGGTGGCCGAAGGCGTGGAGACACCCGGTCATCTGAAGGTGCTGCAGAGCGAGGGCTGCGATCTCGCGCAGGGCTTCCACTTCAGCCGGCCGCTGCCGTGGGCGCAGTTCGTGGAGGATTTTGGCGGGTCGGTCTGAGGGAGGTTCGCAGCCGGATCAAGATCCCGCTCCGCGTCCGCCTGCCGCGCTTCGTACTGCGTGCAGCTTCAGCGCGAGGAGCGGGTGTGGAACGCGCGCCTTGCCTCGCGCACGCGCGCATCCTCGGCCTCCAGGCGCCGCCACGCCGCATGCACCGCGTCCCGGCCGTAGTGGCGCTCCAGCCTGCGTACGGTGAAGTGGCCACGGCTCACGTCCTGGAAGTGGTCCATGAACATCAGGTTGATCGTCGCTCCGGCTGCTGCACCGATGCCCGGCACCAGCATGCCGGCCGCTTTCTGCGTGAGCTGTACCTTGTAGCGCGCAGCCACCATGGTGATCAGCCGCGCCAGCGCGGGCGCCCCCTCGCTGCTCAGCCCCTTCTGCGCGAAATGGCGTGCCGCTTCCGACACCGTGCCCGCCAGCGCTGCCCGTACCGCGTAGTAACCCGATTCGGCTGCGTCGTCGCTGCTCGCGTTGCCGCCGAGTGCAAACACCTCGAGCGCGGCCAGCCGCACCCGCGCATCGGAGATGTCTTCGCCCTCGCCACGCCCGATGTCCAGGATGGCCCGCATGATGAGCACCGTCGACAGCGGGATCTCCACGGTCAGCCCGGCCACGCCGAAGGCGCCGCCGCCTGCGCCGCTCACCGAGCCGAGCAGCTTGTGCAGCCGTGGCGAGGCTTCTCTGGGCGCGGGCTCCAGCGTGCGTGCGGCGGTGTCCATCGCCTTCATCAGCGCGTCATGTGCGAGCGCGCCGACCTTGCCGCGCCAGCTCGCCGGAAGTCGGGCCATGCCCTTTTCGAGCGGGCTGCCGATGAAGCTCGACAGCCGCGCGGCCAGGCTGGGCCGTTCCAGCAGCGCCCTCGCCTTGGCCAGCGCGCGCAGATCGGTGTCGGTGAGAAGGGAGGAATCGTTCATTGCGCTGCGGTTCCAGTCGGTGTGCTGCGTGGTCAGACGCACGCAAGCCGCGCGGCGTTCCCCGTGGTCAGGACGGTTTGCCCGTCTCGAGCGACTGCAGAACGGCTGCGCCCAGCACCGCGGCCGACTGCGCGCCCGAGACCGCCATGCGACGGTTGAGGATGAAGAAGGGCACGCCCTCGATCCCCTGCTTGCGTGCGCCGGCCGCCATGCGTTCGACGGCTTCGATGCTACCGCGACCGTCCAGCCACTCGCGAACCGTCTCGCTGCGCTCACCGCAACTGGCGGCGGCAATCCCGGCCAGCGTGTCGCGATCGCCGATGTCGCGGCCTTCCTGGAAGTGGGCGGCAAACAGCGCGTGTGCCAGCGTCCGGATGCGCTCAGGCTTCTGCCCCTGGGCCTGGGCGCGGTACATCAGGCGGTGTGCGTCCAGGGTGTTCGGACGCAGTGTGATGCGCTCGAAGGCGTAGTGCAGCCCGTCGGCCGAAGCGGCTTCACGCACCTTGTCGAGCGCCGCCTCGGTCTTGATCGGCCCGCCGAACTTGCTTTCGAGGAATTCGCGATACGGCTCGCCTGCGGCGGGGGTGTCCGGGTTGAGGAAGAAAGGCAGCCAGTTCACCCTGGGCTCGAGGTCGGGGCGGGATGCCTTCAGTTCCTCCAGCGCACGGTCGAGCCTGACCTTGGCAAGAAAGCACCAGGGGCAGACGAAGTCGGAAACGAGGTCGATGTTCAGGATCATGAAGGGCTCCCGGATTTCAGGGGGGCTCCATCGCATGTGCCCCCGGTTACAGGAAGCGGGCGATGAAGCAGGGCTGGGTCGGATCGGCGTCCGCGGGCAGCGGCAGCCAGACACGACGGCCGCTGCCGGGAACGCGGTCGATGGCTCCACCGTCTGCAGCGAGCAGGTGTGCGAGCGGCTGCGCGAAGTTGCCGGCGGGTTGAATGAACTCGAGCCGGTCGCCTACGCCGAAGCCGTTCTTCGCCTCGACTTCGGCCAGACCGCGCGCGGCATCGAAGCCGACCACCTCACCCACCAGCAGGCTGCGGCCGGACTCGGAGTGGCCGCGCAGGTAGTTCTGGTGCTCAGGGGTCGCGTGGCGCTGGTAGAAACCGTCGGTATAGCCGCGGCTCGCCAGGCCTTCGAGCTCGCCAAGCAGGCGTGGATCGAAGGGGCGACCGGCCGCTGCATCCTCGATCGCACGACGGTAACCCTGGGCGGCTCGGGCGACGTAGTAGGGGCTCTTGGTGCGGCCTTCGATCTTCAGCGAATCGACGCCGATCTCCACCAGGCGTTGCACGTGCTCGATCGCCCGCAGGTCCCTGGAGTTGAGAATGTAGGTGCCATGCTCGTCTTCCTCGATCGGCATCAGCTCGCCCGGACGGGTGCCTTCCTCCAGCAGCCACACCTTGCTGCCGCCGATGTGGCGCGGTCCGCCACCCAAGGCGAGGTTCGTCGCGGTGTGCTGCCGGTCGCGGGTTGCCGTGCCGACCGCGCCAGCTGCCTTCGGGTTGCCGATCGGCGTGCTGCCGCAGGCCTGTACGTCGCCTGCGCCATCTTCCCCGGCTTCATGCAGTGTGTAGTCCCAGCGGCAGGAGTTGGTGCAGCTGCCCTGGTTCGGGTCACGATGATTGAAGTAGCCCGACAGCAGGCAGCGCCCGGAGTAGGCGATGCACAGCGCGCCATGCACGAAGACCTCCAGCTCCATGTCCGGGCAAGCGTCGCGGATCTCGGCGACCTCGTCGAGCGAGAGTTCGCGCGACAGGATCACACGCTTGACCCCCACCGACTGCCAGAAGCGCACTGACGCGTGGTTGGTGGTGTTGGCCTGCACCGACAGATGGATCGGCACCTCCGGCCAGCGCTCGCGCACCATCATGATCAGTCCCGGGTCGGCCATGATCAGCGCGTCGGGCTGCATCGCGATCACCGGTGCCATGTCCTCCTCGAAGGTGCGCAGCTTGGCGTTGTGCGGGTAGATGTTGGCGACCAGGTAGAACAGCTTGCCGGCGGCGTGGGCCTCATCAATGCCCGCGGCGAGTGTTTCGAGCTGACCGAAACTGTTGTTGCGCACGCGCAGCGAATAGCGCGGCTGTCCGGCATAGACCGCATCCGCGCCGTAGGCGAAGGCGGTGCGCATCATGTCCAGAGTCCCGGCGGGGGCGAGCAGTTCGGGGTGGCGCGGAGGTTTCGGCAGGGCGGGCATCGGGTGGCTGGATCGGGCAAAACGGCATTCTACCCGTGCTGCCACGGATGGCCCGCGCGGCGGCGGGCTCAATCCGTCGGCTTCGGCCAGGCGGGCAGGCGCAGATCGAGCGCGACGGCGAGCAGGCGCGAGCCGGTCGCCGCGCCAATGCCGGAAAGAGTGGAAATCGGCAGCGGCAGGCCGACCGTGTCCAGGGCGACGAAGACGCCGCATCCGAACAGCGCGCACAGCGCATAAGGGCGGTGGTCGCTGTAGACCTTGGGGACTTCGTTGCACAGCACGTCGCGCGACACGCCGCCGAAGATCGCGGTGATCACGCCCATCATCATCGCCACCAGCACCGGCATGTCGGCGGCCAGCGCGATGGTGGCACCGGAGATCGCGAACAGCCCCAGGCCGCAGGCGTCGGCGAATTCCATCAGGTGGCCGCCGAACTTGTGGCGCAAGGTCTTCAGCCACAGCGGGGTGGTCAGGACCATGGCGAGCACCAGCCACAGGTATTCCTGGCTCTGGATCCAGAAGAAGGGCCGGCGATCGAGCAGGATGTCGCGTACCGTGCCGCCGCCGAAGGCGCTGACGAAGGCGACCGAAAACACGCCGACGATGTCCATGCGCTTGCGCGTGGCCTCGATCAGGCCGGACATGGCGAAGGCGATGGTGCCGCCGACTTCGATGGCGATGAGGAAGGGGTGCAGGTTCATGGACGCTTCACGCAGATGCGGGGCTGGTCATGTCTGCATGCTAGCGCGGCTGGGCGCCGCCGTGCTTGTTCCGTCTCGTCCCAGCCAATGCAGCACTCCCTGTGCCGCAGCCACGCCGGTGGCGAAGCAGGCCGTCAGCAGGTAGCCGCCGGTGGGGGCTTCCCAGTCCAGCATCTCGCCGGCGACGAAGACCCCGGGGCAGGCCTGCAGCATCAGGTGCGCGTCGAGCGTCTCGAAGCGCACTCCGCCCGCGGTGCTGATCGCCTCGTCGATCGGGCGGGTGGCGATCAGGCGCAGCGGCAGGGCCTTGATGCCCACGGCCAGCCGTGCGGGGTCGTCGAAATCCGACTTCGCCAGGCATTCACGCAGCAGGCCCGCCTTGACCCCCTTGATGCCAACCTGGCTTTGCAGATGGCTCGCCATGGAGCGACTGCCGCGCGGACGCCCGAGTTCGGCGGCGAGGCGCTCCGGACTGCGCCCGGGGGCCAGGTCAAGATGCAGCGTGGCGGCGCCGAGCGCGCGAAGAGTGTCGCGCAGGGGCGCAGACAAGGCGTAGATCAGCCCGCCCTCGATGCCGGTCGCGGAGATCAGGCACTCGCCGGCGCGCTCGTGCACCGTTCCGCCCGCGTCCGTGCAGCGTGCGGTCACGGATTTCAGCGGTTGACCACGGAAGCGCTCGCCGAAATGCGCGCTCCAGCCTGGGCCGGCCGCGCCGGCGACGTCGAAGCCGCAGTTTGCCGGCAGCAGCTCCGCTACGTCCGCCCCGGCGCCGCGCAGTACCGGCACCCAGGCTCCGTCCGAGCCCAGCCTGGCCCAGCTTCCACCGCCCAGTGCCAGCAGCACGGCGTCGGCTTCGACGATGCGCTCGCCGGTGGGCGTGGAAAAGCGCAGCCGCTGGTCGGGGGCCGGCCCGACCCAGCCCAGCCAGCGATGCCGCACCGCGAAGGCGACGCCGTGCGAGCGCAGACGGGCGAGCCAGGCGCGCAGCAGCGGTGCAGCCTTCATTTCGGTCGGAAAAACGCGCCCCGAACTGCCGATGAAGGTGTCGATGCCCAATTCGCGGGCCCAGATGCGCAGCGCGTCCGGGCCGAAGCGTTCGAGCATGGGCGCTATCAGCGCCTGCCGCGCGCCATAGCGCGACACGAATTTTTCCAGCGCCTCGCCATGGGTGAGGTTAAGCCCGCCGCGCCCGGCAAGGAGGAACTTGCGGCCGACCGAAGGCATGGCGTCGAAGACCGTGACGGCGAGGCCGGCCTGGGCGAGCGTCTCTGCCGCGATCAGCCCGGCCGGGCCGCCGCCGATGACGGCGACGTGCGGGCACGGGGCGAGCCCGCCGCAATGCGGGCGGACCTGCGGCCGGTCGCCGTCCGGTCGGTCAGGGCTCGACATGGGAACGTGGGGCGCGGACGGAACGGGGGGATCAGGCAAAATGGCGATGGAAGCCGGCAGGCACCGGCGCCTTCTGGCGGGCTGCGTAGTCGAAGAATACGATCCCGGTTTTGCCGCGCGCGACTTCACGCCCACTGTCGGCATCCGACATGCGCCAGACGAGGTCGCAGCCGTGGGCGTGGAAGTCCGTTGCGGCAAGCTCGATGCGCATCACTTCGCCATGGAAGGCTTCGGAGCGGTACTGCACGGAAGCATCGGCGACGATGATGCCGTAGCCTTCCACGTCCATCTCCGAGTAGCCCATGGACTTCAGGAAGCGCGCCCGCGCTTCCGACACCACGCCGAGCAGTTGCACATGGTCGAGGTGAGCCTGGTAGTTGATGTGCGAGATCAGCAGCGGGACCTCGGTGGCGAAGGGAAACTGCGCCGGCAGTTCGATACGGATACGGGCCATGTCGGGCGGAAGCGTGAACGGAAAGAGGCCCGAGCGTACTGGTCCGGGCCTCTCGGGGGCAAGCACCGCGCGCGGGCGCGACCTTTGCGCGGGGGTCAGGCCTGCGGCGGAATGCGCAGCACCTGCCCGGGGTAGATCTTGTCCGGGTGGCTGAGCATCGGCTTGTTGGCCTCGAAGATCACCATGTACTGGTTGGCGTTGCCATAGAACTTCTTCGCGATCGCCGAAAGCGTGTCGCCGCGCGCCACGGTGTGGAACTGCGCCTCGGGCTCGGGGCGGGCAACCGACATGCGGTTTTCCACTTCGGCTACGCCTGCCACGTTGCCCGCGGCCAGCATGATCTTCTCGCGTGTCGCCTGGTCCGGAGCGGTGCCGGTGATCGTGACCAGCGACTGCGTCGCATCGAAGCTCACGCCCAGGTCGGCAGGTGCGAGCTTGAGCGCAAGGATGTAGTTGTGGATGGCCTCGGCTGCCTTTGCATTGGCAGCAGCGGGGTCGGCTGCGGGGGTTGCAGCACTGGCCGTGCCGGTGCCGAAGAGCTTTTCACCGGCTTCTTTGATGAACGCGAACAGACCCATGTGATTCTCCTGTGCTGGGGATATGCAGGATGGAGGATAAACCCCCAGCAGGCTGAAGATCCATCCAGCGCAGCATCCGCTCGCCCCGAAATGGTGCGCGCTCATCCATATTGGCTAAATCGTGCCTGTTTGATGCAGATCATGCACTGTTTTGGTGGGTTTGATGCATAATTACGGCAACCATTGCGATGGCTTCGGGTCACACCGAGGCCATCGCGTGCGCGTGTCCGTTAGTTTTTTCGTGTCCAACCAATCCATGGGTCCAACATCATGAAATATCAGTCCCTCGAGGAGTTTCTGGCCTACGTTGAACAGCGCAACCCTGGCCAGCCCGAGTTCTTGCAGGCGGTCAGCGAGGTCATGGAGAGCCTGTGGCCCTTCATTTCGGCCAACAAACGCTACGCCGAGCACTCTCTCCTCGACCGACTGATCGAGCCCGAGCGCGTGATCATGTTCCGCGTCTCGTGGGTGGACGACAAGGGTGACGTGCAGGTCAACCGCGGCTACCGCATCCAGCACAGTTCGGCCATCGGCCCGTACAAGGGCGGCCTGCGCTTCCATCCCTCGGTGAACCTGTCGATCCTGAAGTTCCTTGCCTTCGAGCAGACCTTCAAGAACGCGCTCACCACACTGCCCATGGGCGGCGGCAAGGGCGGCTCGGACTTCGACCCCAAGGGCCGCAGCCCGGGTGAAGTCATGCGCTTCTGCCAGGCTTTCATCAGCGAGCTGTACCGCCACGTGGGGCCGGACACCGACGTGCCGGCGGGCGACATCGGCGTGGGCGGCCGCGAGGTCGGCTTCATGGCCGGCATGATGAAGAAGTTGTCGAACAACGCCGCCTGCGTGTTTACCGGCAAGGGCCTGTCCTTCGGCGGCTCGCTGATCCGCCCCGAATCCACCGGCTATGGCACCGTCTATTTCGCCGACGCCATGCTCCGTCACGCTGGCCGCGACATCAAGGATATGCGTGTTTCGGTGTCTGGCTCGGGTAACGTCGCCCAGTACGCGATCGAGAAGCTGATGGAACTCGGCGCCAAGCCGATCACCTGCTCCGATTCGAGCGGCACCGTGATCGACGAGGCGGGCTTCACCCCCGAGAAGCTGGCGATCCTCATGGAGATCAAGAACCACTACTACGGCCGCGTGGCCGAGTATGCCGAGCGCGTCGGTGCTCGCTTCGAGCCGGGCGTTCGCCCCTGGCACGTGCCGGTGCAGGTCGCCCTGCCGTGCGCGACCCAGAACGAGCTCGACGGCAACGATGCCGCCACCCTGGTCAAGAACGGCGTCGTCGCCGTGGCCGAGGGCGCCAACATGCCGAGCACCATGGAAGCCGTGAAGATCTTCGAGCACAACGGCGTGCTGTACGCGCCGGGCAAGGCCTCCAACGCCGGAGGCGTGGCCACCTCGGGTCTGGAGATGAGCCAGAACGCGATGCGCATGTCGTGGACCCGCGACGAGGTCGACGCCCGCCTGAAGGAGATCATGCTCGGCATCCATGCCGCCTGCCTGAAGTATGGCGAGCGTGAGGACGGCAGCGTGAGCTACTCCGATGGCGCCAACGTGGCCGGCTTCGTGAAGGTCGCCGACGCGATGCTCGCCCAAGGCGTGGTCTGATCGAACGTCGGCTTCAGGTCGGCAACGGTGAGAGCGGGCTTGCCCGCGAAGCGGCTCCTGATCGGACGCTGCTTTGCGGGCAAGTCCGCTCCTGCGTTCACGCGCCGGACGTGTCCGCTCATCGGATAAACTCCGGGCCGAATCCACCTCTACAGGAGCTCTCCCGATGATCCAGGCCACCATCGTCCCGGTCACCCCCTTCCAGCAGAACTGCAGCATCCTGTGGTGCGATCGAACGAAGAAGGCGGCGGTGGTCGACCCGGGCGGCGACATCGACCGCATCCTTGCTGCGATCGACAAGCTCGGGGTCAGCGTGGAGAAGATCCTGATTACCCATGGTCATATCGATCACGCAGGGGGGACGGTCAAGCTTGCGCGCGAACTCCGCGTGCCGGTCGAGGGGCCGCAGGAGGAGGATCGCTTCTGGATTGAAGGCATGCCGCAGCAGAGCCAGATGTTCGGCTTTCCCGACGTCGAATCCTTCGAGCCCGACCGCTGGCTGCATGACGGCGACACGGTCACCGTCGGCGAGGAGACGCTGAAGGTCATCCATACGCCCGGGCACACGCCGGGGCACGTCGTCTTCGTACACGAGGGCGCCCGTCTGGCCATCGTCGGCGATGTGCTGTTCGCTGGTTCGATCGGTCGCACGGACTTCCCGCGTGGCGACCACCAGACGCTGATCCGCTCGATCCGCGAGAAGCTTTTCCCGCTCGGCGACGACATCACCTTCATCCCCGGGCACGGGCCCACCTCGACCTTCGGCGAAGAGCGCGACAGCAATCCCTTCGTCGGCGCCTACGGCTGAGCGCTGCCGCTCACGGCCGGCCGCGGGCGATGGGGGCGCGCGTGTGCCCAGTCCGATTGTTCCCAGTCCAATTCCGGCGCAATATTCCCGTGTTGTGTGCGCCGTGGAAGCGCCCCGGTGCGCCTAGACAGGGAGAGTACGATGAGCAAGGACAAGAAGGGCCATCCGTGGCGGTTTTTCCGTTCGGGCGGTTTCGATCAGGTGCGTATCGAGACGGCGGACGACCTTCGCCACCTTGGCGAGCTCGACCAGAAGCTGTGGTCGGCGCTGGCCTGTCCCACTTCTGGGCTGGAGTTCGACTCCCGCACGCTGCAGTTGCTCGACGCCGACGGTGATGGCCGCATCCGTGTGCCCGAGATTGTCACAGCGGCGAACTGGGTATGCGCAGTGCTGCGGGAGCCCGAGGTACTGTTCCGTGGCGTAGACGGCCTGCCACTGGCTGCGATTGACCCCGACCACCCGGAGGGCGCTCGCCTGCTTGCGACCGCGAGGAAGGTGCTGGCCTACCTCGACAAGGCGGATGCGGAGCAGATCGCGGTCTCCGATCTGACCGACACGAGCCGGCTGTTCGCTCCCGATCATCTCAACGGCGATGGCATCGTGCCCGCCGAACTCACCACCGACGCCACCCTCGTCAGGGCCATCGGCCTGATCATCGACGGCTTCGGCTCGGCCGACGACCGTAGCGGCAAGCCCGGCGTCGATGCAGAGCGTGTCAATGCCTTCTTCGCTGCGGCGCAGGCCTTGTCCGACTGGCAGGCGCAGGCCGAGGCAGACGCGGCGACCCTGTTGCCGCTCGGCGCGGACACCGGGGCCGCTGCCGCGGTTTTCGAGGCGGTGCGTGACAAGGTCGAGGATTATTTCACCCGCTGCCGCCTCGCCGCTTTCGATGAGCGCGCGGTGACGGCGCTCAACCCGGCCGATGAGACCTACGCGAGCCTTGCCGTGCAGGCGCTCGACGCCGCTGCTGAGGGCGTCGCGGCCCTACCGTTGGCCATGGTCGGGCCGGGACGCGCACTGCCCCTCGAGGTGGGCCTGAACCCCGCCTGGGAGGCGGGCATCGCCCGCCTGCGCGATACCGTGGTGCAGCCGGTTTTCGGCGTGCGCGAGTCGCTGTCTTGGAGCGAATGGCAGGCGCTCTCCCGGCGCTTCGACGCCTACCGCGCCTGGATGGCCGCAAAGCCCACCAACCCGCTTGCGGCGATGGAGATCGCAGAGTTGCGCGTGCTGCTCGACAGCGGCGTGCGCGCTGCACTCGATGCGCTGATCCAGCAGGACCTCGGCGCCGAAACCGCTGCCGCCCAGGTCGACGCGCTCGAGCGTCTGGTGCGCTACAACCGCGACCTGGTGCAGTTGCTGCGCAACTTCGTGACGCTCAGCGATTTCTATGGAACGCGCGAGAAGGCGATCTTCCAGGCCGGTACGCTGTATCTCGACCAGCGCAGTTGCGAGCTCTGCCTGCGCGTGACCGACATGGGTCGGCATGCGGCGCTCGCACCCCTGTCCGGCACCTACCTGGTCTATTGCGACTGCGTCCGCCAGGGCGAGGCCCCGATGACCATCGTCGCAGCGCTCACCGGGGGCGATGCCGACGAGATGATGGTGCCGGGGCGCAACGGCGTGTTCTATGACCGCCAGGGGCGCGACTGGAATGCCAGTGTGGTCAAGGTGGTCGAGGCTCCGATCAGCGTGCGCCAGGCCTTCTGGTCGCCTTACAAGCGCATCGGCCGCATGATCGGCGAGCAGATCCAGAAGTTCGCCGCGGCGCGCGAGAAGGCCGTGGACGAGCGCGCTGCGGCGGGCGTTGCCGGAGCCGGCGCCAAGGTGGAGGCACCTCCGGTTCCGGCCCCCGCCCCGGCCTTCGACATCGCCAAATTTGCGGGGATCTTCGCCGCCATTGGCCTCGCGCTTGGCGCGCTGGGCACGGCGCTTGCGGCCGTGGTGTCCGGCTTCCTGTCGCTGCCTGCGTGGCAGATGCCGCTGGTCGTCGTCGGCATCGTGCTGCTGATCTCCGGCCCGTCGATGCTGCTCGCCTGGCTCAAGCTTCGCCAGCGCAACCTCGGTCCGCTGCTCGATGCCAACGGTTGGGCAGTGAACACCCGTGCGCGCATCAACATCCCCTTCGGTGCTGCCTTGACCGGGGTGGCCGCGCTGCCCGCAGGGGCCTCGCGTTCTTTGTCCGACCCCTATGCGGAGAAGGGCTCTCCCTGGGGCACCTGGATCTTCCTGCTCATCGTCGCGGCTGCTGTCGTGGCCGCGTGGCAGCAGGGTCTGCTGGCGCGCTTCCTGGGCTGAACGGCTCCCCGGTGGCATGGGGCTTCTGTCGGCCAGGATCGGCTATGCTTCGGCCCCATGCTCGCCTTCATCCAGGTCCTCACCAGTGGAATCGCGATCGGCTGTGTCTACGGCCTGGTCGCGCTTTCCTTCGTGCTGATCTACAAGGCGACCGAGACTGTCAGCTTCATGCAGGGCGACCTGCTGATGCTCGGGGCCTTTGCTGCGCTGGCGCTCCACCTGGGCCTGGGGTGGCCCTTGTGGCTCGCTGCGCCCGTCGCGGTGGCTGCCGCCGGAGCGCTGGGGGCAGCGCTGGAGCGCCTTGCCCTGCGCCGCGCGATCGGGCAGCCGCATCTGGTCGCAGTGTTGCTCACTTTCGGCCTGGGGATGATGATGCGCGGCGGTGTGGCCTCGGTGCCGGCCGCAGCGCAGGATACCTATCGCCTGCCCTTTGCCGCGGATACGGTCGCGTTTGGCCCGCTCGTGCTGGCTTCCAGCCACCTCTGGGTCGTGGGCGCCACATTTCTCCTCGCAGGCGCGCTTGCGGCTTTCTTCCATCACACGCGCACCGGGCGCGTGCTGCGTGCCTGCTCCGAGGATGCTCGTACCGCGGCGCTGCTCGGCTGGCCGGTGGCGCGCATGCACACGCTGGCCTGGGGGCTGGGTGCCGCGGTGGCGGCGGTCGCCGGACTGCTGCTTGCGCCGGTGACCTTCGTGCACCTGAACATGGGGTTCATCGCGCTCAAGGCGTTCCCCGCCGCAGTGCTGGGCGGACTCACCAGCCTGCCTGGGGCGCTGCTGGGCGGCGTGTTCCTGGGCGTGGTCGAGGCGGTCGCCGGTCTGGTGCTGCCGGAAGGCGTCAAGGACATGGTGCCGTATGCGCTGCTGTTGCTTGCGCTGCTGCTGTTTCCGCAAGGGTTGGGTGCTGGGCGAGCGGCCCGCGCCAGCGTGTGAGACCGAGAGTGCGGGGCGCACTGCTTCCTGCTTCATGCCGGCGCATGGATGTGCGTGACGTGGCGCGCGCGGCGCTGCCGTGGGCGCTGGTGGCCCTGGTGGCGGGGTTGGCGCTCGGTGTCGACTACGCGCTAGGCAAGGCCACCTTGGTGCTGACCTATGCGATCGCAGGCCTGGGTGTGGTGATCGTGGTTGGCCAGGCGGGGCAGATCGCGCTCGGTCAGGCAGCCCTGGTAGCGCTGGGTGCCTACACCCAGGCGGTGCTGGTGCGTCATGGCGTGCCGGCTCTGCTGGCGGTGCCGGCGGCGGTGCTGGCCGGGGCGCTGGGCGGCGTCCTCGCGAGCCTGCCTGCGCGCCGCCTCGGCGGGCTCTATTTCGGCATGAGCACGCTCGCCTTCGCGCTCATCGTCGAGGAGGGCCTCGCTCGCTGGGAGTCGGTTACCCATGGTGCGGCGGGCGTGGCGGTCGGGGCCTTCGGTATCTTCGGCTGGCAAGCTACTACGACAGCGGCGCAGGCGCTGGTGAGCCTGGCTGCGCTGTTGCTGGCGCTGCTGGCCTGCCGGCGCCTGCTGGATCTGCATCATGGTCGGGCGTGGCGGGCGGTGCGCGACGATGAGGCAGCAGCAGCGGCCTGTGGCATTTCGCCCGCAGCGACCAAGATGCAGGCCTTTCTGGTCGGCGGTGCGCTGTCGGGGTTGGCAGGCGCGCTGTACGCGCACTGGATCGGCTTCATCAGTCCGGAGCAGTTCGGCCTGGTGTTCTCCTTCGAACTGCTGATGCTCGCCTTCATTGGTGGTGCGCGCCGGCTGGCGGGTGCGGTGTGGGGGGCGCTGGTGATCGTCGCCATTCCGCCGACCATCGCGCTGCTGCGCGATCTGCTGCCGGGAGAGTGGGCGCGTGCGGCAGGGCTCGAGATGGTGGCCTTCGGCGCGGTGATCGTCGCCGTGGTGCTGCTGCGCCCGGCCGGTCTCGCCGGGAAGGATTGAGCGCGGCGCTTGAATTTTGCGTTGCAGCAGACGATAGTTAGAACTTCCCTGCAACGCCCTTTCCGGAGCCCGAACGCGATGAGTGCCTGGAGTTGTCCCCACGATCTGAACGGAATCTGCCAGCGGGTACGCGGCGCGATCTGCGAACCCGGCATGCGTGGCTGCGAACTCGAAGGCAAGGTGCGTTTTGCCCGCGAGGAGCTGAACCAGCCGAGAAAGCCGGTGAAGGCGCCCGTTGCCGACGTCCGGCCCGAGCGCACGCAGGCCAGCAAGGCCGCGCCCGCGCCGCGCCGCCGTCTGCCCTTCTGAGCGTGGCATGCGCACCGGTACTTCGCCCCACTTCGCCTCAGCTCGTCTCCACTTGCTTCCAATTGCCTCCACTCGCAGCAGCTTTCGGAGCAGGTCCTTCATGAGCCTCCTGCGCCGCCTTGCGCTTCCGCTCTTCGCCAGCCTTTCCATGCTGAGCTCGGCCCCGGCTGCCGCAAGCGACCAAGACATCGTCGTCGGCACCATTTCCGACCTCTCGGGCCCGATTGCCATGCTCGGCGTGCCGGTGCGTGACGGCATGCTGATGCGCTTCGACGAGGTTAATGCCGCGGGCGGTGTGCACGGCCGGCGCATCCGGCTGGCGGTCGAGGATGCCGGCTACGACCCCAAGCGCGCAGTGCTCGCCGCGCGCAAGCTGGTGCAGCACGACCAGACCTTCGCCTTCATCGCCAACATGGGCACGCCCGTGGTGATGGCCACGATGCCGATCATCGTCGATGCGGGCCGTCTGCACCTGTTCCCGTTCTCGCCGCACCGGGCGACCTACGAGCCGCTGCATCCGCTCAAGTTCCAGAACTTCGCGCCCTACTACGATTACATGAAGGCCGCGACCGCGCACATGGTGCGCGAGAAAGGCTATGCGCGCGCCTGCCTGCTGTACCAGGACGACGACTACGGTCTCGAGGTCATGAAGGGCGTGGAAGCCGGGCTGAAGCAGCAGGGGCGCGAACTGGTCGAGCGCACCAGTTACAAGCGCGGCGCGACCGACCTCTCCAGCCAGATCGCGCGACTGCGTGCAGCGCGATGTGAGTTCGTGGTGCTCGCCACCGTGGTACGCGAGACGGTGGCTGCGATGGCCGAGGCGCGCAAGATCGGCTGGGAGGTGGACATGCTGGTCACCGCCTCGGGCTATTCGGCGCAGACCCACGAACTGGGCGGCGACGCGGTGGAGGGGCTGTACGGTGTTTCGGTTCTGCCTCACCCTTACGCCGAAGGCGCCCGCCCCGAGCTTGCCGACTGGATCACGCGCTATCGCGCACGCTTCAACGCTGAGCCCAATGTCTGGAGCGTGATGGGCTATACCCTGGCCGACCTCTTCGTGCGTACCGCCTCGGCCACCGGACCCGCGCTCACGCAGGAAGCCTTCGCGCGCACGCTGGAGCGCATCACCTTCCCGCCTGACTTCTTCGGCAGCCCGGCATACCGCTTCAGTGCGGAAGACCACCTCGGTAACCGCCATGGTCGTCTTGCGCAGATTCGAGGTGGGCGCTGGGTTCCCATCACCGACTATCTGGAATGATCCGGTGAACGCGCCCGCCACCGTCACCGTTGCCTTCACGGGGGCTTCCGGCCTGCCCTACGGGGTGCGCCTCGTCGAGTGCCTGCTGCAGGCCGGCTGCAAGGTGTGGCTGCTGTATTCGCAAGTGGCACAGATCGTCGCGCGCCAGGAGATGGACTGGCAACTGCCTGCGCGCCCGGCCGAGGTCGAGGCCGAGCTGTCCGCGCGCTTCCATGCCGCGCCGGGCCAGTTGAGGGTGTTCGGCCGCGAGGAGTGGTTTGCCCCGCCGGCCTCCGGTTCCAACCCGCCGGACGCCATGGTGGTCTGTCCGTGTACGATGGGCACGCTGGCCTCGATCGCCAATGGTCTGAGCCAGAACCTCATCGAGCGTGCCGCCGACGTGGTCATCAAGGAAGGCCGCAAGCTGGTGCTGGTGCCGCGCGAGACGCCGTATTCGGCCATCCATCTGCAGAACATGCTCGAACTTGCCCGCCTGGGCGTGTGCATCCTGCCGCCCAACCCGGGTTTTTACCACCACCCGCAGACGGTGCAGGACCTGATCGATTTCGTCGTTGCGCGCATCCTCGACCAGCTCGGCGTGCCGCATGCGCTGGTGGCTCGCTGGGGCGAGGCGCGTATCGGGCCGGTACAGGCGTGCTGAGCCTGGCGCTGCGGCGCCACTGGAGAACACCATGAGCGAGGTCTGTGAGCGACTGCCCCTCTTTCCCCTCAAGACCGTGCTTTTTCCTGGTGGCGTGTTGCCGCTGCGCGTCTTCGAGCCGCGTTACATGGACATGGTGACGGGCTGCATGCGTGAGGGCGGCAGCTTCGGCGTGTGTCTGATCGCCGCTGGCGAGGAGGTGGGCGAGACGGCGGTCCCGCACCCGGTGGGCACCGAGGCGTGTATCGAGGCCTGGGACATGGAGCAGGCCGGTGTGCTGAGCCTGGTCACGCGTGGCGGGCGGCGTTTCCGTGTCGAAGATCACGAAGTCGAGCGCGATGGCTTGCTGGTGGCGCGCGTGCGCTGGCAGGATGAGCCGCCTTCCGGGGGCGTTCCCGAGGCGCAGGCCGAGGTGCTGCCGCTGCTGCGCGCGATCGTGGCCGAACTCGGCGAACGCCTGCCGCCTCCGCACCGCTTCGACGATCTGGCCTGGGTGGGCGCGCGCTATGTGGAGTTGCTGCCGATTCCGCTGCTCGCCAAGCAGAAGCTCCTGGAACTGGATGATCCCCTGAGTCGTCTGGAGATCGTGCAGAAGTTCCTGCGCGAGCATGGCCTGCTTTCGAACACCGCCTGAGGGCGTGTAGCCGGCGTCATCCCAGCGTGAACAAACCGGGTGCGGCGAGGGCGTCTACGATGCGCCTTACTGGCGCGGGCAGCGCGGCGCCCTCTCGAGCGTCCAGCGCCAGCCATTGCAGCGCTGCTGCGTCGGCGCACAGGGGGGGCCGAGTTGCGGAGCGGATCAGGACGGGCTGCAATTCGAGCACGAAATGCGTGAAGGCATGGGTGAACGGGGTGAGGGGCGAGGGCTGCGCCCGCTCGAGCCCGAAGCGTACCATCGCCCAGGCGCTGATATCGTCTGTGGTGTCCGGTATTTCCGGCAGCGCGAGCAAGCCGCCCCAGATGCCGGCAGGAGGGCGGCGTTCCAGCAGCACGGCGTTCTCGTGCAGGATCACCGCGTAGCGCGCGCTGCGCCGTGGTACCGCTCTCTTCGGGCGTGGGGCGGGCAGTGTGGCTAGGCGGTCTTCCCGATAGGCCACGCAGTCGTGCTGGAACGGGCAGTGCGCGCAGGCTGGGCGGCTGCGTGTGCATACCGTGGCACCAAGATCCATCTGCGCCTGGATGTAGCGGCCGATGTCGCGCTCGGGCAGCAAGGACTCGGCCAGGGCCCACAGGCGCTCTTCGACCGCACGTTCGCCCGGAAAACCGTCCACGCCGAAGAGGCGGCACAGTACGCGCTTGACGTTGCCGTCGAGGATGGCGACACGCTCGCCGAAGGCGAAGGCGGCGATGGCGGCGGCGGTCGAGCGCCCAACCCCGGGAAGGGTGGCGATCGTGGCGGCTCTGTGCGGGAACTGGCCGGCGTGGTCGGCCATGATCATGCATGCGGCACGGTGCAGGTTGCGCGCGCGGGCGTAGTAGCCCAGCCCGCTCCAGAGCGCCATGACGTCCTCGACCGGGGCCACCGCCAGGCTGCCTACGTCGGGAAAGCGCGCGAGGAAGCGCTCGTAATACGGGATCACCGTCTCCACTCGCGTCTGCTGCAGCATGATCTCGGACAGCCAGATGCGGTATGGGTCGCGACCGTGCTGCCAGGGCAGGCCATGGCGACCGTGCGTGCGCTGCCAGGCGCACAGGCGGTGGGCGAAGTCGTTCAGGCGAGGGATATTCATGCGTGACCTGCGGTGGATCGGTGATGGGGTTCTCGACGCTGCACCCCCGGGCAGGGATAATCACGCGTTCTCCAACATTCCAACGACGCGCTTCCGACGTGTCGGACATTCCCCATGACCCAACAGCATCCTGCGGACGAGGACTTCTCGCGCCGCTTCCGTAACGCGCTCGGCATGTTTGCCACCGGGATCACCGTGGTGACCACACGTGGCCCGGGTGGAGAGCCGATCGGTCTCACGGTCAACTCCTTCAATTCGGTATCGCTCGACCCGGCGCTGGTCGTCTGGAGCCTGTCGAACAGCCTGCCCAGCAAGCCTGTGTTCGAAGCCTGCGAATACTACGCGATCAATGTGCTTGCGGAGGACCAGGCAGAGCTTTCGCAACGCTTCGCCAGCCGGCTCGACGACAAGTTCGACGGTCTGGCGTTTGACGAAGGCGTCGGCGGTGTGCCGCTGTTGCGGGGGTGTTGCGCCCGTTTCGAATGTCGCAACACCGTCCGCCATCCGGGGGGGGACCATCTGGTCTTCATCAGCGAGGTGCTCGGTTTCGAGCGTCACGAGCGCGCGCCGCTGATCTATTTTGGCGGCGCCTATCGGCGCTTGGCCGCCTGAGGGCGGCGCGGGTCGGCTTTATTTGCGCTTGCGCGCCGCGCTCTTTTCGACGAGCTCGATCTCGAAATCGCGCGCCGGGTCCAGCGCCAGCGCCAGCACCGACAGGCGCAGGCGCACGCCCTCTTCGTCCTCCGGTTTCTCGCGGGGCGTCAGGGCTTCGCGGCAGAAGGGGCCGTCGGGGTGGAAGTTCCACGCTTCGGGCGGCACCATCGCGCAGTCCGCGATCGCGCCATCTTCCACCTTCGCCCAGCACAGCAGCACACCGCGCGCGCCACTTACCCGTGCCAGGCCGATGCCTGGCTCCGGTGCGCTGACGTCGCTCAGTGGGGCGACCTCGTCGCTTTCGGGGTGGCGCATCCGGCTGGCGCAGTCGGCCAGGTCGATTGCGCGCGCGAACAGGCGCGCCGAAACTCGGTGGCCGCGGTCGAGCAGCAGCTTGACCAGCTGCGAGGCTGCATGTCGGGCAAGCGCGCCGGTTTCGGCGGGTGAGCCCCCTTGGGTGGGGCGACGGACGAACTCCTCCGTCGGCCAATGCCCGGCACTGGCTGTCCAGGCTGCGGCGCTCAGTGTGCCGAGCAGCGGAACGGTGCCTTCTTTCGCGGGCGTCGCCGCGCCCAGGCTGATCAGCGCGGCCATCACCGAGCTCAGGCTGCCGCCGGCCTCCAGGCGGTCGAGAAACTCGCCGATGCCGTGCGGCATGCGGATGCGGGTGAAGAAACCGGCGAGCAGTTCGCGCGCCACCAGATCGAGCACGTCCCCGCCCAGCGCCATCGCGTTTTCGGCGTCGGCGCAATGCATCAGGCGGCGGTGAAATTCGGTGTAACGGTTGTGGCGCGGCTCGAAACCGAGCCGTGCCGGCCACGCCAGCAGCAGGCGGTGCAGATGCGCATCGATCACCTCAGCGGCGAGCCAGCGCTCGGTGGCAAGGGCTTCCTCGCGCCCCGGCGCAGGCTGCCCGAGCGCAGCGGCACAGGCCAGGCGAACCGCGGTAGCGTGCGCGCGCGGGCTGATGGGCGCGTGCGCCTGCGCATGCTCGACAGCAGCTTCCGGGGTCATGCCGATCAATGAGCGCCCCATCCAGGCAACCTCAGGGAGTGTGACCCGTACGGACGCCACGACGCCCTGGCGATGGGTCGCAAGGATGTGAATGCGGTCGCTTGCCATGGCGGCTGGGGTGTTCATTGTCTGTTTTCGCTCGGAGGGCGCGGATAGCCGCAAGGATACCCCCATGACGACCCGATCGGTGACCCCGATTGCTGCATAGCAGCAATAAAAAATACGCCACACTCATGTCGAATGTCACGGCAGAACATCGTGAAATGCCCCAGAATCCGCGACGGTGCTAGAATCCGGCGAGTAGATCGGACTACCCAAAATCCCACTCACACCAATCGAGGAAAAGCATGAACAAAGGTGAATTCGTCGAAGCCCTGGCTGACCGTCTGGATGTTTCCCGCGCTCAGGCCGACCGTGCGCTGTCGGGCGTGCTGGACATCATCGCCGAGCAACTGGGCAAGGGCGAGAAGGTTGCCTTCACCGGCTTTGGCTCTTTCGAGGTCTCCAAGCGCGCCGCCCGCACGGGTCGCAACCCGCAGACCGGCGCCACGATCGAGATCGCCGCATCCAGCGTGCCGAAGTTCACCGCTGGTGCAACGCTCAAGGCCGCGGTCAACAAGTAAGCGCATTCCGGACTCCCCGGGGGCGACTCCGGCTGGGCGGGCCATACTTGGGGTATCGGCCCGCTTTTTCGTTCACGGCCTTCCCGAAGCGCTCCCCGATTTCCCTTGCCGGGCAAGGCCTTGTTGGCGCTTCGCGGTAAAGATTTCTGCACCTTGGCTGGAAAAGCCGCTATACTTGCCGAGTTGTGCAATGCAGCAAAGGGCCGTATCCATTCCGCTGCGGATGAGGACATCCGCCGAAAACCGGCCCAAGGGACTGTAACCACAGCCCCATCGCCCCCGACCTCCCGTCGCCGGTTTCTCCTGAAACCGAGCGTTCCATGCGTTCTTCAGATCGTCTGGCTGCGTGACAACCGGTTGGTGCCGATGCGCGGTCCTTCTCCGACGCCGTCGCAGATCGACCGGCCACGCCCGTCGCGTCCGTCATGCAGCGATTGCCGCTGCGATACCGTAGCCGGTTCCCACCGGTACGGCGCGATGCCTTTGCGATCCGTCTCCCACGGATCCCGATCCGTCCCACCGCTTGCCGGTGCGGACAGCAAGACAGGAAGAACCATGACTTTCCAAAGCCTCGGCCTTGCCGACGAACTCCTCAAGGCCGTCGAGCAGACCGGTTACACCACCCCGACTCCGGTGCAGCTCCAGGCCATTCCGGCAGCGATCGCGGGCCGTGACCTGCTCGTTTCCAGCCATACCGGCAGCGGCAAGACCGCCGCCTTCACCCTGCCTGCCCTGCAGCGCATCGTCGGCCGTCGTCCGACACCGGGCAGCGGCCCGCGCGTGCTGGTGCTGACGCCCACTCGCGAGCTCGCCCAGCAGGTCGAGAAGGCGGTGCAGACCTACGGCAAGGCGCTGCGCTGGCTCAACACCGCCTGCCTTGTCGGCGGTGCGCCGATGTTTGCGCAGGTCAAGCAGCTCCAGCGGCAGTGCGATGTCGTCGTCGCTACGCCGGGCCGCCTGCTCGACCACCTCAACCGGCGCAAGATCAAGCTCTCGGACGTCGAGGTGCTGATCCTGGATGAAGCCGACCGCATGCTCGACATGGGCTTCGCTGAGGACATCGATGCCATCGTTGCCGCGACCCCGGGCAAGCGTCAGACCCTGCTGTTCTCGGCCACGCTCGATGGTGTGGTTGGCAGCATGGCCTCCCGCATGACGCGTGATCCACAGCGTATCGAGATCGAAGTCGCCAAGGAAGACCGCGGCCAGATCGAGCAGCGACTGATGTTCGCCGACGATCTCGGCCACAAGAACCGCTTGCTCCACGCCCTGCTCGGTGAGGACGGGATGAACCAGGCGGTGGTATTCACCGCCACCAAGCGCAGTGCTGATGAACTGTCGCTTTCCCTGCAGGAAAAGGGCATCGCTGCCGCCGCCTTGCACGGTGACATGCACCAGACCCAGCGCAACCGCACCCTCGACCGCCTGCGCCAGGGCCGCATCGGCGTGCTGGTGGCGACCGACGTCGCCGCGCGCGGCATCGACGTCGCCGGTATCAGCCACGTCATCAACTTCGACCCGCCGCGCCAGGCCGAGGACTACGTGCACCGCATCGGTCGCACTGGCCGTGCCGGTCGCGACGGTATCGCAATCACGCTGTCCGGTCCGCGCGAAACGGGTCTGATCCGCGCCATCGAGCGCTTCACGGGCGGCCGCCTCGAAGTGCACACCATCGCCGGCATGGAGCCCTCGCCGCGCAAGCCGTCCGGCCCGCGTCCGGGCGGCAATGGCGGCCGTCGCTTCGGCAGTGGCGGAGGCTACGCTCGTCCGGGTGGCAACGGTGGCCGCGGCCCAGGGCGCGACGGCCACCCCTCGCGCAACGAGCGCAACCACGGCGATCGCCAAGCGTACGGCGGGGAGCGTCGTCAGCGCGCCGGCCGTGACTGATCTTCTTGCGCGCGCCCTCCTTGCGCTTTCGCTCGCCGCGATGCCCGCCCTTGCGGGCGCGGCGGCGACCGGGGACTGCGAGCTGATGCTTGCCGTGGAGCGCAACGGAGCGATTCAGCTGTGGTCGGCCGCAGCCGGGGTGAGGGAGGTGGGGCGAGGCGGATGCGCAGCGCTTGATCCGATGGCCCGGCGGCTGGCCTGGTGCGCACCATCCGATGAGGAGGACTGGCGCGCACGCGTGCTCTGGATCCTGCCCCTGGGGGCTGGCAGCCGCGTCGAGCGCGAGCGTGCCTACGAGGCGCCGGAGGGAGCTTTCATCAGCGAGGCCGCCTGGTCGCCGGATGGGCAGCGTCTGGCCTTTCTGCTGACCGATGCCCATTTCCGCAGCCACCTGCTGGTTTGGCGCGATGGCCGTGTCGATCGCATCGCCAGCGCGTCAGTGGATGAAGACCCGCAGTGGTGGAGCCTGGGCTGGCTCGCCGACGGCGAGCAGCTCACCGTCCATGACATGCAGCGGCTCCACACGATTGAGCATCGGACCGGCGAACGGCACCGTGAACCGCTGCTCAAGCTCGGCATCCCGCCGGACGCTATGAGCAGCAGCGACCGCGTCAGACCGGCTCCGGACGATCCCCAGCTTTTCGCCTTTACTCGTATGGCTCAAGGCTCTGAGCGTCTTCAACGCGTGCTGCACGAACCGGGCAGCGCGCTCTTCTTGCATGACCGTTTCGTGGGCAAGGGGAAAAACCTGCGCCTGAGCGATGAAGACACTGTGGTGGTGGATGCCACTTGGGTGCCCGATGGGCGCAGTCTGGTGTTTTCCGGTTACCGGGCCGGGCAGGCGCAGGAAACCGATCCCTTTCGTCTCTATCGTATCGAGCGGCATGGTGGCCGCGCGGCGGAGCTGACCCGCGGTGAACGCGCCAGCGCTGCCTGTCTGCGTCCATCCGCCTTACCTGACCATTCCCGCTGAAGAGCGCGTCCGCGCGGTCGCTCCGCGTGCTCGTTTCAGAGCATGCTTTCCAGGAAGGCCCGCGTGCGCGGATGCTCGGGATTGGCGAAGAACTCCGCCGCCGGGCGCGACTCGATCAGTTCACCGCCGTCCATGAACACCACGCGGCTTGCCACCTCGCGCGCAAAGCCCATCTCGTGCGTCACCACCAGCATGGTCATGTGCTCGTCGGCGAGCTGGCGCATGGTGCGCAGCACCTCGCCGGTCAGCTCCGGGTCGAGTGCGGAAGTCGGCTCGTCGAACAGCATGATGTCCGGCTCCATCGCCAGCGCACGCGCGATCGCCACGCGCTGCTTCTGTCCGCCCGAGAGCCGTGACGGATAGGCCTCGCGCTTGTCGAAGAGGCCGACCTTCTTCAACAACTCCTCGGCCTTGGGCAGGATGGCCTCGCGCTTCATGCCCTTCACCGTGATCGGCGCCTCGATCACGTTCTGCAGCACGGTCAGGTGCGGAAACAGGTTGAAGTGCTGGAACACCATGCCCATGCGCGCACAGATCCGGCGCACCTCGGCGTCGGCGACGTAGTGTGCGCGGCCGCTCGCGTCGTCGTGGGCGAGCACGTCGCCCTCGATGACGATGCGCCCGGCGTCGATGGTCTCGAGGTGGTTGAGGCAGCGCAGGAAGGTGCTCTTGCCCGAGCCCGAGGGGCCGATCACCGCGACCACTTCGCCCTTCGCGAGCGTCAGCGAAACGCCCTTCAACACCTCGTTGGCGCCGAAGCGCTTGTGGATGCCGTTGGCGAGGATCATCGGTTCGCTCATCGACGCGGCCTCAGTCATAGACGGCATGGCGTTTCTCCAGGCGCTGGAAGAACCAGGTCAGCACCAGCGTCATCAGCAGGTAGAAGCCCGCGGCGACGATGAAAGGCGTGATGGTGAAGTCGCGCTGCACGATGCCGCGTGCGGCGCGCAGCAGGTCGTTGAGCGCAAGCACGTAGATCAGCGAGGTGTCCTTGACCAGGGTGATGGTCTCGTTGCTCATCGGCGGCAGGATGCGCTTGACCACCTGCGGCAGCACGATGCGGCGCATGGTCTGGCCGTAGGAAAAACCGAGCACCTTGGCGCCCTCGTACTGGCCGCGGTCGATGGACTGGATGCCGGCGCGGAAGATCTCGGCGAAGTAGGCCGCGTAGTTGAGCGCGAAGGCCACGATCGCCGCCGGGAAGTCGGGCAGGCGGATGCCCACCACCGGCACGAAGGGCAGCGCGTAGTAGATGAACAGCATCTGCAGCATCAGCGGCGTGCCGCGCATCAGCCAGATGTAGCCATTGACGGCCTGGCTGGCGACGGTGAAACGCGAGATACGGATCAGCGCCAGCGCCAGGCCGAGCGGCACGGCCAGTGCGAGCGTGATGAAGAACAGCTTGAGCGTGACCAGCGAGCCCTCGGCGAGCGGGCCGAGGATGCTGAGGATGTAGTCCATGAGGGAATTCCGGGCAGGGCGCGCGCGTCGCGCGAGGCCGGCGGACGTGCCGAATCACGGCTGCCCGCACGGCCCGAATGGACTTACTTGATGATGTCCTTGCCGAACCACTCGGTGGAGATGCGCGCCGCGCTGCCGTCGGCCTTCATGTCGTCCATCGCCTTCTGCAGCCTGGCCAGCAACTCGGTGTCGTCCTTGCGCGTGCCGACGCCGTACTCCTCGGTGCCGAAGTGGTCGTCGAGCACCACGTAGTCGCCGGGCTTCTTGGCGGTGTAGTAGCGGCCCACGACCTCGTCCAGCACCACGGCGTCCAGGCGGCCGGTGGTCAGGTCCATCAGCGCGGTGACGTTGTCGCCGAACTTCTTCAGCTCCTTGAAGGAAGCCGCGATCGGGTCCTTCTGCACCGCGTCGATCGCGCTGCTGCCGTCCTGGATGCCGATGATCTTGTCGGCGAGGTCGGCCTTGGTCTTCACCGCCGAGTTGGCGGGCACCACGATGATCTGGTGGTTTTCCATGTAGGCGGTGGTGAAGCCGATGTTCTTCCGGCGTTCTTCGGTGATGGTGAGGCCGTTCCACAGCGCGTCGACGCGCTTGCCATTCAGCTCCGCCTCCTTGGCGCTCCAGTCGATCGGCTTGAACTCGACTTCGATACCGAGGCGCTTGGCGGCTTCCTTGGCGAGGTCGATGTCGAAGCCGACGAGTTCGTTCTTCTCGTTGCGGAAACCCATCGGCGGGAAGTTGTCGTCGAGGCCGATGACGATCTTCGTGGGGGCGGTCGGCGCGGGGGCGGCGGACTGCGCGGCGGGGGCGCTGTCGTTGTTGCCGCAACCGGTCAGCAGGGCGCCGGCGGTGAGGGAGAGCATCAGCAGGGAAGAGAATTTGTTCATGATCCGACTCGGAAAGGACTGGGAAAGAGCGCCTGCACCCGCATGGGCGTGCGCCCGTGAACCGACCGTACGCTGCGGCGCGGCACGCAAAGGCGCGATTCTCCCCGTGAAGCCGTGATCGGGCAACCACTGCGCCACGGCTGCGTGCAGACATAAAAGAAACCCGCCACCCGTGGAAGCGGGTGGCGGGTGAGCGCAAGACCGGTTGGCCGAGGGGGTGAGAGAGAGGCCCTGCTCCCGATTTTGGGCGCCCGAAGGCGGTCTCAGGCGCCAAACAGCAGGGCGCCGGTGCCGGCGATGGCGCCGCCGCTGATGCGCAGCACCGTGCGGCCGAGCGCGCTGTCCGGAACGAGTCGGGCGAGCGCAAAGCCGATCAGGTGAAGGGCGGCGGTGGCGAGGGCGAAGCCAAGGGTGTACGCGAGCACCGAGCCATCGCCCATTTCGGCGTGGTGTGCATGGCCGTGGAAAAGCGCGAAGCCGGCGACCAGCGGAAGCGCGGCGGGGAGCGGCAGGCGGGCCAGGAAGGCGATCAGCAGGCCGAGGACCAGCACCGAGGCGGCGATGCCTGCTTCCACTGCAGGCAATTCGATGGCGAGGGCCGAGAGGGTTGCGCCGGCGAGCATCGCCAGCACGAAGCTGGCAGGGAGCATCCAGCGTGCGCGCTTCTGCTGGAGGGCGGCGAACAGGCCGACGGCCAGCATTGCGAGCAGGTGGTCCAGACCGCCGATCGGGTGGGAGAGGCCGCTTGCGAGGCTGGCAGCGTCGTGGCCAGGGTGGGCGAATACCGGTGCGGTAGCCGAGAGGAGGGCCAGGAGGGTCAGCGGCCGGACGAAGTTGCGACAGGTGGCGTGCATGAGTGTGATTCCTTTGCGGCGTGCGGTCGAGGAACAAGGCTGAGTCAGCGAGGACGCATGACTGCTATCAAGATGCGTGCCAGGTCTGCGTCGGACCTGGAATCCGCAGGCTGCAGGGTCTGCAGTGTTCAAGAGATGGTCGAATGCTTTCCGGTTACTGGGCGTCACCGGCAGCCGATTGACCAGGCGTGCTCTTGTCCTGCGTTCGAGCCAGGGGCAGTGTCAGCACCAGGACCGCGCCGCCCTGCGGGGCATTTTCGGCCAGCAGTTGCCCGCCATGGCGCTCGACGATGCCATAGCTGATCGACAGCCCGAGCCCGGTGCCCTTGCCTACCGGCTTGGTGGTGAAGAAGGGGTCGAAGATGCGGCCGATCACCGTCTCGGGGATACCCGGCCCGTTGTCGTGAAAGCGCAGTTCCACCTGGCCCTCGCGGAGCGTGGCGCCGATGCGAAGGGTGGGCGGGCCGTCGCCCTGGGTGGCGGCGTCCCAGGCGTTCTCGATCAGGTTGGTGACGACCTGCTGGATGCGCCCGGACGATCCGTGCAGCGGTATGGACCGCGGTAACGCGAGTTCGATGCGGAAGCTCTCGCGTGCGGCCTTGCACACCCAGCGCACTGCGCGCTCGATGACCGCGACCAGATCGAAGTCTTCGGCCTCGTCGCGGTCCATCACGGAGAAGCGTTTCAGACCGTCGACGATCGCCCGCGTGCGCTCGGCGCCTTCGAGGGTGCCCTCGATCAGCGAGGGCAGGTCGGCGAGGATGCGGTCGATGCGCAGCGTACGTCGCGCCTCGTCGATCTCCTTGGCACCGGCGCCGCCGTGAATGTGGCCGATATATTCGGAGAGGCGCTCGGCGTAGCGGCGTAGCGCATGCACGTTGCCGAGGACGAAGCTGATCGGGTTGTTGAGTTCGTGCGCGACGCCTGCAACCAGGCGTCCGAGCGAGGCCATCTTCTCGGCATGGAGCAACTGCTGCTGGGTGCGCTTGAGATCTTCATGTGCCTGATGCAGCGCCTCGTAGGCACGACGCAGCTCCCCAACCGGCCGCCCGGTGATGACCATGCCGAGCGACTTGCCGACGGCGCTGAAGCGCGGCGTACAGTTCAGCGACACCGGCACGGCGCTGCCGTCACGCGCGCGCAGCGGCAGCTCGCAGTCATGCACTTCCCTGGGACCTTGTTCGAGCAGGCGTCGGCGCGCCTCGGCGGCGGCTTGCGGATCCGCGAACAGTTCCATCATCGGCGTGCCGCGCAGGTCGTCGATGCTGCGCCCGCAGAAGGCCTCGAGCGAGCGGTTCGCGTCCTGGATCACGCCGTTGCGGTCGCACACCAGCATGATGTCGGACATTGAGGTGAGCACCGAGAAGATGAACTGCTGTGACTCTTCGAGCTTGGCGTTCTTCTGCTCGAGCGCGACCTCGTACTGCAGCAGGTCGGAGTACACCTCGTCCATCTTGTCGATGACCTCCAGCCACACGTCCTCGCTCACGCCGACGAGTTCGCCGGGGTGGGCGGTGTGCTGCAGCGGCGGGGTCGGGCTGTCGTCCTGGGACATGATCGGGTCTCCGGTCGGGCAGACGGGCGGTTCGGTCAATGCACCGTGCACGACATGCACGGATCGAAGGAGCGCACGATGTGCTGGACGGCGAGCGGCACGCGCTCATCCTCGCCGACCGGCGTGCCGGCGAGCGCCTGTTCCAGCGCGCCGGGCTGGCCGGCGCCGTCGCGCGGCGAGAAATTCCAGGTGGTGGGGGCGATGATCTGGTAGTTCGCGATCACGCCCTTGTTCACCACCAGCCAGTGGCCGAGCGAGCCGCGCGCGGCCTCGACCAGCCCCGCGCCGCGCGTCTGCTCGGGCATCTCGCCTTGCATGCAGAAAGGTTCGCCGGGCACGATGGCCTGGACCCAGTGCTCCATCGCGGGCAGTACGCGGGCGAGCTCCAGCGTACGAGCGGTGACGCGGCTGAGCACGTTGCCGCCGCCCCGGGCGACCAGGTCGCGGACCAGCGGGTGGCCGTCGATCAACTGGCGTGCGAGCGCGCCGCATTCGAGTGTCTGGCCGTCGAGCCGCGGCGCCTTGCACCAGGAGTAGGCACCCTCCTTGTCGGCGACCGGTTCGGTGCGCGCAGAGAAGGGGTGTGCGCCTGTGGGGGGCGCGCCTGGGGAGTGCCTGCCCGGGTCGTCCCGCAGCCAGGCGTGGCGTCCGTCCTCGGTGATCGCCTGCGGGTCGAGCGGCGCTGCCATGCCCTCTTGCCAGGTGCCGGACGCGAACAGCGCTTGCCCGTTCAGGGGGTAGGCGCCGAAGGACAGGAAGCGATCGCCAGCGCGGCCGAGCGATGCGAGCGAGAGGGCGCGTGCGATGTGCAGGAAATGGCGGAAATCGCCCTCGTGTGCGGTGCGCGCATCGGCCCAACGCCACAACGCCGCTTCGGAGTCGAGCGCGGCGAAGGCTTCGAGGCTGTCGCCCAGCAGGCGCTGCTCTAGAAACAGGCGGAAGCGGCGCAGCAGCGCGAGCAGGCGCAGCTTGTCGTTCTTGGCCACCGTACGCGTGCTGCCCCCGGGCTGCAGGGCCAGCGTATGTGGCCATTTGCCCGCCAGCGTGCCGGTGAGCTCGAGAAAGGCGGCGCGTGCCGGCAGCACCTCGGCGGTCGCGCTTCCCTTCACGGCTTCGAAGCGGGCGCGGGCGGCGGCATGCCAGTTCTGCGTGCGGTAGGCTTCGCGCGCAAAATCGGGCATGAAGAACAGATAGAAGTGGGTGACATGGTCGGCGAGGTTCTCGGCGGCCAGCACCAGCGCCGAAACGAGCTCGCCGTTGGGGGCAGGCACGATGCCCATCGCCGCACGCAGCGCGGCAGCGGCCGCGGCGGATTGCGACACCGAGCAGATGCCACAGATGCGCGGCACGAACACCAACGCGTCGAGCGGCGTCTTGCCAAGCAGCACGTTCTCGAAGCCGCGGTATAGCGGTGCGGTCACCTGCGCGCTGCGCACGTGCCCGTCTGCGACTTCGAGGCTCACCTCCAGGTCGCCTTCGACGCGATTGAAGGGGCCGAGCACGATGCGGCGCATGCAATCTCCGTCAGTATTTCCGCCCGTTGCCGCGAATCGCGGGCGGCACGACCGGGTGGTCGGAACGAGCATTCTCCCTTACCCGGCGCGGGGTCGCCGACTTGGACAGCGCGGCGAGCGCGACGAACCAGGCCTTGGGCATGTCCGCGGGCAGGCCGATCGGGATGCCCGCCACCTTGGGCGTCTGGTGGAAGGGGTGGCCCGGGTCTTCGAAGCCGGGTTCGGTGCAGCCGATGCAGGCAAAGCCGCCCTCGGGGCAGGAGCCCGCGCCGTTCCACAGCCGGGTGTTGCAGTCGGCGTGTGCCTGGGTGCCCATGCAGCCCAGGTTTTCCATCAGGCAGCCGAGCTGGGAAAGCTCCGCTGCGCTTGCCTTGAACTCGTAGTACTCGTTGCGGCTGCAGCCATGATGGACGAGCTTGTCGGCATAGAAGCGGGGGCGGCCGAGGGGGTCGAAGTCTGCCGCCTCGAAGGCGTCCGCAGCCAGCCCGAGCAGGGTTTCCACCACCCAGCCGGGGTGGGTGGGGCAGCCGGCAACGTTGATCACCGGCAGCCCCGCCTGCGAGCGCCAGTCCGCGCCAAGCAGGCCGCCGGGCAGGTCGCCGTCGTACTGCAGGCCGCAGGCGTCGGTGGGGTTCAGGCCCGAACTCGTCATGCCGCCGAAGGCCGCGCAGCTGCCCACCGCCACCACATGGCGTGCGCGTGCGGCGAGGGCGCTGACCCATTCGATCATCGGCTTGCCTGTGCCGGCGAGCAGGTGGAATCGGCCGCTGCCATTGGGGCCGCGCAGCAGCGCGCCCTCCACGCACAGGATGTCGACCCGCTGGCGGCCTTCGGCGCAGGCTTCCAGAAGGTCGGTCGCCTCCACGCAGGTCTGTTCGGACAGGGAGGGATGCCACAGCAGCTCGATGCCGCCCGCCCCCAGCGTGCCCACTAGATCGCCGGCGTCGTGGCACAGCAGCGACATCGTGCACCCGCCGCAGCCGCCGGATTGCAGCCAGAGCAGGTTCATTGCGCGGCTCCCGCGGCATCCGTTGCATCGGTTTCCTCGCTGCCCTCGGCGGAGTCTGCCCGGTCGTCCAGGCCCCAGCGCGCGAGCTTGCTGCGCAGGCCGACGCGCGACAGGCCGAGCTCGGCGGCCGTGCGGGTCTTGTTCCAGCGGTGGCGGATCAGGCAGGCGTGTACGATGCGCGCCTCGAGCGCATCGAGCCGGCTGCGCAGGTCACCTTCCAGGCCGCCCAGCCAGGACAGCGTGGCCTCGTCCTCCTCGGCTGCGGCATGCAGTACGCGCGGCGACAGGTGCGCGGCCGACAGGCGAGGGCCTTCGGCGAGCGCGATCATGCGCAGCACCTCGTTGCGCAGCTCGCGCACGTTGCCGGGCCAGCGGTAGGCGCGCAGGCGGCCGAGGATCTCGTCGTCGAGTGGTTCGAGTGCGAGCCCCAGCGCGGCCGCGTTGTCCTGCAGGTAATGCTGCGCGATCAGCGGGATGTCCATCGGCCGTTCGCGCAGCGGCGGCACGCGTACGGTGATCGCGGCGAGGCGGTAGTAGAGATCCTCGCGGAAACGGCCGGCGCGCACCTCTTCCTCAAGGTTGCGGTTGGTGGCGGCAATCACGCGCACATCCACCGGCACCGGTCGTGGCGCACCCACCGGCCGCACCTCGCCCTCCTGCAGCACGCGCAGTAGCTTGACCTGGAAGGCGGCCGAGGTTTCGCCGATCTCGTCGAGCAGGATGGAGCCGCCGCTGGCCTGGCGGAACAAGCCCTCGCGATCCTCGGTGGCGCCGGTGTAGGCGCCGCGGCGGGCGCCGAAGAGCTCGGACTCGAGCAGGGTGTCGGGCAGGGCGCCGCAGTTTTCCACGATGAAGGCGTTGTTCTCACGCGGGCTGCCATAGTGCAGCGCGCGTGCGAGCAGTTCCTTGCCGGTGCCGGACTCGCCGGTCAGCAGCACCGGGATGTCGTAGCCGGCGACCTTGTCGACCAGGGCGCAGATGGCGTTCATCGGCGAGTCGGGCGCGCGCAGCAGGGCACCGCCGCGCTGGCGGTCGCGCACCGCCTCGCGCTTGCCGGCGACGCGCTGGCGCAGCACCGGCGCCGCCACCTTGAGGTCCAGCCCCAGGCGCTCGTTCTCGGCCTGCAGGCGCTGCATCTGCGCGGCGTTGCGCAGGGTCAGCAGCAACTGCTCGGGCTGCCAGGGCTTGAGCAAGTACTGGAAGATACCGGCCTCGTTGATGCCGGCGATGATGTCCTCGGAGTCGGTGTAGCCGGAGATGATGATGCGCACCGCGTCCGGCCAGCGCTCGCGTACCTCGCGCAGTAGCGCTACGCCCGAGGTGCCGGGCATGCGCTGGTCGCTGAGCACGATCTGGATCCACTCCCGCGACAGGATCTCCAGCGCCTCGTCGGCCGATGAGGCGGTGAACACCTCGAAGTCCTCGTCCAGCGTGCGGCGCAAGGCCTCCTGCGAGCGCAGCTCATCATCGACGACGAGAACGGTGGGCAGGGTCGGGGTGGGCATGGAGGGCGCAGCTTCCTTCAGGGGGTGAGGATCGTTTCCCGGGGCCGCGGGATCTGCCAGCCCAGGTCGCGGTGGCGGGCGAGGTGGCGCGGCGTCCACGACTGCGCGCTCTTGAGCACGAAGTGGAAACGCGCCACATGGTAGCTCGGGTCGAAGCCGTAGAAATTGCGCCGCATCATGTCGAGCTCGGCGGCGCGATAGGCGGCGAGCGGCTTCTCGGCCTCGTCGGCGGCGCGGCGGCCGGCCTTGTCGGCGATGCGTGCGGCGAGCGCCGGGTCGGTGGCGAGCGCGCGTGCACGCGCCTCCACCGCCGCGGCGAAGTCGGTGCGGTCGCTACCGAAGCAGTCGTCGATCAGCCCTTGCGCCGCGGCCCCTCGGGCGAGCAGCGGCAGGCGGTTGCGCATGATCGCGCGCGCGGCCTCCTCGCCCACCCGGCGCGGCAGCAGGTAGGTCCAGTACTCGGAGCCGAACAGGTTGCCCATGTTCTTGTAGTGCGGGTTCATCACCACCCCTTCGCGCGCCCATACAAGGTCGCAGGCGAGGGCGAGAAAGCAGCCGCCGGCGCCGGCGTTGCCGCGCAGCGCGGCGACGGTGAGGCGGTCGGTGAGGCCGAGCAGCGCCAGGCAGACGTCGTCGATGGCCTCGATGTTGGCCCAGGACTCGTCGGCCGGCGAGGGCGCCGCCTCGATGGTGTTGAGGTGGATGCCGTTGGACCAGAAGCCGGCGCCGCCGTCGAGCACCAGCACCCGCGTCGGGCGGCTGCGGGCAAACGCGATTGCGGCGAGCAGGCGGCGGCACTGCGCAGTGGACATCGCACCGTTGTAGAACGCGAAGGACAGCACGCCGAGCGCGCCATCGTCCGTCTCGCGGTAGGCGAGCTCGCGGTAGCCGAGCGTCGCCGGATCGGCGCCGGGCGGCGCCATCAGCGTGGCGGGCAGTTCCGGCAGCGTGGCTGCCTCGGTGGCGAAGGCGAGCGTGGCTGGGAGCTTGAACGGATGCGGGCTGTCGGCGCGGCGCACGTGGCCGATCCACACCGCGCCGTCCGCCGTGGCGCGCAGCAATGCACCGTCGCGGCGGGCGAGCAGCGTGCCGGGCGCGGCGTGCTCGCAGCCGGCCGGCCGGCGCCCGGGGTGGGCGTCAAAGAGATGACAGGCTTGATCGAAGAGCGCGTCGGCCACGCCGGGGAAGCCGTCGGCGGCGCGGATGCGGGCGAGGATCTCGGCGCTGCCCATGCGCGCCCAGTCGAGCGCGCGATCGGCCTGGCACATCAGCGGGCGCAGGCGGCCGCGCGCATCGCTGATTTCCGCCAGCGGGCGCGGCTGCCAGCGACCCGCGCGCCAGTCGGGCACGCGGGCGAGCGCCTCGCGCACCGTGGCAAGCGCGCCGGCGGTGGTCTCGTTGCGATAGACGTCGGCCTTGGCCGCTGCGCGCAGCGGGAACTCACGGCTCGCCCACACCGGACCGGCGTCCATCTCGGCCTCGGCCTGCAGCACGGTGACGCCCCACCGCTTGTCGCCACCCTCAGCCTCGGCTTCCTGGATCGCCCAGTCGAGCGCGGAGGGGCCGCGGTCGCCGACGATGCCCGGATGCACGATCAGGGTGAGGTGGCGGCGCCAGACCGATTCGGGCACCGCACGCTTGAGGAAGGGCGCCACGATCACGTCGGGCGCGAACAGCGCCACTGCTTCCTCGGTCACGCTGTCGGCGATGTCGAACTCCACCGAGACTTCGTGACCGTCGGCGCCGAGCTCGGCGAACAGGCGCTGGGCCAGGCCGTTGAAGCTGTGGGTGAGGAGCAGGATGCGCAGCGCCGCGGCCATCAGCAGATCCTCGGCAGTTGCTCGCCGGCGAGCCAGTCCACCATGCGTCGCCCGCCGAAGCCGGTGCGGATCTGCACGAAGTGCTGCGGGTCGGCGGTGGCGGCACCGATCCTTGTGGCCTCGGCGCCGAGCGGGTGGGCACGCAATGCGGCGAGCGCGGCCTCGGCGTGCTCGGGCGCACACAGCACGACCAGCTTGCCCTCGTTGGCGACGTAGAGCGGGTCCAGGCCGAGCAGTTCGCAGGCCGCGTGCACCTGGGACGATACCGGGATCGCCGCCTCGTCGAGCTCCATGCCCACGCCCGACTGCGTGGCGATCTCGTTGAGCGTGGTCGCCAGGCCGCCGCGGGTGGGGTCGCGCAGCACGTGCACCGCCTCGGCCGGCACCGCGGCATAGAGCGCCTCGATGAGGCCGTTGAGTGCCGCACTGTCGGAGACGATCTCGGAGTCGAAGGCCAGCGATTCGCGCTGCGCCATGATCGCCATGCCGTGGTCGCCGATGCGCCCGGACAGCAGCACCACGTCGCCGGGCCGCGCACGTGCGCCGCCCGGATCGCGCCCGGCCGGCAGCGCGCCCACCCCGGTTGTGGTGATGAAGACCCCGTCGCCCTTGCCCTGCTCGACCACCTTGGTGTCGCCGGTCACCACCATGACTCCGGCCGCGCGTGCGGCGGCGGCCATCGAATCGACGATGCGGGCGAGTTCGGCGAGCGCATAGCCTTCCTCGAGGATGAAGCTGGCGGCCAGGTAGAGCGGGCGCGCGCCCATCACCGCGAGGTCGTTCACCGTGCCGTGCACCGACAGGCTGCCAATGTCGCCGCCGGGAAAGAACAGCGGGCTCACCACGTGGGCGTCGGTCGCCATCACCAGGCGCTCGCCCGGTGCCGGCGCGGGCAGCACGGCGCCGTCGTCGCCGCGGGCGAGGAAGTCGTTGGCGAAGGCGCGCGCGAAGAGTTCGGAGATCAGCTGCGCCATCGCCCGCCCGCCGGCGCCGAAGCCCAGATCGACGCGGCCGTTGCGCAGGTCCAGCGGGCGGACGTAGCCGGGTTTGACGGTGTTCATGCAGTTTCCTGGTTTGCGTTCAGGGGTGCGGCGCCGACGACGCGCACCGGCACGTCGCGGAAGCGCCCGTAGTTGTAGTGTGCGGCGCAGGCGCCCTCGGAGGACACCATGCACGAGCCCATAGGCGTTTCCGGGGTGCACACGGTGCCGAACAGCTTGCAGTCGGTCGGCTTCTTCACGCCGCGCAGGATCGCGCCGCATTCGCACGCGCGGTTGTCCGGCACCGGGCGGTAGTCGAGGCCGAACTTCGCCTCCGCGTCCCAGGGCGCGAGGGCGGCGCGGATGCGCAGTGCGGAGTAGGGCACCAGGCCCAGGCCGCGCCATTCGAAGCTGCGCCGCAGCTCGAAGGTCTCGGCGACCAGGGTCTTGGCCTTGAGGTTGCCGTCCGGCACCACCGCGCGCGTGAACTCGTTCTCGACCTCGGCGCGGCCTTCGTTGACCTGGCGCACCAGCATGCGGATAGCCTGCATCACGTCGAGCGGCTCGAAGCCGGCGATCACCACCGGCTTGCGATACTCCTCGGCGAAGAACGCGTAGGGCTGGCTGCCGATGATGGTGGACACGTGGGCAGGGCCGATGAAGCCGTCCAGCGGCACGGTGCCGAGCCGGCGCACCTCGGGCGACTCGAGGATGGTGGAGATTGCCGACGGCGTGAGCACGTGGTTGCAGATCACGCTGAAGTTGGTAACGCCCTGTGCCGCGGCCTGGCGCAGCACCAGCGCGGTGGGTGGCGTGGTGGTCTCGAAGCCGATCGCGAAGAAAACCACCTCGCGCGCCGGCTCGCGTGCGGCAAGCGCGAGCGCGTCGGCGGCGGAATAGACCATGCGCACGTCGGCGCCCCGGGCCTTGGCCTTGAGCAGCGACAGGCCGTCGGAGGCGGGTACGCGCAGGCAGTCGCCGTAGGTGCACAGGATCACCTCGGGGCGCGAGAGCGCGAGCCGGATCGCCATGTCCACGCGGCCGATCGGCAGCACGCACACCGGGCAGCCGGGGCCGTGGATCATGCGCACGTTGGGCGGCAGCAGGTCGGTGACGCCGTAGCGCGAGATGGCGTGGGTGTGGCCGCCGCAGAACTCCATGAAGGCGTAGTCGCGGCCGGTGTCGGCCTCGCGCGCGATCGCCCGCGCCAGCCCCGCGGCGAGCGTGCCGTCGCGGAATTCGTCCACGTACTTCATCGTATCGCCTCGTGCTTCATGGGCTTGCCCTGCGCCCTCATTGCGCAGTGGCCGCTGCTGTGGCGTCGTCTGCGAATGCGGCCTCGGGGTCGATCCCCGCCTCGGCGAACAGTGCCAGGGTCTGTGCGGCCTCCTCGGGATCGAGGCGGGTCAGGGCGTAGCCGACATGCACGATCACGTAGTCGCCGACGGCCGCGCCATCGACGAGCGCGAGCGAGATGTCCTTGCGCACGCCGCCGAGTTCGACGCGGCACTGGTCGTCGGGCAGCAGTTCGACGATGCGGGCGGGGATGGCGAGACACATGCTCAGGTTTCCTTTGCGGCGAGATGATGCATGGCGACCCAGGCCTGGCCGAGCGCGAGCCCGGCATCGCCGGGCGACAGCTGGCGGGCGCCGAGCACCTGCAGGCCGCTCGCCGGCAGGCTGGCGTGCAGCGCGTCCGAGAGCAGGCGGTTGTGCAGGCAGCCGCCGGACAATACCACGGTGTCACAGCCGGTCAGTTGGCGCCCGGCGGCGACCCAGTCGGCCAGCGCGGCGGCCAGCGTGGCCTGGAAGCGGGCGGCGCCGCGCACTGCGTCGTGCTCGTCGGCGAGGCGCAGCAGCAGGGGGTGCAGGTCGAGTTCGAGGGTGATGCCCTTGGGAGGCGTTCCGGGCTGCACGGCCTGCGTGGCGCCACCGTCTGCAGTGCTGCGGGTGTTGAGCTGCCAGTCGGTGCGCGCCACCGCTGGGGCGCTTGCGCGGCTGGCGAGCTGCTCCAGGGCGATGGCGGCCTCGGCCTCCATCTGCATGACCTCGCAGATGCCGAGCAGGCCCGCCGCGGCGTCGAAGTGGCGGCCCAGGCTGGAGGTCGCCGGAGACAGCGCGGGGCGTGCCAGCACATGGCCCAGCATGGCCGCCGCGGGCTGGTGGGCGAAGCGGCGCGGGATTTCGTCGCCACGCCCGCAGGCGTGCAGCAGCGCCGCCGCCATGCGCCAGGGTTCGCGCGCGGCGCGGTCGCCGCCGGGCAGATGCAGCGGGCGAAGGTGGCCGAGGCGCACGAACTCGCTGCCCGCCACCCACAGCAGTTCGCCGCCCCAGGCCTCGCCGTCGGTGCCCAGACCGACGCCATCCAGGGCGAGGCCGAGCACCGGCCGTGCGTTGAAGCGGCCATGCTCGGCGAGCACGGCGCCGACGTGGGCATGGTGATGCTGGACGCCGATCGCCGGCGCGCCGAGCCGGGCGGCAAGTTCGGTGGCGACGCGGGTGGAGTGGAAGTCGGGGTGCAGGTCGTGAGCGATGGCGCGCAGCGGCCCGCCCGCTTGCGCGATCAGCGCCTCGGCCGCGGGGGCGACGCGGCGACAGGCGTCGGCGTTGTCGAGGTCGCCGAGGTTGGGACCGAAGGCCGCGCCGTCCGTTTCGAGCAGGCAGGAGGCGTGCTTGAACCACGCCCCCAGCGCGAGGATGGGCAGCTGCTGCGCCCGCTCGTTCAGCGCGAGCTTCATGCCTGCGGCGCGGTGGCGCGTGCGGCGCCCAGGCCGGCCTCGATCCACGCCAGCCATTCGTCCAGGCCTTCGCCGGTGGTGGCCGAGCTGCGGATCACGCGCAGGGCAGGGTTCACCCGCAGCGCGTACTCGATGGCACGCTGCGCGTCGAAGCGCAGATAGGGCAGCAGGTCGACCTTGTTGAGCAGCATCACACTCGCAGCGGCGAACATGTCGGGGTACTTCAGCGGTTTGTCCTCGCCCTCGGTCACAGACAGGATGGCGACCTTGTGCGCTTCGCCGAGGTCGAAGGCGGCCGGGCACACCAGGTTGCCGACGTTCTCGATCAGCAGCAGGCTGCCGTCGGTGAGCCCCATGCGCGGCAGCGCGCGGGCGACCATGTCGGCGTCGAGATGACAGCCCTTGCCGGTGTTGATCTGCAGCGCGGGCACACCGGTGGCGCGGATGCGTTCGGCGTCGAATTCGGTCTGCTGGTCGCCTTCGATCACCGCTGCCGGAATCCGTCCGGCCAGCGCCTCGAGCGTGCTCACCAGCAGCGAGGTCTTGCCCGAGCCCGGGCTGGACACCAGGTTCAGCGCGAAGATGCCGTGCGCGCGCAGCCAGGCGCGGTTCTGGTCGGCGCGGGCGTCGTTCTTGCCGAGGATGTCGCGCTCGATCTTCACCATCTGTGCCTGGCTCAGGCCCGGTGCGTGTGCATGTGCGGGCCCGGTTCCGAAGTGCAGGTGGTGATGGCCGTGGTGGATGTGGGCGTCGTCTGCGACCGTTTTGCCGGCCTGCGGGGTGTCGGCGGGGGGCTCGTCGGTGTGGTGGAGGTCGGCGTGGGGGACATCGGCGTGGTGCAGGTCGGAGCGCTTCACGTCTGTGGCTGTGGCCGCAGTGGCCGTGTCGAGCGCGCGCCAGGCGCGTGTCGGCCTGTGCGCGGGTCGGCCATGTCCACCGCGCCTGCCGCCGCCCAGCGCGCCGATCCGGGTTTCACCGGTACCACATCCACAAACGGTGCACATCTTCAGAAACTCCAGTGTCCATTCAAAAACGTCCGCGCCCGCTCCCCTCGAGGGGGGGCTGTAGGGTGCGGTCGCTGCCTTACGGGCGTCTCTCGCCCGCGGTGATGTTTCGATTGCTGCGCAGGCTAGCGTCAATCCACCTCCAGCGCCTTGACGCGCATCTCCTTCCCCGCGGTCAGCTGAACCTGGTAGCCGCCGCAGGCGGGGCAGGCGTCGTAGATCTCGTGCATGGGCACGGTCTTCGCGCAGGCCAGGCACCAGCCGGCCCCGGCGACCGGCTCGACCTCGATGCGCGCGCCCTCGGCCGCCGTGCCCTGCAGTACCACGTCGAGACAGAAGCGCAGCGCGTCGACCTCGACGGAGGCGAGCGCGCCGATCTCGAGCACGACGCTGCGCACCTTTTCGAACCCGTTCGCGGCAGCCGATTCCTCGATGATCGTGCGTACGCCCTCGGCCAGCGACATCTCATGCATGCAGTTTCTCCTCGATGGCCCAGCTTACCGCCACGCAGGGATCGAGCGCGAGAGCCAGTGCGCGGAGCCTGCGTTCGAGTGCAGCCGGGGTTCCCTGCGGCGCGGCCAGGGCTTCGCGGACGAAGGCGCCCCGGGGGTGGAAGTTCCATTCCGTCGGCGCAATCACGGAGTACTCAATGACCCGCGGCCCCGAGGTGGTTTCGTCCACGCGTACACGGTGAATCAGCAGCCCGCGCGCGCTGGCCACGCAGGACAGGCCGGTGCCGGGCGTCGGGGAGAAGGCGTCGATGCGCGTGCGATCCGGGCGTGGCGAGGCGGACAGCACCTGCCCGCATTCGCGCAGATCCGCGATTCGCGCCGCGATCCGTGCCCGGATGCGCTGGCCCTGCCGCAGGCGGGCGGCGGTTTCGGTATCGGCCGCGTGGCGTGCGAGCACCCCGGTTTCGTGGGCGGCGCCGTCGAGCTCCGGCGCCCGCGAGAAGGCGCGGCCGAAGTCGAACTGCTCGACGCATGCGCGTGCGCCCAGCATGGGTAGCAGCGGGGTGGCCTGGGCGGTCGTGAGGGCCGGGTCGAGTTCGCCGCCGACCGCATCCAGCAGGGGGGCTGCGATCTCGTGTGCAAGTGCGGAGAGTTCGGTGTCGGGCGCGCCCTGTCCCTCCTGGCGCATGGTCGTGAGTCGGCGGTATATCGCGGTGAAGCGGGTGCGCCATTCGGTGCGCTGCGCGGCGGGCAGGGCGAGCAGGGCCGGCCAGTCAAGCATCAGGCGCCACAGGTGTTCCTGCGCGGTCTCGGCCGCGACCACGAGCTCGTCGTGTATCCGGCCCGGCGTCGGGACGGTGTCGCCTTGCCCGCAGCCGGCCGCGTCGAGGGCGGCGCGCGCAGCGGCCGTCTGGGCCATGGCGCACAGTGAGAACAGGCGCGGGACACGCGCGAGCACATCGGCCGGTGACCTGCCCTCGAGTGCGCGCACGGCGACCGGGCGCGTGTTGCGCAGGTGCAGGGCTTCCAGGCCTTTGGGGCCGAGCCGCGCGTGCACCTCCAGCGCGCCCGCATCGATCGAGGCAGCCGTGGCCATCGTCGTCAGCGCCCCGCGGGTGTGCCGCCAAAGCGCAGGAAGCGGCGGCGGCTCGTATCGACCGGTGATGAGGATGCGGGCGTGTCCGCCGGGGCCGGGCCGGTGGCTGCGGCAGGCGGTTGGCAGGCGGTGGCCAGGGCATCCTGCACCAGCGCGCGTGCGGCTTGGTCGTCCGCGATCCCGGTGACGGTGTTGAGCAGGGGGAAGTACTGGAACGCGGGAAGGCGGGCGTCGCCTTCGTCCGCGATGAAGGGCAGGGTGCCGACCGGCAGCGTCACCAGGCTCCGGCTGCCCGCGGGCGTGTCCGTCCACAGCTCGCCGCCGCCAGGCAGCAGCATCAGTTGAACACTCCACGGAGTGACTACGCCGCCCAGCCAGTCGCCCTCCACGCGCCGGAAATCGAAGGCATGGACCGAGAGCGCCGGATTCAGGAAGGGCAGGCCGGACATGCGCTCGGCGAGCACGCTTTCGAACCACTGCTGCACCGCGGCCATGGGCGACGTGTCCCAGGCCTGCGCGTGCAAAGCGGGTGGGGGTGTACGCGCTGGGCGGCGCAGTTGCTCCATCATGTGGCGGCGCTCCGGCTGCGTTCGCGATCGAGGTCGCTGAAAAAGTCTTCCGGGTGGTAGTCGCCGTCGAGCGAGGCAGCCAGTGCAGCCAGCGCCTCTTCGATCAGCGCGCGCTCTTCCTCGGCGACCACCTCCTTGGCGAAGCCGAGCGACACCAGCACCCAGGTGCCGACCGGTTGCGGGCCGAGCAGCATCATGTTCGCCCGCTCCCGCCGATCACCACGGCCGACCACGGCGATGTCGCCGTCGGCCTCGAGGGCGAGGATCTGCATCGGCACGGAGAGGCACATCAGGCAGCCTCCCGCAGGGCTTCCAGGCCGTAGCCGCCGCCTGCCAGCGCGTCGAGCAGTTCAGCCTCCGCCTCGGCCAGGGCGGCCCGCACGGGCGCGGACAGGGTTATGCCGGTGGCGAGCGACTGCGGTTCGACGCCGACCACCACGGTGCGCCGCGGTGCGCGACCGACGAACTGCAGGGTCGCGAGCACATCCGCCAGTCCGACCTGGTGCGGCGAGAGCTTGGTGCGGAAGAAGGTCGGCACCTCGTCGTCGCGCAGCACCACGACGCTGCCCGGGCTGCGGCCGCTGCGCACGCAGTCGGCGATCACGAGCAGATCCAGGTGCTCGAGATCCTCGAGCATCTCCATCGCGCAGGTGCCGCCGTCCAGCACCTGCAGGCCGGTGGGTATGCGGTGGCCGACCATCAGGCGCTCCACCAGACGCACCCCCACGCCCTCGTCGGAGAGCAGGATGTTGCCGACCCCGAGCAGCACGGCGCGCCCGTGGGCGCCGGCACTGCTGCCCGCCGTGGCCGGGGTGACGTGGCTGGCCTCGGCCGGCGGGTTGTGAGCCTGTCTCGCGTCCGTCTCGGCTTGCATGGCGTTCCCCTCAGGCAGCCTTGACCCGTACGACCTCGGCCTGCTCGGTGTCGAGCACATGTACCGCGCAGGCGAGGCAGGGGTCGAAGGAGTGCACCGTGCGCAACACCTCCAGCGGCTGATCCGGCACGGCGACCGGCGTGTCGACAAGGCAGGCTTCGTACGCGCCCGGCTCATCCTTCTCGTTGCGTGGCGCCGCGTTCCAGGTCGTGGGCACGACGCACTGGTAGTTCTTGATCTTGCCGTCCTCGATCACCACCCAGTGCGACAGGATGCCACGCGGTGCTTCATGGAAGCCCATGCCGCGCTGCTCGCCGCGCGGGAAGCTCGGAGCGTTGAAGGTGTCGAGGTCGCCCTTGGCCATGTTGGCGAGGAGCAGGTCCCACTGTTTCGCGAGTTCATCGACCTGCACCGCGCACGACACTGCGCGCGCGGCGTGGCGGCCGATGGTGGAGTGCAGGGCGTCCAGGCCGACCTGGATGCCGGCGATGGACGACACGCGCTCGAGCGTGGCGGTGGCGTACTTCGTCGTGGGCTCGTGACCGGCGGCGAGCATGGTCAGCACGCGCGCCAGCGGGCCGACCTGCATCGGCTTGCCGTACAGGGTCGGCGCCTTCAGCCAGGAATACTTGCCCTCGTCCTGGAAGTCGGTGTACTTCGGCGAGGTTTCGCCGTCGTAGGGGTGCAGCGTGGCAGCGTCACCCGCCTTGTACTCGTACCAGGAGTGCTTGACCGCCTCGCTGACACCCTTGAGCAGGTATTCGTCGGCGAAGCTGCGGATCTCGGTGAACTGGCCCAGATCGCCGTTGGCGATGTGGCCACCGGGCAGCGCAAAGGTCTCGCCCTTGCCGTCGAGCGGGATGTCCGGGGCGGCGAGGTAGTCGACGATGCCGCGGCCGATCTGGGTCCACTCGGGGTAGAAGGCGCCGATCGCCGCGACGTCGACCAGGTAGACGTTCTTGACGAAGTCGTCCAGCTTGTCGATCCAGCCCTTGATCGCCATGAGGCGCTCGACGGTCAGTACCGACTGCGCATCGACAGCGAGCGGGTTGGCCACGCCGCCGACCGCAAGGTTCTGGATATGGGGGGTCTTGGAGCCGAGGATGGAGACGATCTTGTTGGCGTAGCGCTGCACTTCCAGCGCCTGCAGGTAGTGCGACACCGCGATCAGGTTCACCTCGGGCGGCAGCTTCATGGCGGGGTGGCCCCAGTAGCCGTTGGTGAAGATGCCGAGTTGGCCGGTGCCGACGAAGCCCGACAGGCGCTCCTTGACCTTGGCGAACTCGTGCTTCGAGTTGCCCGACCAGGTCGACAGGCTCTCTGCCAGCGCAGCAGCCTTGGCCGGATCGGCCTTGAGCGCGCTGGTGACATCCACCCAGTCGAGGGCCGACAGGTGGTAGAAGTGCACGATGTGGTCGTGGATGGCGTGGGCGAGGATGATCAGGTTGCGGATGTAGTTGGCGTTGAGCGGGATCTCCAGCTTCAGCGCGTTCTCCACCGCACGCACCGAGCAGATCGCGTGCACCGTGGTGCACACGCCGCAGATGCGCTGGGTGATCGCCCACGCGTCGCGCGGGTCGCGACCGGTCAGGATGTTCTCGACGCCGCGCCACATCTGTCCCGAGGCCCAGGCCTTGGCGACACGGCCGTCGGCGACCTCCACGTCCACCCGCAGGTGGCCTTCGATGCGGGTGACAGGGTCGATGACGATACGTTGGCTCATGTGCTGGGTCTCCTTAGCGGGTGGCGGCGCGCAGGGCTGCGGCGGCAGGGGTGTGAGGCGCGTCTTCGCGCGGCAGAACCGGGAAGCGGCGGGTGATGACGATGTAGCCGAGCACTTCGATGGCGAACATGCCGAAGGTGACGAGCAGCTCGGAAACGGACGGGAAGTAGGACCAGCCCTCGCCGGTGTCGTAGCCGATGAGGAAGGCGTTGATGCGCAGCAGCACCCCACCCATCATCAGCAGCGCACCACCGACGAAGAGCCGGGCCGGGTTGCGGCGCTGGGCCTCGGTGCGCAGCAGCACGAAGGGCGACAGGAAGCAGGCGGTCTCGAGCCAGAACATGAACGCGCGGAAGTCGGCGGTGAAGGCGTGGCCGAGCGCGCCGCGCACGATGAGATCGCCGAAGCGCACGATCATGAAAACCGCCAGCACGCCAAGCATGATCTTCGCCAGCGGGGTCAGCAGGTGCATCTCGATCGAGCGTCGGTAGCCGGCCGCGGCCAGGCAGGACTCGAACAGCACCACCGCATAGCCGATCGTGATCGCCGAGAGCAGGAAGATCAGTGGCAGCAGCATGGTCTGCCACAGCGGATGGATCTGGGTGCCGAACACGATCAGCAGCGAACCCAGCGAGCTCTGGTGCATCATCGGCAGCACGGTGCCCAGGGCGATGAAGAAGAACATCACCTTGTTCAGCTTGCGGCGCGCGTCCTTCATGCCCCACTTCTCGAGGAAGGCCGGCGAGAACTCGATCCACATCACGATGATGTAGAGCGAGATGCACAGCGCCACTTCGAACATCACCGAGTTGGGCGACGCGTAGCTCGGGCTGAGGATGTGCCAGAAATTCCACCAGCGGCCGAGGTCGAAGATCACGCCGACGCCGGCCAGGGTGTAGCCGAACAGGCTGGCGAGCAGGGCCGGACGAACCAGGGGGTGATATTCGCCCTTGTTGAAGATGTACACCAGCATCGCGATCGAGAAGCCGCCGCAGGCGAAGGCGGAGCCGATCACCACGTCGGCCACCACCCAGATGCCCCAGGGGTAGCCGTCGTTGAGGTGGGTGACCTCGCCCAGGCCGTAGATGAATCGCACGGCGAGGATGGCGAGCGCGGCGAGGATCAGCACGCCGCAGGTGAAGGTCACCGGCGTCAGCAGCCGGCCGCCGACCGGTGCGGGCGCGGCGTGGGTGTGATTACTCATGGCGCTTGCCCCCGTCTTGGGTGTCGTGCATCGGGTCGTCGTGAATTTCGTCGTCGTGCTTCACGTTGCGCTTGGCCACCCAGCTCATCACGCCGAGCACGGCGAGCGGCAGCACGAGGCCGCCGTAGAGCGTGTGCTGGAGGGTTTCGGACTGGGACGAGAAGGAGCGTTCGGGCAGCGGCTTGTGGCCGAGCTTGTCAAAGGCGACCGCGGAGAGCTTGAACATCTGCGTGCCGCCGACTTCCTTCTCGCCATAGACGTGCTGCACATAGTGCGGCGCCGGGCCTTCCCAGGCGGGCTGGTCGGCGGTGTCGAGGTTGCCGCGCGGCCATACGGTGGCGGCGCCTTCCTCGAGCGCGAGCCGGCGGTGGGCCTCGGCCTTGAGCGAGGAGACCTTGCCAAACAGCGTCGCGCCGGTGGGGCAGACCTCTGCGCAGGCGGCGTACTTGCCCTCGGGCAGGCAATGCCGTTTAGTTAGGCCACCGGCTTGTACGCGACCGGATAGCCGCGGCGCAG